>JBGSYN010000166.1:0-25679 GCA_041750975.1 Geminicoccaceae bacterium | reverse complement strand
ACAGCTTCGCCCGGCAACACGATATCGCCGGAAAAGCGGATGGCATCGAGCGGCTCGAGGCGGGTATCGATGGTTTTATAGCGGCTGGATTCGAAAAACCGATGCTCGCCCGTGGCTTGCCCGAAGGACAGGCCGTCGAGCAGGTCGCTGGCCCGGTCGAGCTTTTCGCGCAATTCGAACTCGAAGCCGTACCAGGGCTCGTCCGTCATGTTGCGCACGATCTTGACGAGGACGAAACCGAGCCCGCTATGGACGTAGCGCGTGTTGCCGAAATTCGAGGCGAGGTTGCGAACGGTGAGGATCGCGCGCGAGGCGTCGGTGATTTCCTCGACGACGACGAAGGGATCGTTGCGACTGCCCGAGCCGCTGGCGTCGATCAGGGTGATGCCGCCGTGCTCCGCCGCAAAGACGACCTGATCGAGAACGATCGTGTTGGCATTTGCGGACGCAGCCGTAAAAACCGTGGCGGCCAGGAAAGTAACAAGTCGGCGAAAGGTCAGTGGATCTCCGGTTCGGGCAACCGCTCGGAGCCTTCGAGATAATCGAAATCGCAGCCGTCATGCGCTTGCGTAATATGGGCCTGGAACATCTTCCAATAGCCCCTTGAGGGCTCGGGCCGCGGCTTCCAACCGGCCCGCCGCCGCTGCAGTTCGTCCTCGGAGACGAGCAGTTCGATCTTGCGGGCGTCGATGTCGACGTCGATCAGATCGCCCGTCTGCACGAACGCCAGCGTGCCGCCGATTGCCGCTTCAGGCGAGACGTGGAGAATGCAGGAGCCGTAAGAGGTCCCGCTCATCCGCGCATCCGAGATCCTGAGCATGTCGCGCACGCCCTGCTTCAGGATCTTCTTGGGGATCGGCAACATGCCCCATTCCGGCATGCCGGGTCCGCCGACCGGCCCGGCGTTCTTCAGGACGATGATGCTGTCCGGGGTCACATCGAGATCGTCACTGTCGATCTCGGCGGCCATGTGGTTGTAATCCTCGAAGGCCAGCGCCGGGCCGCAATGCTTGCGGAATTTGGGATCAGCCGCGGAGGGTTTGATGACACACCCGTTCGGCGCCAGATTGCCGTAGAGAATGGCCGTCGCCTCTTTGGCCACGGGCTTGTCGAGATCGCAGATCACATCGGCATTGTGGACCTCGGCCCCCTCGATATTGGCGCCGAGGCTTTGCCCCGTCACCGTCAGGCAGTCGAGATCGAGCAGCGGCGAGAGCTTGTTCAAAAGCGCGCTCAATCCGCCCGCATAGAAGAAGTCCTCCATGAGGTAGGCGCCCGACGGCCGGACATTGGCCAGAACCGGCACCTCGCGGGCGATTTCGTCGAAGCGGTCGAGCGTCAGATGGACGCCGGCGCGGCGCGCCATCGCTACCAGATGCACCATGGCGTTGGTCGAGCCGCCCAAGGCCATGTGGGCGCGGATCGCGTTGTCGATCGAGCTGGTCGAGACGATATCCGAGGGTTTGATGTCCTGCCAGACGAGTTCCATGATCTGGCGGCCGGCGGCAGCACACATCCGGGGGTGCCCAGAATCCGCGGCCGGGATCGAGGAGGCGTTCGGCAGCGAAAAGCCCAGCGTCTCGGCAATGCTGGTCATGGTCGAGGCCGTGCCCATCGTCATGCAGGTGCCGATCGAGCGGGCGATGCCGCCTTCGATCTCGGTCCAGTCGTCCTCGTCGATATTGCCGGCGCGAAGCTCGGCCCAGTATTTCCAGACATCCGAGCCGGAGCCCAGAATATTGCCCCGCCAATTACCGCGCAGCATCGGCCCCGCGGGCACGAAGATGGCTGGAATGTCCATCGAGAAGGCCCCCATCAAGAGGCCGGGCGTGGTCTTGTCGCAACCGCCCATGAGGATCGCACCGTCGATCGGGTGGCTGCGCAACAGTTCTTCGGTCTCCATCGCGAGGAAGTTGCGATAAAACATGGTGGTCGGCTTGACGAACATTTCCGAGAGGGAGAGTGCCGGCAGTTCGACCGGGAAGCCGCCCGCCATCCAGACCCCGCGCTTGACGTCTTCGACCCGCTCCTTGAGGTGGACATGGCATTGCGAGAGATCCGACCAGGTATTGATGATGCCGATAACCGGGCGGCCCTCATAATCCTCGCGGCCGAAGCCCATCTGCTGCATGCGTGAGCGATGGCCGAACGAACGCAGTTCCGGGGTACCGAGCCAACGATAGGAGCGGAGTTCTTCGTAAGTCTTCCTGGCTTTTGTCATGACGGCATTCTTGCTTGTTGAGTTTGGCCCGCCGGCGGAACACGGCTTGCTGGCGAAGGTCGGTTCTGCTTAGTCACGGGGCGCGACCCGCAGACGGTAGGAGCGGCCCGATGGGCCGTCAAGCGCCGCCCGATCTGCTCGAAAAACGTCAATGAACCGAAGAGAGGCTTCGTCATGAGCGACACCGTGGATGAATATGTCATTACCGACCCTGCGTTCCGGCGACTGATCAATCGGAACGCGCGGCTGCTGAAGCTCTATGACGGCTGCCTCTGGGCCGAGGGCCCGGTCTATTTTCGCGACGGCGATTTCCTCCTGTGGAGCGATATTCCCAACAACCGGATCATGCGCTGGACCCCAGACGTTTCGGGCGCGCGAGGCCATGTCAGCATCTACCGCCAGCCCTCGAACAATACCAACGGGCACACCCGTGACAATCAGGGCAGGCTGATCTCGTGCGAGCATGGCGGCAGGCGCGTGTCGCGCACCGAATACGACGGCAAAATCACCGTGATCGCCGACAACTACCAGGGGAAGCGCCTGAACTCGCCGAACGACGTCGTGGTCAAATCCGACGACACGATCTGGTTCACCGACCCTCCCTATGGCCACACCTCGGATTATGAGGGCCACAAGGGCGTGAGCGAGCTCGGCAAGAATTACGTGTTCAAATTCGATCCCAAGGCCGATTCGCTCGAGATCGTCGCCGACGATTTCACCAATCCGAACGGCATCTGCTTCTCGCCCGACGAAAAGACACTCTATATCGCCGATACCGGCAAGAGCTTCGATCCCAACGGCCCCCTTCATATTCGGAAGTTCGCGGTCGGCGAGGACAACAAGCTCTCCGGCGGCGAGGTCTTTGCCGCCCCCGATGTCGGCGCCTCCGACGGCTTTCGCTGCGACACCGATGGGCGTGTCTGGACCAGCGCCGGTGACGGGGTGCATTGCTTCACCCCCGGCGGCGAGCTTCTGGGCAAGATCCTGGTGCCCGAAGTCGTCGCCAATGTGACGTTCGGCGGCGTCAAGAAGAACCGGCTCTTTATCTGCGGCACGACCTCGCTTTATGCAGTTTATGTGCACGCCACGGGCGCTCAAAAGCCCTGATCGCTTCACGCGAAATCTGACGAACGGGCGAGCCATTTGGCATTCATCGCGTCCAAACTCTTCTGGGTGCTCGCCCGCCCCTCCACGCTGCTGGTTCTGGCCTGCTTTCTCGGGGCCTTGCTCGCACTCTTGACGGAGCTGCGCTGGCCGCGCTGGCTGACATTGGCCGCCGCAAGCTTTCTCCTGCTGAGCGGGCTCCTGCCGATCGGCGCCTGGTTCGGCTCGCTGATTGAGACCAGATTCGAGCGGCCCGCAACCCCGCCGGAAAAGGTCGACGGCATTATCGTTCTCGGCGGCCCGGAAGAGCTCAAGCGAATGAGCGTGCACGGGTTTGCGCATTTCGGCGACGCCGGGGAACGGCTGACCGAATTCGTCACGCTGGCCCGGCGGTACCCCAAGGCCAAGAAAGTTTATACGGGCGGCTATGGCTTCATCGGCGATTTCCCGCTGACCGGCGCCGATCTCGCGCGGGAGGTTTTCGCGGGGCTGGGCCTTCCGCCCGGGGACGTCATGTTCGAGGACCGGTCCCGCAATACCCGGGAGAACGCCGTTTTCGCCAAGGAATTGATCCAGCCGCAGCCTGGCGAGGTCTGGCTGCTCGTCACCTCGGCCATGCACATGACCCGCTCGGTCGGTATTTTTCGCAAAGTCGGCTGGCCCGTCGTGCCCTGGCCGGTCGACTATCTATCTCCAAGCGAAAATGCGTCCTACCCCCGTTTCTCTATCGTCGATGGCCTGCTCGAACTCGATATCGCGACGCGGGAGGCCATCGGCCTGGTCTACTATCGGCTCGTCGGCTGGACCGACAGCCTCTTGCCGGGTCCGGCGGCATGACCATCGGGTTTCGCCGGTTCGAGATGAAAATGGTGATATCCCGATACGCCGGATGCGCGTTAACCAATCATTAGCGCTGCCATGCATTAATTCATTTCAGCCGAGGCCGCCGCTGGTCCGGCCGCCGACTGGAGAAAGCGCGATGCGCCCGGGACCTCTATTCGCACGAATTTTCGTTGTTACCGCATTTTCGGCAGCGGGCCTGATCGCGACGACCTCCGCCCACGCGGACGAGCCGCGGGCGCCGGACAATTTGCCTTGTCACACCTATGGCGACCTCGCCGGTCAGCTCGACAACAAATATCACGAGTTCCCGGTCTCGATGGGCATCCAGTCGAACGGTAATCTGTTGCAAGTATTTTCGTCGATCGACAGCGGGACCTGGACCATCCTCAGCATCGCGCCTTCGGGCCGGACCTGCGTTGTCGCCGCCGGCAAGAGCTGGGAGCAATTCGAAGCCGTTGCCTCGGGCCCGGAAGCCTGATCGTCCACACCCCCGAGCCGCCGTCCCCTGGTCGCCGTCCCCTAGTCGCCGTCCCCTAGTCGCCGTCTAAGACGGGGTTTTCGGCGGCGTATTCAGAACGATGATTGACGCTGGCACTGAAGCCCGAGCGATCACGTCCGCCTAGAAGTCCACCGTGGTTGACACCATCCTCGGCCTTGACACCGATCATCGTATTTGCTCGTGAATACGGTTTCCACGACTACTGGGCTGAGGCTGTGTAGTACGGAACCGACCCGGTGTGACTAGTGGGCAGATGAACACAAGCGATCCCGAGCCCACGACGACCAAACCCGCCGATGCGGCGGCAATGGCGGCTAGCGGACGGCCGCGGCATCCCGGCAAGGGCAAGAAACGTGGCCGCAAAACCGCACGCGGGCGTCAGGTCGAAACCCAGGCTCGCAACGACGTTAATTCGCTTCTAGGCGAGCGGCCGCGCCGCCGCGATCACCTGCTCGAATTTCTCCATCTGATCCAGGATCGCTATGGCCATCTCGGCGTGCAGCATCTGGCGGCCCTCGCCGAGGAAATGCGGCTCGCCCAGACGGAGGTCTATGAGGTCGCGACCTTCTACGCCCATTTCGACGTCGTCCGCGAGAATCAGCCGGCACCGCCGCCGGTGACGATCCGGGTCTGCGACAGCCTGACCTGCGCCCTCATGGGTGCGGCCAAACTGCAAGACACGCTAACGCACCAGTTCGATGCAGGCGACGTCCGCGTCGTCCGGGCTCCCTGCATGGGCCGATGCGCCCAAGCTCCCGTCGCCGAAATCGGTCACCGTCACGTCGCTCCGGCCACGCTCCAGACCATCCGAAAAGTCATCGAGGCCGGTGATTTCAGCCCCGAGCCGATTCAAACACGGTCTCTGGACGAGTTTCGAAACCATAGCGGATTTGCGCAGCTCGAAGCCTGCAGAAGCGGCGGTCGCACGCCCCAGCAAGTCATCGATATCCTGCTCGAGTCCGGCCTCAGGGGCCTCGGTGGTGCTGGCTTCCCGACGGGCCGCAAATGGGGTCTGGTTCGCGACGCCAGCAGTCCGCGCTACCTCTGCGTCAATGCCGATGAAGGCGAGCCGGGCACCTTCAAGGACCGCTACTATCTCGAAACCGGCCATTGGCAGTTTCTGGAAGGCATGCTGATCGCCGCCTGGGTGATCGACGCGGAGCGCTGCTTCATCTATCTGCGCGATGAATATCCGGGCCTGCAACGCGTGCTCGGCCAGGCCATCGCCGCTTTGGAGCAGGCCGGATTTATCGATCCTGGCTTCGTCGAGTTGCGCCGCGGTGCAGGTGCCTATATTTGCGGCGAAGAGTCATCGATGATCGAGAGCCTCGAAGGCAAGCGGGGCCTCCCCCGCCATCGCCCGCCCTATGTGGCGCAACAGGGTCTGTTCGGCCGGCCGACCCTAGTCAACAACGTCGAAACGCTCTTCTGGGTCCCTGCAATCCTGGAGAAAGGTGCGGCAGCCTTCGCCACCGAGGGTCGTAACGGCTCGAAAGGGCTTCGATCGTTTTCGGTGTCGGGCCGGGTGCGCGAGCCCGGCGTCAAGATTGCGCCCGCCGGGATCACGGTGAGGCAATTGATCGATGAGTTCTGCGGGGGCATGGCGGCCGGCCACGAATTCATGGCATATCTCCCGGGGGGTGCTTCGGGAGGCATCCTGCCAGCCTCGATGGCCGATCTGCCGCTCGATTTCGGCAAGCTCGAACAATATGGCTGCTTTATCGGCAGCCATGCGGTCATGGTTCTCTCGACATCGGATGACGTCAAAGACGCTGCACTGAACCTGATGCGCTTCTTCGAGGACGAATCCTGCGGCCAGTGCACACCTTGCCGCGCCGGCACCGAAAAGGCGGTCAAGCTGTTGGAACGAGAATATTGGGATGTCGATCTTCTGACGGAGCTCGGTCAGGTCATGACCGATGCCTCGATCTGCGGCCTTGGCCAGGCCGCCGCCAACCCGCTGAAGTCAGTGATCAAGTACTTTCACGAGGCGCTCGAAGAAGCGCGCTCCGAAACATGAGCCGGACCATCAATTTCGAGCTTGATGGCGTCCCGGTCGATGCCGGCGCCGATGAAACGATCTGGCAGGTCGCCAAGCGACACGGGACGGAAATTCCCCATCTCTGCTGGTTGCCAGAGCCGGGTTACCGCGGCGACGGTAATTGCCGTGCCTGCATGGTCGAGATCGAAGGCGAACGCGTGCTGGCCGCTTCCTGCATCCGCAAGCCCACGACAGGCATGGTAGTCCGATCCCAAAGCGAACGCGCCGGCAAAGCCCGGCAAATGGTCATGGAACTGCTGCTGGCCGACCAGCCCAAGCGCGATGTCGCCCACGATCGGGAAAGCAAGCTCTGGCAATGGGCCGACCGAGTCGAGACCACGACCAGCCGTTTTCCGGAACGCGAGCAATGGCGTCCCGATTCGAGCCACCCTGCCATGCGCGTCAATCTCGACGCCTGCATTCAGTGCAATCTCTGCGTTCGCGCCTGCCGCGAGGTCCAGGTCAATGATGTCATCGGCATGGCGCAACGGGGCCATCACGCCAAAATCGTCTTCGACATGGACGATCCGATGGGAGGTTCGACCTGCGTCGCCTGCGGCGAGTGCGTCCAGGCCTGTCCGACCGGAGCGCTGATGCCGGCGACACTGGTCGACGCGCATGGTATCGGCGACCACGCCCAGGACCGCGAGGTCGACAGCGTCTGCCCCTATTGCGGCGTCGGCTGCCAGATCACCTATCACATCGAGGACGACCGGATCCGCCATGTTTCCGGCAGCAACGGCCCGGCCAACCACAACCGGCTCTGCGTCAAGGGGCGGTTCGGCTTCGACTATATCACCCACCCCGAACGCCTGATGCGCCCCCTGATCAGAAAGGACGGCGTCCCCAAGCGGGTCGACGAGGATATCGATCCCGCCAATCCCTTCACGCATTTCCGCGAAGCCGGTTGGGACGAGGCGCTCGACCTCGCTGCCCGGGGCCTCCAACGCGTTCATCAGTCCCATGGCGGCAAGGCGCTTGCAGGATTCGGCTCGGCCAAATGCTCGAACGAGGAAGCCTATCTTTTCCAGAAGCTGATCCGCACCGGATTCGGCAGCAACAATGTGGATCATTGCACCAGGCTCTGCCACGCCTCCTCCGTCGCCGCCCTCATGGAAGGCATCGGCAGCGGAGCGGTGACCGCAGCGTTCAACGAGGTCGAGCACGCCGATGTCATCGTCGTCATCGGCGCCAATCCGACCGAAAACCACCCGGTCGCCGCAACCTTCTTCAAACAGGCAGCAAAACGCGGCGCCACCTTGATCGTCGCCGATCCGCGCGGACAGGCCTTGCGGCGTCACGCCACCCACATGCTGCAATTCAAGCCCGGCAGCGACGTCGCCCTGCTCAACGCGCTGATGCACGTCATCGTCGAGGAAAACCTGTTCGACCGGCAATATGTGCAGGCGCACACGGAAGGCTTCGAACAGCTCAAGGCCCATCTCGCCGAATTCGCGCCCGAACGCATGGCGCCGATCTGCGGCATCGAAGCGGAAGCATTGCGCACCGTCGCCCGCATCTATGCCCGTGCCGAGGCCGCCATCATTTTCTGGGGCATGGGCATCTCGCAGCACGTCCACGGCACCGACAATGCCCGCTGCCTGATCTCGCTCGCCATGATGTGCGGCCAGACCGGGCGGCCGGGGACGGGCCTCCACCCCCTGCGCGGCCAGAACAACGTCCAGGGCGCTTCGGATGCCGGCCTGATCCCGATGGTGTTTCCGGATTACCACAAGGTCGGCGACACGGCTTATCGCGAGATGCTCGAGGGCCTCTGGGGCACGAGGCTCAACGACCAGGAAGGCCTCACGGTGGTCGAGATCATGGACGCGATCCATGACGATGAGATTCGAGCCATGTACATCATGGGCGAGAACCCGGCGATGTCGGATCCCAATTTGAGCCATGCGCGGGCAGCACTCGCCAAACTCGAGCATCTGGTGGTCCAGGACATCTTCCTCACCGAGACCGCCAAATATGCCGACGTCGTGCTGCCGGCCTCGGCTTGGCCCGAAAAGACCGGCACGGTCACCAACACCAACCGGCAGGTGCAGCTCGGCCGCGCCGCCTTGCCGCTTCCAGGCGAGGCGCGCGAGGATTGGTGGATTACCCAGGAGATCGCCAAGCGCCTCGGTCTGGGTTGGAACTATCAGGGACCCGCCGAGGTTTTTGCCGAGATGAAGCAGGCGATGCCTTCATTCGACAACATCACCTGGTCGAGGCTCGAAAAGGAGGGTGCTGTCGCCTATCCTTGCCCGGCGCCGGACCATCCGGGACAAAGCATCGTCTTCGAGGATCGCTTCCCGACGGAATCCGGCCGCGCCAGGCTTGTGCCGGCCGACGTGCTGCCGCCGGACGAACAGCCTGACGCGAACTACCCCTTGATCCTGACCACGGGACGCACGCTCGAGCATTGGCATACGGGTGCCATCACCCGACGCGCCTCGAACCTCGACGATCTGGAGCCCGAGGCGTTCGTTGCAATGAACCCGGCCGATCTCGACAAGCTCGAGCTCGATGCCGGGGACCAGGCCCGGATCGAGACCCGCCGCGGCGCCATCGAGCTCAGCACGCGACGCGACAGCGCCATTCCCGAAGGCGTCGTCTTCATCCCGTTCTGTTTTGCGGAAGCCGCCGCCAACCTCCTGACCAATCCCCAGCTCGACCCCTTCGGCAAGATCCCGGAATACAAATTCTGCGCCGCCCGGGCGATGCCGGCGCTGTCGTCGAAGGCGGCTGAATAGGTTCGATGGCGCGCATTACGATCGGCACGATCATCAAGCTCCTGCTGGCGTCGCTCCTGGTCGGCATGGCTCTCGCCTACTTCAACGTAACGCCTCAGGAAATTCTGGCCTACGCGCGAAGCCAGCTTGGCGAGGCCGTCGAGAATGCCGGCTCGTTCGCCGGCTGGGCAGTCTCCTACGTCCTTCTCGGTGCCGTCATCGTCGTCCCGCTCTGGCTCATCCATTATCTATGGAAGAGCTTTCGCCGCTGAGCCTGCGGGGTTCAATTGACGGCGTTCAATTGACGACGCTGTCGATCGCCTCGTTGACCTTGCGGCCGATCCAATTCATGCCTTCCTTGATCCAGGGCTGATGCAGGAGCGGTTCGCCCTCCGTCGCTCCGCCCGCCACGACCGCAGGTGCCCGATGCGGCGGAGGAGTTGCCTGCATCACCTGACGCCACAGGGTTGCGGGAAGATTGCCGCCATTGATGCCCGGCATCGGCTGGTTGTCGTCGCGGCCGACCCAGACCCCCAGGATATAGGAGCCCGAGAAGCCGACGAACCAGGCATCGCGCGCGTCCTGGGTCGTGCCGGTTTTGCCGGCGGCCGTCCGGTCGGGCAGTGCTGCAGCCTTACCGGTGCCATTCGCGACGACCGCCTGCAGCATGGTCCGCATGCCTTTCGCGACCTCGGGCGTGGTCACCGGCACTTCCGTCGCCCGATGCTTGTAAAGCGGCCGGCCCCATTGATCGTGGACGCTCTCGACCGCGAAATAGGGCCGGCGCATGCCATCGCCCGCGAACGGCACGAAGGCCGAGGTCAAATCGATCAGGGTCACTTCCGACGTGCCCAATGCCAGCGACGGCACCTCGCGAAGATCGTCGCCGATGCCGAAGCGCCGCGCCGTCGAGGCGACGCGATCGAGCCCGACCCGATCGGCGAGCCGGACCGCGACCGTGTTGATCGAACGCGCCAGCGCCTCGGTGAGCGTCACCTTGCCGGCGAAGGCGCCACCCGGATTCCGCGGCTGCCAGTCGCCGATGGTAAAGGGCACATCATCGATGACGCTTGAGGGCTCCCACCCGGATTCGAGGGCTGCCGCATAGACGAAGGGCTTGAAGGCGGAGCCCGGCTGCCGCTTGGCATTGACGGCGCGATTGAACCTGCTGGTCCGGTAGCTCCTGCCGCCGACCATGGCACGAACGGCACCGCTCTCGTCGAGCAGAACCAGAGCACCATTGAGATCGGCCTGGCCGGCGCCGTCGAGGGACTGCCGGACCCGGATCTCGCCATGCCGCTGCAATTCGGGATCGAGCGTCGTCCGGACGATCATGTCATGCTCAGGCTTGCCCAGGAACTCGCTCAGCCCGTCCAGCACCCAGTCGACGAAATAGGCGGCCATCTCCTGGCCATTGGTGTCGGCGAGGCTCGCCGGCTGTGTCACGGCAAGCTGCACGTCATCGGTCGTAATGAAGTCCTCTTCCTCCATTCGCGTCAGCACGATCGCAGCACGGTCGCGGGCAGCACCGATGTCGTTGGTCGGCGCCAGCCTCGAGGGCGCTTTCAGGAGTCCAACGAGCATGGCGGATTCGGCAAGATCGAGATCGATCGCGGGCTTGTTGAAATAGCGCTGGGCCGCGGCTTCGATGCCGTAGGCGCCGGCGCCGAAATAGACCCGGTTGAGGTAGAGGGTGAGGATCTGGTCCTTGTCGAGCCGGGCCTCGAGCCAAAGCGACAGCATCAACTCCTCGAGCTTCCGCCTGAGACTTCGCTCCGGCGTGAGATAGAGATTTTTGGCGAGCTGCTGGGTGATCGTGCTGCCGCCCTGGACATAGCCGCCGGCAATCAGGTTGCGGATAAGCGCCCGGGCTGTGCCGATCACGTCGAGGCCGAAATGGCTGTAGAAACGCCGGTCTTCGGTGGCGATCACTGCCTCCGGAACCGTGGGTGCGATCTCATTGAGCTCGACGAATTGACGGCCGGCGACGCCACGTTCGGAGATGGCGTCCCCGTCGCTTGCGAGAACGATGATCTTCGCCTGCCCGGCATCCTGCCAAAGCTCGGCCGTGTCGGGGAGATCGGGTGCGAAGAGGAAGAAAAGGGCAACCCAGCCGACGAGTCCCACCACGAAAAGTGCCGGGATCCAGCCTAATGCCCGCCGTAGCAGGCTGCGTTTTGCCCGCCCGTCTGCTATCTTCCTGGGCGACGCTTTTTTACCGGATCGAGCGTTGGCGCGCGGAGACGCCGGCTTCTTGGAACGGGCCGGCGGTCGACGTCTTGATGAACTCATGCAGTCCCGGAATGACAGACCTCGAAGACGCGCTAATGTGGCGATCCGAACACCGATGGCAAGGCAAAGCTTGATGGCGGCAAGACGACCGGACCAGATCGGGAACGATGCGAAAGGGATCGGGCATTCCTGGCTGTTGCCCGAACCCGAAGACCCGCGCCTCACCCGCAACGTCCGGGGGATCGATCAGGACGGCAATCCGGTCGAGGCGGCGATCGTCCATGAGCGCGCCCTGACGCTTTATCTCAATCGTCAGGAGATCGTCACGCTGATGACGATCGGCGACCATCCGGACTATCTGGCGCTCGGCTATCTTTTGAACCAGAACATGCTCCGCGCCGATGACAACGTCACCGGCATCGACCATGACGAGGAGCTCGGCGTGGTCGTCGTCCGCACCGAACGCGAAACCGATTTCGAGGCCAAACTTCAGAAGAAGGTCAGAACCTCCGGCTGCGCCCATGGCACGATCTTCGGCGATATCATGGAAACCTTTGCCGAAACCAGGCTCGACCCGGAGGCGCGCCTGCGCACCAGCTGGCTGTACGCGCTCCAGCGCGCGATCAACACCCTGCCCTCGCTCTACCTCAAGGCAGGCGCCATCCATGGCTGCGCCCTCTGCGCTGAGGACCGCGTGCTGCTCTATCTCGAAGATGTCGGCCGGCACAACGCGGTCGACAAGATCGCGGGCTATATGTGGCGGCACGGCATCGCACCGGACGACAAGATCTTCTACACGACCGGCCGGCTGACCTCGGAGATGATCATCAAGACCGTACAGATGCGGATTCCGATCCTCATCTCCCGATCGGGCTTCACCGCGTGGGGCGTCGATCTGGCGCGCGAGGCCTGCCTGACCCTGATCGGCCGGGCCAGGGGCAAGCGTTTCCTCGCCCTTTCCGGGCAGGATCGGATCATCTTCGACATCGATCCCGACGCCATTGCCGAGGAGTCCGCCCGCCACAGGCGAAAAGCGGCGAGCGCGGACCAGCGCCCGTGAGATCGGATGTGGTCGCCGTCATTCTGGCCGGCGGCCGGTCCCGGCGCATGGGCGGCGGCGACAAATGCCTGATGGACCTCGCTGGCCAGCCGCTCCTCGCCTATGCGATCGAACGGCTCTCCCCTCAGGTTGCTGCCCTGGTCATCAATTCCAATAGCGAGCCGGCGCATTTCCAGGAATTCGGCCTGCCGGTCGTCGCCGATGTCGTCGGTGGTTATGCCGGACCGCTCGCCGGTGTCCTGACCGGCATGGTCTGGGCCGAAATCCATCATCCGGACACCCCATGGCTGGTGAGCGTCGCCGCGGACACACCGCTTTTCCCCGAAGATCTGGTCGATCGAATGATGGCTGCATGCAGCGAGGAAGGGGCGGATCTCGCCTGCGCCTCGAGCCGGGGCCGAACCCACCCGGTCTTCGGCCTCTGGCCGCTCGCCCTCCGCTCAAGCCTCGAGCAAGCCGTCGCCGAAAAGGGTGTCCGCAAGGTCGATCGATGGACCGCCGACTATCGCCGCGCGGTCGTCGAGTTCGTGGCCGAAGAGGTCGATCCCTTCTTCAACATCAACACACCCGACGACCTCGCGGTTGCGGCAAAGGTGATCGGCCGGCTGTCGGGCTAGAAAAAATCGACGGTCTCTTCGAATGGCCGCCGCGTACCGCCCGCTGCCGGTACCTTGACGCCTTCCGCGGGAAAGCCGCAGGCCAGCAGGAGATAAGGTTTTTCATTCTCGGGTCTGCCGCAGATCTCGTTCAGGAAACCCATCGGGCTCGGCGTGTGGGTCAGGGTCGCGAGGCCCGCTTGATGCAGGGCTGCGATCAGGAAACCGACGGCAATGCCGACGCTTTCCGCCACGTAATAATGCTTGACCCTGCGGCCGTCGGGCAATGCGCCGAAGCGCTGCGCGAAGACCGCGATCAAGGTCGCGGGCTCGAGGAAGGATTTGTCGGCGTCCGTGCCCAGAGGCGCCAGCGCTTCGAGCCATTCGGCCGGCGCCCTGCCCTCATAGAAGGCGCGCTCCTCCGCTTCCGCTGCAAGCCGCAATTCCCGCTTTGCGGCCGGATCCTCGACCACGGTGAAGTGCCAGGGTTGCAGATTGGCGCCCGACGGCGCCGACATCGCCACCCTCAGGCAATCCGCGATCACGCCGCGCGGCACCGGGCGATCGGCAAAACCCCGCACGCTCCGCCGCCGCCGCATGACCTCGAGAAAGCTGCTGGCTCGCACGGCCATCGCGTCTTCCGATAGCATCGCATAGCCTTCGAGAGGCCGCCAATCGACATCCATGGTCATGATTCGCCGCCATGGCAAAGGGAGAATGCTACCGCAGCGATAGGACCTACCCCGCCGCCGCGCAAGCGTCAGACCTCAGGAATGGCCGACATCAATTGGAACAAACAGATAACAAACTGGTAGAATAGCAAACAAAAGGGCGCCCGAGAAGGTCTCGGACGCCCTTTTGGACCAATACCTCAGGCAACGGTCAAGGCGTCGATTGACGCCTCACGCCTTGGAATGGACTTCTACGGCAATGGACTATTTGCTGGGCTTGCCGCTCGGCTTGCCGGCTGGCTTCGAGGGTTTGGATGGCTTGCTGGCTGGCATGGGGATTTCTCCGCTGTTCGACGCCCACGCGTCGCTCGCCGCCGCGTATGCGCCGAAGCCTATCATTCGACAAACGAATTTATTTGGCTTTTGACATGCGTTATTCCGATGGATAGATCATACAACCAGCGATGGTGGCGAGCGAGGTCTGAATGGACGTCGACATGGCCCGAACTTTCCTTGCCGTGGTCGAAACGGGAAGCTTCGTCGAGGCGGCAGAACGGGTCTTCATCACCCAATCGACGGTCAGCATGCGGATCAAGGCGCTCGAGGAACGCCTCGGCAAGACCCTGTTCAAGCGCAGCAAGACCGGTTCGCAACTGACGCCTGCGGGGGCCCAGTTCCACAAACACGCGCTCGCCATGGTCAGGGTGTGGGAGCAGGCTCGCCTCGAAGTCGCCCTGCCCGAAGGCTACCGCGCCGCCCTGACGGTCGGTGGTCAGTACAGTCTCTGGGACGGATTTCTCCTCGACTGGCTGGCGCGGATGCGGGAGCAGGCGCCGGATATCGCCATCCGCACCCAGACAGGCTTCTCGAACGCCCTGATGCAGCATCTCATCGAAGGGACGATCGATATCGGTGTCATGTATACACCGCAAAGCCGGCCCGGTTTCGAGCTCGAAAGACTGTTCGAAGAAGAACTGGTTCTGGTCTCAAGCGATGCCCGCCCCTCACTGAAGCTCGGCTCAAGCTATATCTACATCGATTGGGGCCCCGAATTCCAGGCCGATCACAACTTGAACTTTCCCAATTTGTCGACACCCGGTGTCTACATGGAACTCGGCTCGCTCAGCCTGAACTATCTACTGAGCAATAGTGGCTCAGGATATTTTCCTAAACGTCTGGTCGCACCCTATCTGAATGAAGGCCGCCTCAAGCGCGTCAGGAAAGCCCCTTCATTCCGCTACCCGGCCTATGTCGTCTACCCCGCAGACGCCGACCCCGAAGTCCTGGGACTGGCACTCGAAACCATGAACGCCGTCGCCGCGGGGCATGCCGCATCGTAGCTTACGGCCTGTTGGAATAGCCATTCTTTCCGCTTCGGTACCCGCGCCGTCGAACGGCATCAGGCCACCTCGAAATGCGCCACGAAATCGCGGTCGAGTTCGATGCCGAGACCGGGCCCGGTGATGGCATCGACGGCTCCCTGCCGCGCCACCTGCCCGAGCACGTCGAGCGGCTCTTGCAGGAGCTCCTCGCGGAAGCGGTTGGGCGTCGTGTCGTATTCGAGCATGGGCGGGATCGGATCGGCGCTGCCGGGCAGGTCCGGCAGGGCGGCCAAGAGGTGGATATTGGTGGCGATGGCGACGGCCGAGCCCCAGACATGGTTGACGATGGGCATAAAGTGGGTGTGGGCCAGGGTGCGGACCTTGAGATATTCGCTGATGCCGCCGAGGCCGCACACTTCAGGCTGCAGGAGATCGACGCAGCGGCCTTCGATCAGCGGCCGGAAGCCGTATCGGGTGAACTCGGCCTCGCCGCCCGCAATCGTCAGGTCGAGCGCATCGCATAATTGCCGATAGCCCGCGTGATCCTCGGGGGCGACGGGCTCCTCGAACCAATAGACGCCGAGCCGCTCGAGCTCACGGCCGATAGGAATGGCCTCGCGGACCGTATAGGCATGGTTGGCGTCCACCATGATCCTGCGGTCCGGGCCGATCGAGCGTCGGACGGCCTCGACCAGCCGGACATCGGTCCTGGGCTCGATGCCGATCTTCATCTTCATCGCATCGAACCCCATGGCGGCGATCCGCGCACTCTCCTCGGCAAATAGCACTTCGAGATCGGGCACGCGCTCCAGCATCATGCCATAGGCATAGACCGGGATTTTATCCCGGAAGCGGCCGCCGATAAGCTTGGAGATCGGTAGATCCAGGACTTTGCCGGCAATATCCCAAAGGGCGATGTCGATCCCCGAGAGTGCCTGGATCGGCATGCCTTTCTGGCCGTGATCGCGCAGCAGATTATAGACCTTGTGCCAGATCACCTCACGGTCGAGCGGGTCCATGCCCTGGATCATGGGCTGAATGGTGCGCTCGACGATCGCCTTATTGCCGAAGGCGACACCGCCGCCGCCGAAGCACTCGCCGATGCCGGTTACACCCTCGTCGGTTTCGACCTCGACGATATGGGCCGTGCGAAGGTTGTAATATTGTTGCGAATAGCCGAGCTCGCGCTCCATCGGATATTGCAGCACATGGCTTTTGACTGCGGTGATTTTGATCTCTATTCCCCCCTCTATTTTTGGCACCGCACGATCAGTTAGTCGGTCCCTCCGGAGTGTCCCGCTGAATACATACAATCCGGGGGTCAAGAGCGAGGCGGCGAAGTGTGCCGCCATCGGCTTCAAGCACGATTAGTGGCCCAGCTATCGGCTCGACCATCAAGGCTCCGGCCTGGCGCATATGGGCAGCGACTTCCCGAACGGTTTGGTCGACGGTCGCGGCATCTTCGTCGGGAACCGAGCCGACGGTGACAATGAAACGGCCGATCGTATCGCCGAGTTCGGCCACCAGACCGTCTAGCTGCTTTTCCATGGGGATCTCTGAACAGGCCGTGGCCGAGATCGTGTCATTGCCCCCTGCATTCGTGGCGTTCGATCCCATTATCAGGGCAAGTGCGGCGAGCGCAAGAAGAGGCGGCCAGCCCCGGGGACCGGCCGCCTCTATCATCTTCGCCGGGCGGGATCGCTCCCGCCCATGAACCAGCCTCATTCGGCGCGATGGGCGACGATCGAGCGCGTTTGCGGATTGTTGTCGAGTAACTGCCAACCGGGACATCCCCCATTCTGGCACACGGCACCGGTCGAGCGCCAGATCCGACCATTGTCGTGCAGCTGATAAAGCTGGCTGCCGGCAGCCGTGATGGCGTCCGTCCGCGCATTATTGTCCAGGAGCTGCCAGCCCGGGCAGCCATTACCCTGGCAGGGTTGCCCGGTCGAGCGCCAGATCCGGCCGTCATTGTGCAACTGGTAGAGCTGGCCGGCGGCAGCGGCAATACTGACGGTGCGAGGATTGTTATCGAGCAATTGCCAGCCCGGGCAGCTATTGCCGGTGCAGGCGACGCCCGTCGAACGCCAGATCCGGCCATCGGCATGGAGCTGATAGAGCTGGCCCTCTCCTGCCGCAATGGCGCGCGTCGCGGGATTGTTGTCGATCATCTGCCAACCCGGGCAGCTATTGCCGTTGCAGACCCCGCCCGTCGAGCGCCAGATCCTCCCGTCACTATGCAGCTGATAGAGATCGCCCCCGCCTGCCGCGATGGCGCGCGTCGCGGGATTGTTGTCGAGCATCTGCCAGCCGGGACAGCTATTGCCGCTACAGGCCCTGCCTGTCGAGCGCCAGATCCGCCCGTCGCTGTGCAACTGGTAGAGCTGGCCGTCGCCGGCCTCGATGGCGCGGGTGGCGGGGTTATTGTCGAGTATCTGCCAGCCCGGGCAGCTTTCGCCCTGGCATGGAGACCCTGTCGAGCGCCAGATCCGGCCATTGTCGTGCAATTGGTAGAGCCAGCCAGCACCCGCATCGATCGCGGCCGTGCGCGGATTGTTGTCGAGCATCTGCCAGCCGCCGCAGCCGTCGCCACTGCAGGTATGTCCGGTCGATTGCCAGATCCGCCCGCCTTGATGACGCTGCGCCAGACCGCTCGCGTGCAGCTGGAAGAGATCGTTGCCGGCGGCGGCAATGGCGTTGGTCCGGGGATTGTTGTCGAGACGGACCCAGCCGGGGCAGCTATTGCCGTTGCAGGCAGCGCCGGTCGAGCGCCACACCGCACCGTTGCGATGCAGCTGGTAGAGATTATTGCCGGCGGCGGCGATGGCGACGCCCATCGGGTTGTTGTCCAGACGAACCCAGCCTGGGCAGCTATTGCCGTTGCAGGCGGCCCCGGTCGAGCGCCAGATGGCGCCGTCGCGGTGCAGCTGGTAGAGATTGCTGCCGCCGGCGGCGATGGCGATGCTCATAGGATTATTGTCGAGGCGAATCCAACCCGGGCAGCTATTGCCGTTGCAGGCAGTACCCGTGTGCCGCCAGACCGCTCCATCGCGGTGCAGCTGGTATAGAGTGCCGCCTGCAGCCGCGATGGCGATGCCCTGGGGATTGTTGTCGAGACGCACCCAGCCCGGACAGCTATTGCCGTTACAGGCAGCGCCGGTCGAGCGCCAGATCGCGCCGTTGCGATGCAGCTGGTAGAGATTATTCCCATCGGCCACGATCGAGACCGTCATCGGATTGTTGTCGAGACGAACCCAGCCGGGGCAGCTATTGCCGTTGCAGGCGGCTCCGGTGGAGCGCCAGATGGCGCCGTCGCGGTGCAGTTGATAGAGATTGCTGCCGGCGGCGGCGATGGCGATGCTCATCGGATTGTTGTCGAGGCGGGTCCAGCCCGGGCAGCTATCGCCGTTACAGGCCGTACCGGTGTGACGCCAGATGGCGCCGTCGCTATGCAGCTGATAAACGTTGTCGCCCGCGGCAACCGAGACGGTGCGCGGATTATTGTCGAGGCGGATCCAGCCCGGGCAGCTTTCGCCGCTGCAGGGCGTGCCGGTATGCCGCCAGATGGCACCCGTCCAGACGCGTGTCAGCACGCTCTGGACAGCAGCCTCGAGATCGATGCGGGGACGGACCAGACCGTTGCGCGCATCGGTGATCGGCACGCCGGTGCTTTCGAGCGCCTGCTCGACCTGATCGACCGTGAGATCGTTGCGCACCGAGCGCAACGCCGCGACCGCGCCCGCGACATGCGGGGCCGACATCGAGGTCCCGCTCTTCGGCCCGAAATTGCCGCCGGTGATCGATGCGGTGATGCTGGTGCCGGGCGCCAGCAGGTCGACGACGGCAGCGCTGTTGGAGGTGCCGCTGACGACATCGGCTTTGGTGGTGTTGCCGATCGTCAAGGCCGTCGTAATGCAGCCGGGAGCACCGACGGTGGCGGTCAGCCCGCTATTGCCCGATGAGATCACCGTTGCAATGCGTTGGCCCCCAAGCTGATCGACGAGTGCCTTGCGCGGGTCGGTATCGCAGGTGGCGAAACTGCCACCGCCCAGGCTCATATTCGCCGCTACGAAATTGAAGTTGTTTCGCCAATCGAAAACCTGCTGCAGGCCCCGGATCTGATCCGACGGAAAGGTCAAAATGCAGGGCGAAGGCCGGTTGCCGTTGGCGCAATTCTGCGGCCCGCCGGGGCTGTCCGTGAACAGCGAGAAGACCTGAATAGCGGCGAGTTGGGCCGCGGGTGCTGCGCCGGATCGGTTTGCATCCCGACCGACGGCGATACCCGCGACGTGGGTGCCGTGGTCGCAACTCGGGTGTCCGCAGGGCTGCCCCGAACCTGCCGCCGTTGACGAGGTCACACCACCTGGACAGACCGTCACGGCACCATTGGCAGGCGAATTGGTGGAGAAACAGGCTTCGGCAACGACCCGGCCACCGAAGAATGGATGGCCGGTCTCGACGCCGGTGTCGAGAATGGCGATGACTTGCCCGGCGCCATCGGCCCCAAGTGCTGCCGCATTGTCGCCGTTGACCAAGGGAATACTGTCCGCGAGGTTGAAGGGTTCCGGGACATCCTCGACCACATTCGAGATGACGCCGGCCTCGACCAGGCTCTGCAACTGATCTTCCGTAAGCTCCAGAACCGTCAGCGGCAGGCCAGCGATAGGCTCAGCCGTTTCTGCACCAAGCTGGCTGGCCAGGGAGGTGACACCGGTCGTCAGGCGCGACACGGTGGCCGCATCGATGTCCGATGGGGCCAGAGCCGGTGGCACGGCGACGGAGGCGATGACCCGGACAGTGCCCTGGGTTCGAGCCCGCTCGGCAAGGCCGGTGACGGCGGGCGCGTCCATCGTCAGGGGTGCGCCCAGCAGTTCCATGCTGGCGATCCCAGGTACCGGTTGTTGCGCCCATGCGGGCCCCCCTGCCAGCACGAAGAGACTGGCGGCGGTACAGAGTGACAGGGACAACTTGCGCAGCAAGGCCCCGTTGTTCGACGATTTCATGGTGAGCATGACGTTGTGTTCCCCTGAACATGATACTTCCCAGGCGTCGCCATTACTTCGCCTCTTGATTTTTCAGCGACCCACGTCACACATAGCAGAAATAACATCGATTGATTTGTGCTTTATCGCACAAATCTTACGATGTCGGGCCTACAGAGCCGGCCTCGCCATTGATCCCATCGCCACCGCCGCGACGTACCTTTCTCCATGATGCGACGTGCAACGATAATGTTCCTAGCACTGACGACCGGTGCAGCTCACGCCGAACCTCTGGCAGACTTCGCCTGGCATCACCGGATCGGCGCCGAAGAGCCGATGGCGGGGCGCATCGTCAGGGTCGATGACCAGACAATTGTCACGGCCGACGCGCTTATCGACGCCGCAGCCGATGCCGATTGGCTCCTGATCGGCGAGCGGCACGATAATCGGGACCATCACCGTCTGCAGGCGATCACCCTCGAGGCGGTCGAGGCGGCAAAGCCTGCCGGCCGGGTGGTCGCCTTCGAGATGATCGACGGCGATATGCAGGAAGACATCGACACCTATCTCGAGACCGGCTCGGCCGATGCCGCGGGGCTGCGGTCGGCGACCCGATGGGATCAGGGCGGCTGGCCCGATTGGCCTTACTATGAGCCCGTTTTCGAGGCGGCACTCGGTGGCGGCGGCAGGATCGTTGCAGCAGATCTCACCCCCGATCAAATCCAGGCAATCTTCGAAGAAGGCATGGAAACGCTTCCGGCCGAACTTCGCGCCTCGACCGGTCTCGACGCCGGCTTGCCGGGGCTGCTGGAGACCGCGCTCGATGAGGAAATCGAGGCTTCCCATTGCGGCATGGTGCCGGGCGACCAATTGGCGCCGATGGCGGATGTCCAGCGCGCCCGCGACGCCATGCTCGCGTTTCGCCTGGCCGGGGGCGCTGCTGCCGGCAGGGGGGTGCTGATTGCCGGCAATGGCCATGTTCGCCAGGATCGCGGCGTGCCCTGGTATCTGCGGAAGCTACGTCCCGACGACTCCATCGTCACGATCGGATTGATCGAGCTCGATGCTGCCATCGAAACCGAACTGCCGAAAATGCCGTTCGATTACGTCTGGCTCACGCCCAGGGTCGACGATGTCGATCCCTGCGAGGCTTTCCGAAAGCCGCTCGACGCCACGCAGGACGGGGAGTGAAACAGGGCCTCAGCTGATGCGACCTCAGCTCGATGGGACCTCAGCCGGATGGCACCTCAGCTCGATGCAGGCGCCTTTTGCTCTTCCGGATCCAAGAGCCGGTGCAGATGGACGATGAAATAGCGGGTCTGGGCGTCGTCGACGGTGGATTGCGCCTTGGCCCGCCAAGCCTCCTGAGCCTTCGCATAGTTCGGATAGATCCCGACCAGATCGAGTTTGGCGCAATCTTCGAATTCGACCTTGGTCGGGTCGGTGAGTTCGCCGCCAAAAACCAGATGAAGCAATTGCTCGGCCATCGAATGACACCTCTCTGTCGGGTTGTGCAATGCCGTGCAACCATAGTACCGCCGAAGCGCCGAGCGGAACTTGCCAATCGCGACAATTTCGGGCAGCGGTAGGTCGCCCCGGTGGGGGGCGATGACAAAATCCAGGAGGAACGCATGCGTCGACTTCTTTCAAGCGCTGGACCGGCTGCATCGGGCGTCGTTGCGGCACTTGGCATGGCCTTGTTCAGCGCATCGGCCTATGCGCACGACAATATCCTGGCCGAGCAGGGCCTGGGACAGGCGATGGGACATTATCTCACCGAGACCGATCATCTTCTCGCCAATGCCGTTCTCGGCCTCGTTCTCGGCGGCGCGGTTGCGATCGTGCGCGGTGCTCGGAAATGGGCGTTCGGGGCCTGGGCCTCGGGCGGTGCCGTCGCCGGTGCTGCGGCAATTCTGCTGTTCGGCCTCGGTTGACGCCTGGGAGATCGTATCGAAGGGGAGGCAAGAAATGAAGATCACAGGCTTTCGCACGTACATGCAGCGTGCGGGGAACCGCCCGAGGGCGCTGCTCGCGATCGATACCGACGAGGGCATCACCGGCTGGGGCGAATGCTACGATCACGGACCCGACCGGGCGCTCGAGCCGCTCATCGCCTATTGCTTCGAGCAGATCAAAGGCCACGATCCGAGACGGATCGAGTTCCTGATCATGAAGCTCATGCAGCATTCCCGCTTTCCGCCGGGTGCTCTGGGTCTCGCCGCCATCGCCGCGATCGATCATTGCCTTTGGGATATCTCCGGCAAGGCGGCGAACCTTCCGGTCTTCATGCTGCTCGGCGGTCATGCGCGCGAACGGGTTCGGGTCTATCAGGGGGTCCAGGTGGTCCCCGATGTGCAGCAATTGCTAGACCGCGTGCTGGAGCTCAACGAGAAATGGGGCTTCACGGCCTTCAAGCTCAGCCCCTACCAGACCGATCTCCACGCCCTGCGCTGGGGCGAGGTGGTCAAGGCCAGCGCCGATTATTTCGCCAAGCTCCGGGAACGGGCGCCGGGCCATTTCGATTTCGCCTTCGACGCCCATGCCAAGATCTTCGAGCCCTACCAGGCAATCCAGCTCGGCAATGCCCTGGCCCCTTACGATCCGTTGTTCTTCGAGGAACCGATCCGCCCTGAACACATTCCCGCCTGGGGCCGGCTGCGCGCCGAGCTCAAATGCCCGCTCGCGACCGGCGAATGCCTCTATTCCCGCTTCGAATTCCTCGACCTGCTCAACGCCGGCGGCGCCGACATCATCCAGCCGGACATCTGTGCCGTCGGCGGCACGCTCGAGATGAAGAAGATCGCCGCCATCGCCGAAGCGCATTATGTTACGATTGCCCCGCACAACCCGATGGGGCCGCTGGCGACCGCCCATAACGTCCATTTCTGTGCCTCGCAGCCGAACCTGAAAATTCTCGAATACCGCCTGCCGCTCGACGTCCGCTGGATCAAGGACCCCTATCTGCCCAAGGACGGCTTCCTCGAACTCCGTCACGACCGCCCGGGCTGGGGCGTCGAGGTCGACGAAACCGTGCTCGCGACGGACGATTACGTGCATTGGGAGCGCGAGTTGCCGATCCGCCCCGACGGTAGCACGGGCTACACCTGAGGCGATGTGCGTCGGATTCTTCATGTCTTTGCGTAATAGGGATAATCAGGTCGTTGTCAGGTCGTTGTCGGCTTGTCTCCGCGCTGCCAGGGCGACCCGAGTGTGAAACAAAAACCGGACAGTAGGATCGATGGTTATATCGAACGAATCGCAGGCGGCGATCGCAGGGCCTTGCGCTCGCTTTACAACGAAACCAGTGCGCCGCTCCTAGGCCTGGCGGTACGCTTGATGGCCGATCGCGCCGAAGCTGAGAACGTCCTGCAGGACGCGTTCGTCACGGTCTGGCAAGGAGCCCAGGCCTTCGATGCACGTCGCGAAACCGGTTGGATCTGGCTGATCACGATTCTGCGTCATACCGCCTATAAAAGACTGCGTTCGCGCGGCCGTGAAGCCTCGTTCGCCGATCCGGAAACCTCGCCCGAGACCAGGAACGAGGAAACCGCGGCCATCGATGCGCTCGTCTCCCGCATGGATGACGATCGCCTCAAGCATTGCCTCGAGGCGCTGGAGAGCGAGGAACGCCGTTCGATCCTCCTCGCCTATCTTGACGGGCTGTCGCAAAGTCAGATCGCCGACCGGCTGATGGCGCCGCTTGCGAGCATCCGCGACTGGGTCCGGCACGGCCTCGAAAGCCTGCGGAAATGTCTGTCATGAGCGACGACAACACGACCCGCGCAGGGCTCTACGTGCTTGGCCTGATGAACCAATCCGAGACCGATCGCCTTGAGGCCGACCTCGCCGGCGACGCCGAACTTCGTGAGGAGGTTGTCTTCTGGCAAAGCCGGTTCGCGCCGCTGGCCGCAACCATCGAGCCGGTCGCACCGCCCGCCGATCTCTGGACGCGGATCGAACAGCGGGTCGAAGGGCTGCAGCTGGCAAGGGGCAGTGAACGCCAAAGTGCGGTGGCCCAAATGCAGGATGACATGCGCTCACTGGAACGTTCGAGACGCTGGGCCCGTGGCCTTGCCGTCGGCTTCGGCGGGCTTTTCGCGGCCGCCACTGCCGCCGCCGTCGTCTTTTTCCTCGAGACCACGAACCTCGAGGTCGAACTGGCGCAACGCGATGCGCAGATCGCGACCTATGTCGCGGTCTTGAGCGATGAGTCCAACGCGCCCCTGCTGCTGCTCGAGGCGCGCCAGGACGGCAGTCTTCGCGCCACGCCGCTCGGCGATCTTGCGGCCCCCGACGAACAGACCCTCGAACTCTGGACCCTGCTCGATCCGGCCCAGGGACCGATCTCGCTCGGACCGTTGCAGGCGGAAGCGGCCACCTTCATCCCGGCGGCACAATTGCCGGGAACCGAGCCCAATCAATTGTTCGAGGTCAGTCTCGAGCCCCCCGGCGGTTCCCCCACCGGCCGGCCGACCGGCCCGGTGTTGATGATCGGCCGGGGCTTCGTCGATCCCACGCCTGCTGGCGATAGCTGACCGCTATCCCGCGATTCGGGCCTTTGCGGACCCTAGCGATCCGTTGCTACGACGCCGCCATGCCGCGCCGACCAGTCGCGCGGATGATGCAGGAACGCCTCGACCTCGCTCAAGGTCGCGGCATCGAAAATCCGCTCCTCGCGGCACACTCTGAGCACGTCCCACCAGGTCGCGAGGTAGTGCAGCCGCAAGCCGTGTTCGGCCAGGGTCGAGGGCGTCGCCTTGAAGATGTCGTAGTAGAAAACGACCGCGGTCTCCGAAACCTCGGCGCCGGCGCTACGCAAGGCCTCGCAGAAGGCGATCTTGCTGCCGCCATCCGTGGTCAGATCCTCGACCAGCAGCACCCGCTGGCCCTCTCTGAGATCGCCCTCGATCCGGGCGTCCCGCCCGAACCCTTTCGGTTTCTTGCGCACGTAGAGCATCGGCAGGCCCATCCGATCCGCAAGCCACGCGGCAAACGGAATGCCTGCGGTTTCGCCGCCCGCAATCGCATCGAATTGCTCGAAGCCGACATCCCGCGCCAGTTTCGAGCCCAGAAACTCGATCAGGGTCGAGCGGATCCGGGGATAGGAGATCACCTTGCGGCAATCGATATAGACCGGGCTCTTCAGGCCCGAAGTGAAGGTATAGGGCTCGTCGGCCCGAAAATGCACGGCCTTGATTTCCAAGAGCATCTTGACCGTCAGTTCCGCCATCAAAGGCCGTTCGATAAACCCACCCGCAACCATCCCTGTCTCCCGCTGCCACCACCGCCTGGTGTTCCATAACCTGGTGCTGCCATATCACCGGCTGCCGCCAGCGGCCAGTCGTTGTGAACGCATCGGGAGGGCGAAGCGGCGATGGAAGATTC
>JBGSYN010000165.1:0-6530 GCA_041750975.1 Geminicoccaceae bacterium | reverse complement strand
CCGGGCATATTCACGACCTGCACCGGGGTCGAAACCAGTCCCTGATCGAGCATCAATTTGCTGACCGAGCGGCAGGTGAAGTCCCAGCCGCCGCCCTGGCCCGCAGGAGCGATGCATTCGGGTCGCTCAGGATCGAATGCGCTGGCACCCGTGGCGAGCCCGGCGACCATGCCAAACGCCATTGCCGAGCGTACGATAATATCCCTGACCATACTAAGCCTCCTTGGATTCTTTGTGCCTGCACCTTAAACTCCTCGGATTTGCGGAAGCAACCCGATTCGACTCCAGCGCGTTAGACGATCCGCCTCTGGCGAAATTCCCGAATTGTGTCAGCATCATAGCCGAGTGCACTCAGCACCTCATCGGTATGCTCGCCGAGACGCGGTGCGGGCCTTCGAACCACGCAGGGTGTTTCATCCATTTTTACAGGGAATCCCGTCATGCGAACCTCGCCATAGCCGGGATGTTCGACCTCCAGCACCATTTCCTGATCCCTGATCTGCGGATCATCCTCGAACACCTCGGCCAGGGATTGCACCCGGCCGCATGGCACGCCCGCAGCGTTGAGCCGGTCGATCCAGGTTGCCGCATCATCCGCTTCGAGCTTGGCCTCGACCATGATGCGGAGTTCGGCCCGGCGCTTCACACGCTCCGGGTTGGTGGCATAGCGAGAATCGTCGAGGATTTCGGAAAGCCCAAGTACCTCGAGGAACTTGGCGAGAATCTTGTCGTTCGCCGGAGCCACCGCGATCTCGCCCGAGCCCGTGTGGAACAGGCCATAGGGTGCCGCCACCGGATGGTCGTTGCCGGTCCGCAAGGGTTGCACGCCCCGCGTGAAATAGCCTGCCGAGACAAAGGCGAACATGCTGACAAGTCCGTTCACCATGGCGGCTTCGACATGCTGACCACCGCCCGACCTGGTCACGCCATGGAGGGCCGCAACCGTGCCGAACGCGCCGTAGAGGCCGGCGATCAGATCGGCGATCGGCGGTGCCGTCCGCATCGGGTCCTGTCCCTCGACCCCGTTGACCGCCATGAACCCGCTCATCGCCTGGGCGATGAAATCGAAGGCGGGGCGGTCGCGATAGGGGCCGGTGCTGCCGAAACCATTGACGCTCGTGGTCACGAGCCGCGGATTGAGTGCACCGAGACGTTCCTTGGTGAGGCCCATCTTGTCCAGAATGCCGGGCCGGTAGTTCTCGACCAGCACGTCCGCATCCTCGATCAGTTGCTCGAGGATGGCCTTGCCTTCCGGGGCTCTGAGGTCGAGAGCGAGCGAGCGCTTGTTGCGATTGAAAGCCGCAAAATACCAGCTCAACCCGTCCACGACGTCGCCCTGGCCGCGTACCGGATCACCCTTGCCGGGCGTCTCGATCTTGATGACATCAGCACCCATATCGGCCAGCAACATGGTGCAGAACGGGCCCGAAAGAACGCGTGTGAGATCGACGACTTTGATGCCGCTCAGCGGCCCCTCGCGGCCAATTTCCGGAACCGGCATGTCAGCCATGGGCCGTGGCCACGGCCTCCGTCTGATGGGTTCGCAGGCGCGGCCCAGCCTTCATGAGCTGACCCGGCAGACTGCGGCCGATGATTTCCTGCACATGATTGGCCACGCCGATCAGCCGTTCAAGATCGATGCCGGTCTCGATACCGCACTCATCGAGCATGAAGATCAGATCCTCCGTGCAGATATTGCCGGTGGCCCCAGCCGCGAACGGACAGCCGCCGAGCCCGGCGATAGAGCTGTCATAGCGGGTGATGCCCTCATCGAGGCCGGCCATCACATTGACCAGCCCGACGCCGCGCGTGTTGTGGAAATGCAGCGTGATCGAGATGTCCGGCAGGGCGTCCTGCAGGGCGCGGACACGCTCGCGCACCAGCCTCGGCGTTGCCATCCCGGTGGTGTCGCCGAGCCCGACACGGTGGATTCCCAGTGTCGCATAGCGTTTGGCGATCGAAACGATCCGATGGAAAGCAATCTCGCCCTCGAACGGACAGCCGAATGCCGTAGCGATGGCGCCATGAACCGGGATGCCGGCCTGTCCCGCGATCTCGACGATCGCCTCGCAGCCTTTCAGCGAGTCCTCGACAGCACGATTGACGTTTTTCCTGTTGTGCGTCTCGGAGGCCGAAAGAATGGTGATCATCGCCCCTATTCTGGCGGCAACCGCCCGCTCGGCACCTTTGGCATTCGGGACCAATGCCGTGAACATGGCGCCTTCGGGCCGGTCGATCGCCGCCAAAACCTCCGCCGCATCGGCCAGTTGCGGCACCGCACGCGGGCTGACGAAGCTCGTCACCTCGATCTCGCGCAGCCCGGCCTCGAGCATCTCGTTGATCACGGCAACCTTGGCAGCGGTCGGGATGAAGGTCTTTTCCATCTGAAACCCGTCCCGCGGTCCGACTTCGATGACCGTGACCGCGGATGGAAGCGCATCACCGTTGTGCATTGCCATGCCTCACCCTCTTCTGCCTCGACCGTCCATTCGAATGCGCCCGGCGCTTTTCGACGTCAAGGTTGAGTCGCCCCGTCAACCACCAAGTTTCGCCATCATCGCCGCCGTCTCACGGTCCGCCGGAAAGAAGGATTCGATCGTCAGTTCCGACAGACTGACATCCAGTGCCGTACCGAAAACCGTCGTTGTACTCAAGAAACGTAGGGTTCCAGCCTCGATCGAAAGCTCGAAAGGTATCGCTATGCCGCCCAAGACGGCTTGATCCACCGGCCTGAGGGGCGCCGCAGATGCCGGCACGGGATAGGCTTTGAACTCCTCGATCAGCGCCAGGATCACCGTGTCGCCAGAATTTTCCGCCACTTGCGATAGCCGCGCCAGGACATGGGCGCGCCACTCCCGGTAATTGGCGATCCGCGGCGCGAGGCCGTCCGGGTGGAGGCTGAGGCGCAGGACATTGATCGGCGGCTGCCGCAGCGATCCCGCCACTCCCGACATAAGATGCGACGCGGCGTTGTTTGCGGTGACCGAGTTCCAATGCCGATCGACCGCGAGAGCCGGATTGGGTTGGTGCCCCATCAGGATGAGATCGACGGCGTCTCGCGCCGGTTCCAGTTCCTTCCGGTCGAGGTTTCCCTGGCGATAAAGCGGCGCGTAACCCGCCACCATGAAGAGGGCGTTCCGTTCACGCAGTGGGATCGCCAGATGCTCGGCCAAACGCAGTACCATCTCCCGGCTCGGCTTGGCCCGACCCGATTCGACGAAACTAAGGTGGCGTTGCGAAATTTCGGCTTCGACCGCGAGATCGAGTTGGCTCAAGCGCCGGCGGCCCCGCCATTCGCGCAACAAATCCCCGAAAGAAACAGCGGCATCGATCATGGTCCGAGATTAGCGCGCCGATCCGCGGGACGCCAATTACCTCCGACGTAATCGACGCCACGCGATAAACCTCCGAAATCCGTCACCGTACACAATGAACGAGGACGATCATCATGACTGCCTATGCCGTCGCCCATCTGCGCAATGTCGCTATTGGCCCGGAAATCATCGACTATATCGAAATGATCGACGCCACACTCGCCCCGTACCACGGCAAATTCCTGGTCCATGGTGCAAGACCAACCGTCCTGGAAGGAAGCTGGCCCGGCGATTTGGTCGTCATTGCATTTCCGAGCCGACAGCAAGCTATGGCCTGGTACGGTTCAGCCGACTACCAAGCCATTTTGCCCCTAAGACTGAACAATAGCGACGGAGATGTCATCCTTATCGATGGCGTGTCTGAAGACCACAAGTCGACCGACATTCTCGATGCCATGGTGTCTCACTAACGATCAATGGCGGTGCTAAAGTCGCGCCGCAGCCTTACGCCTCACGGCATTTACATTGTGTCAATCATGCTCGATACCGGCTCGAAAGTTGGGAAGTCTCAAACATCTCTCGGAGGATTTACTCATGCCGCTGATCCGAGATGCCCGGACTCTCAGCAACAAAGCAATCTGTTCGCTTCGAATAGCGATGTCTACTTTCAACTCGTTCGACGAAGAAGGTCGCGTCTGCTCGGTACTCCTTCATCTTCAGCACGCTTGCGAAATGCTGCTAAAGGCGGTGCTCGTCCAAAACAAGATTAAAGTCTTCGAAGAGAATTCTGGCAAGAGCCTTGGCTTTGAAAAGAGCCTCCGCCTTTGCCATCAGAATTACGGGCTAAGCAATGCCGAAGCAGGTATCATGCGCACCGTCGATGCATTGCGTGATGCAGAGCAGCACTGGTTTGCAAAACTTGAGGAGGACGTCCTTTATCTCCACGTTCGCGCACTAATAACAGCGTTTGATGCCTATATCCGTCGCACCCTCGAAATAGATGTCAATTCACGAATTCCGCCGCGAGTACTACCAGTATCCACCATGCCTGTAGGCGATTTCGATTTTCTAGTCGACCGTGAGTATAAATTTATTGCTGATCTGCTGAAGCCGGGTAACCGCAAGAGAGACGAGGCACGCGCGCGCATTCGGTCTCTTTTGGCGATGGAGGCACTAGTTGCTGAAGAAGTGGAAATATCTGAAAAAGACATCAATCGCATAGAGAAGGCAATCAAGGAAGGGAGCGAACTTCAGGCAGTTTTTCCACGCCTAAACACGGTCGCGAGCGCCGTTCAGGGCGAAGGAACCTCAATTACCGTTCACTTTTCCAAGAAGGAGGGCGCTCCGGTCAGATATGTCGGCGGCGACGACCCAGAAGGTGCAGCATCTGTCCGGCAAGTGGATTTGCAAAAGAAGTTCCACATGAGCGCTCAGCAACTCGCCGGGGCGCTAAAATTGACTGTTCCCCGGTCATTTGCTCTTCGATCTCACCTAAAAATTGATGACGATGCCAACTGTCGCCACACATTTGAATTTGGGAAGTCAATCTTCGACCGCTTCTCGGATAACGCACGGGAAAAAATGAAGAAAGCTATCGAAGGTGGCCTAGATATGGAAGCTGTCTGGAAGGCAAGCCGGCCCAACAACCAAAAAAAATCGCCTCAGCACTGATCCCATTCACACACATGGAGTCGAATTCAATCACTTTGGCGGGTTGGTAGCGGAGGAGGGACTTGAACCCCCGACACAAGGATTATGATTCCTCTGCTCTACCGACTGAGCTACTCCGCCCTATCAAGGTTTTCAGGGTCGCCAGGATGTATGGAGGAGGGTGAAGACTGTCAAGCCGAGAGTAGGTCGGACGCCGCGTCCATCGCCAGGGGTGCGGTATCGATCCAGCCGCCCCCCAAAAGCCGCGAGCCGAGGTAGCAGACAGCAGCCTGCCCCGGTGCCACGCCAGTCTCCGGCTCGTTAAATTCGATGCGCGCGACGCCGTCGGCTTCCGTTCGCAGAACAGCGGGCACCGCCGGTTCATTATAGCGGTGTTTGACCGCCACCTCGGACAAAACGTCCAGGGCTTCGGCCTCGACCAGCCAATTGGCATCCCTGAGGTCGATCCGGGCGCAATAGGTCGAACGCCGCGGGCCGACAACGACACGATTCTTCAAAGGCTCGAGCCTTAGGACATAGAGTCGTTCGCCGACGGAAGCCTTGAGGCCGCGCCGCTGGCCCACGGTAAAATGGCTGACACCCGGATGATCGCCCAAGATCCGGCCATCCACATGCACCATGTCGCCAGGGCTCGAAGCCTTCGGGCGCAGCTTTGCTACGACCTTGGAATAATGTCCCTCGGGCACGAAGCAGATATCCTGGCTGTCGGGCTTGTCCGCCACAGAAAGGCCTAATCGCGCGGCCTCGGCCCGGGTCGCCTCTTTGTCGAACCCGCCCAGCGGAAAGCGCAAATACTCCAGCTGCTCGGCGGTCGTCGCAAAAAGGAAATAGCTTTGATCTTTCTGCATGTCGGCCGCCTGGTGGAGTTCGGCATGCCCACCCTTGACGATGCGCCGGACATAGTGGCCGGTGACCAAAGCGGCCGCACCAAGATCCTTGGCAATAGCTAGAAGGTCCCGGAACTTGACCCGCTGATTGCAGCGCACGCAAGGAATCGGTGTTCTTCCCGCAAGATAGCTGTCGGCGAAATCGTCGATCACGGCTTCTCGAAAACGCGTCTCGAAATCGAGCACGTAGTGCGGAAAGCCCAGCCTCTCAGCGACGTTCCGTGCGTCCTGGATGTCCTGGCCGGCGCAGCAAGCGCCGGCCTTGCCGACAGCCGAGCCATGATCATAGAGCTGCAGCGTGATGCCAACTACCTCGAAGCCCGCTTCCGCCAACAGTGCTGCCGTTACCGAACTGTCGACTCCGCCCGACATGGCGACCACGACGCGCGAGCCGTCAGGCAGGCCAATACTCTCCTTGATGCGATCCATGGAAATGGACATTGGACGTCAACCCAAAAGCGTCGTCGAACGCGGCACTTTCAGCACCAAGCCGTCATGATCGAGGCGCAGCCTTACCTGGCAGCCGAGCCTTGAGGTCGGCGTCCAATCCGGTGCCAGATCCAGCATTTCGTCTTCCTCGTCGGAAATCGGATCAAGGCTCTCGAAGAAGGTCTCATCGACGATCACGTGGCAGGTCGCACAGGCGAGCGATCCGCCA
>JBGSYN010000164.1:0-2438 GCA_041750975.1 Geminicoccaceae bacterium | reverse complement strand
CGGCCATTCCGCGATATCTCGAACAGGAGGTGCGCAATAGAATACGCCGCAATCCTGGACAACAACTGGCGAGGACGAGATGCCGGAACTGCCGGTCGTAACGATCATCGTGATCAGCTACAACACGCGGGCGATGACCCTAGAATGTCTGCGTTCGGTGGTGGCGCAAACCAAAACGCCATATGAACTGATCGTTCTCGACAACGCCTCGACCGATGGCTCGGCCGAAGCCATCGCCGACGAGTTTTCCGATCTCCACCTCATCGCCGAAGACCAAAATCATGGGTTCGCCAAAGCCAACAACATGATCGCCGAGATTGCCAGAGGGGAATATCTGCTCCTGCTCAATCCGGACACGGTGGTTCTCAACGGAGCTGTCGACAAGCTCGTCGAATTCGCAATGCAACGCCCGCAAGCAAGGATCTGGGGCGGGCGAACGCTCTTTGCCGATGGTTCGCTCAATCCAAAGAACAGCTGGCGTCGGATGAGCCTGTGGTCGATCTCCTGCCGGGCGACAGGGCTCGACAATCGGTTTCCTCAAAGCAGTGTGTTCAACTCCGAGGGTTATGGCGAATGGCAGCGACAAAGCGAACGTGAGGTCGATATCGTCACGGGATGTCTTTTCCTGATCGAACGCGATTTCTGGCATCGGCTAGGCGGTTTCGATCTGCGTTATATCATGTATGGCGAGGAGGCGGATCTGTGCCTGCGTGCCCGTTCGTTCGGGGCTCGGCCGCGCATCACGCCGGATGCCGAGATCGTCCACTATGCCGGCGCCTCGGAGTCCTTGCGGGCGCGTAAATTGATCATGTTGCTGCAGGCCAAGATTTCGCTGGTTAACCGCCACTTCGCCCCCGGACAGCGCTCGCTGGGAGTCCGTATCCTTCGCGCCTGGCCGCTTTCGCGCTTCGCGGTCTCGGTAATCGCTCATCGGCTCAATGGGAATAAAGCTGCCATTGAGACCTATGAATGCTGGCGTGAGGTTTGGGCTCGGCGGAGCGAGTGGCGGAACGGCTACCCAGCTTCGGATCATAGCGGCTAGACATTTGGACTAGCGATTGACGATCGCAAAGCTGCGCTGCTCCTCCAATTCGATCGATGCCACGTTCATGCTTTGGCGACGCCTTGAGCGGCAGGATTCGTCGGCCAATATTTTGCGCAAATACGCACCATAGGACGACTTGCCCATATCATCCGCCAGATATTCCATGGCACTCGCATCGATATAGCCGAGGCGGAACGCGATTTCCTCGAGGCATGCGATCTTGAGCCCCTGGCGATGCTCGATCGTGCGCACGAACTCCGCCGCATGGAGCAGAGAATCGTGCGTGCCGGTATCGAGCCAGGCGAAACCGCGGCCGAGGATGTCGACCCTGAGGCTGCCTTCCTGCCGATAGAACTCCATGAGCGATGTGATCTCAAGCTCGCCGCGCATCGATGGCCGGATGGTGCGGGCCAGGGATGGGGCTCGATGATCGAAGAAATAGAGGCCGGTGAGTGCCAGATTGGAGCGGGGTGCTTGCGGCTTCTCCTCGATCGAGAGCACCCGGCCGTCGTCGTCGCATTCGACCACGCCATAGGCTCGAGGATCCGCGACTTCATAGCCGAACACGGTCCCTCCGGCGGACAGCCTGTTCGCGTGTTTCAACAAATCGACAAAACCGTGCCCGTAGAAAATATTGTCGCCGAGCACCATGATCGAGGGAGCGCCGGCCAGGAATTCCTCGGCGAGCAGATAGGCCTGCGCCAATCCATCCGGGCTCGGTTGCTCGATGAAGGTGAAGTTCAGACCCCATTGGCTGCCAATGCCGAGCAGGCGCTCGAAGGCTGGTCGATCGAGAGGGGTGGTGATGATCGCTATCTCGCGGACGCCGGCGAGCATCAGCACGGAGAGCGGGTAATAGATCATCGGCTTGTCGTAGAGCGGCAACAGCTGCTTGGAGGTACCCCGCGTTACCGGATAAAGCCTGGTCCCCGATCCACCTGCAAGGACTATGCCCTTACGCTGCAGCATGGGAGACCCGAAGCGGCAGGTGTGCAGCCGCTATGACACGCAAGCCGTCACGCCAGTCCGGCGCCGCGAGACCGTAGACGGCTTCGATCTTGCGGCAGTCGAGGGCCGAGTAGGGCGGCCTTTGGGCTGGAGAGCCATACTCCTCGGTCGTGATCGGTTGGACCCTGGGCCTTTTGCCCGGCGGCAGGCAGGCTTCGAAAATTGCCTTGGCGAAATCGGCCCAGGATACCGGTGGCCTGCCGCCATAGTGGAATGTGCCTGATACCGCATCTCCCTGCTCGAACCGGCGCGCGATCGCGAATACGGCTCGAGCCAGATCCCAGGCCGGTGTCGGGCCCGTCAACTGGTCGTGCACAATCCGCAACTCCGATCGCTCGCTGGCGAGGCGCAGCATTGTTGCAAGGAAACTCTTGCCCGTCATGCC
>JBGSYN010000163.1:0-30668 GCA_041750975.1 Geminicoccaceae bacterium | reverse complement strand
GGCGTAGAGGCCGCCGGTTGCGAGGAGGTCGTTGTGGCGGCCGGTTTCGACGATGCGGCCCTTGTCCATGACGACGAGCCGGTCCATCGCGGCGATGGTCGAGAGCCGATGGGCGATGGCGATGACGGTCTTGCCCTGCATGAGGTTGAAGAGCTGCTCCTGGATCGCGGCCTCGACCTCCGAATCGAGGGCGGAGGTCGCCTCGTCGAGGATCAGGATCGGCGCGTTCTTCAAGAGGACGCGGGCGATGGCGATCCGCTGGCGCTGGCCGCCGGAGAGCTTGACGCCGCGCTCGCCGACATGGGCCTCGAGGCCGGTGCGGCCATGCAGATCCTGCAGCTCAGGAATGAATTCCATGGCGCGAGCCTGGTGGGCCGCGGCGATCGCCTCGGCTTCCGCGACATTGGGGCGGCCGTAGACGATGTTGGCAAGGACCGAGCGGTGCAGCAGCGAGGTGTCCTGGGTCACCATGCCGATCTGGGCGCGGAGGCCCTGCTGATCGACTCGGGCTATATCCTGGCCGTCGATCATGATGCGGCCGCCTTCGAGATCGTAGAGGCGCAGGAGCAGGTTGACCAGGGTCGACTTGCCGGCGCCGGAGCGGCCGACGAGGCCGACCTTTTCGCCCGGGGCGATGGTGAGCGACAGGTTGTCGATGACCCCGCCATCCTTGCCGTAGTGGAAGCTGATATCGTCGAAGCGGATTTCGCCACGGGGCACCATGAGAACGGGGGCGTTGGGCACGTCGACGACCTCGTAGGGCCGGGCGATGGTTTCCATCCCTTCCTGCACGGTGCCGATATTCTCGAAGATGCTGGTGATCACCCACATCACCCAGCCCGCCATGTTGTTGATCCGGGTGACGAGGCCGGTGGCGAGTGCTATGGCGCCGATCGTGATCACACCCTGGCTCCAGAGCCAAAGCGCCAGGCCGCAGGTGCTGACGACAAGGGCGCCGTTGATGGCACTGACCGAGGTTTCCATGACGGTGATCAAGCGGAGCTGTTCCTTGAAGCGTTCGGTATGCTCCTCGATGGCTTCCCTGGCGTAGCCTTCCTCGCGGTCGGCATGGGCGAAGAGCTTGACGGTGTGGATGTTCGTGTAGCTATCGACGATCCGGCCGGTGAGCATCGAGCGCGCCTCGGACATGATGGCGGCCCGGTCTTTGATCCTGGGCACGAGATATGTTATGATCGCGATGAAAGCGGCGAGCCAGAGGACGAGCGGGATGGTCAGGCGCCAGTCATTGTCGATGAAGAGGACGAAGGCGCTGATCGTATAGATCGTGACGACCCAGAGCGCGTCGGTGAGCTGCATCACGGATTCGCGCAAGCTGGCGCCGGTCTGGACGATCTTGTTGGCGATCCGTCCGGCGAAATCGTTCTGGAAGAAGCCGATCGACTGGCGCAGCACGTAGCGGTGGTTCTGCCAGCGGACGAGGTTGGTGAAGTTCGCCGTCAGCACCTGGTCGATCGCCAAGACGTGCAGGCCCATGACGAGGGGCCGGAGGATCAGGATGACGAGGGCCATGCCGATCAGCATCTGGCCGTGCTGCGCGAAGAACGTTTGCGGATCACCGGCATTGCGGACGTCGTCGACGATGCGGCCCAGAAACGCGAAGAACGAGACTTCGATCAGGGCCGCGACCAGGCCGATCGCGAGGACGGCCAAAAGGTGCTGGCGGACCTGACGGATATGGTGCCAGTAGAACGCCCAGAGCCGGTCGGGCGGCTGGCCTTCAGGTCCGGGCTTGAACGGATCGAGGCGCTTTTCGAACCAGCGCAACATGGTTGTCTCCGCGAGAGAGACGCCGTCCGAGGGGTTAGCGGGGCGGCGACGGTGAAGAAATGAGAACGAAGGAGCAGCGAGCCCTTAGCAGGAGGCGCTGATCACCAGATCCATCCGAATATGTGGAATGCCGGCTTCCATGAATTCCGTTCCCATTGGCGAAAAGCCAAAACCGTCGTAGAGCGCCTGACTGTCCGTCTGCGCATGGAGAGTAATAACAGAAATACCCCGATGGCGGCAATCCTCAATCGCCCGCCGCAGCATTGTACGGGCAATACCCTGGCGCCGGTGGGTTGGGGCTACGGCGACGCGGCCGATCTTGGCCCGGGTTCCGGTGATGAGGATCCGCAGGGTGCCGACGGTTCTGCCTTCCTTCAGGGCGGCCAGATGCAGGGCCGTCGCGTCGGCCTCGTCCTGTTCGAGCTCGACCGGGACCTTCTGCTCATCGACGAAGACCCGATAGCGCAGGGCCTGCACCTCATGCCAATGCGGCGAGGGCAATGTGAATGAAACGAGGCGCATGTCGTCAATGCTGGTAAGGCCATCCTCATCGGTCATGACTAGACGGACCCCCTGGGTAGGGCGGTTCGGTTTTTGGTAGGGGATAATCGTTCATTGCACTTCGTTAGAACATTGCCGTTCGTACTCGGCGTGCTCGTACTGGCGCTTTCGATCGCGAGCCCGCCAGGCTTCGCCCAGACGCCCCAGCCCGCGGGGCAGGTCGCCAAGGATGATGCCCCAGCGAGTGGATCTCCTGCAAGCGGCGCACAGAACCCTGCGCAAGCGGAACTGCAGGCGCTGAAGAACATTCTCGCCAATCCGGATGCTGTAGCCCAGCTGCGTGACCAGATCGATGCGGTTCTCGAAGGCAAGGCGGACCCGCCCATTACGACCGGTGCTGCCCCCGACCCTGCCGCAGTCAGCAGCGGCGTGCCGCCCGACGTGGCGACGGCCTGGAGGGAAGCACGGCCGGCGGCAGAGAAGATGGTCGGTAGCGTCGAGACCTATCTTTGGGGCAGGGTCGATGCGATCGAGCGCACGTTCAAGCGGATCTGGACCTCCGTCCTCACGCTGCCGGAGCTATTGACCTGGGCCGAGGTTTCGCTCGACGAGCTCGGAGAATGGCGGCAACTCCTCGATACCGTGACGCCGATCGCCGGGCTATTGCTGCTCGGCCTTGGGGTGATGCTGTTGATATCGCGGCTGATGCGGCCCCTCCGCTACATGCTCGCGGCCAAAGAAGACACGCGGTTCGTCGCCAAACTGATCCGGATCATCCTCCTGACGATTATCAGGGCGGTGCCGATCCTGCTGTTCGCCGTGGCCATAAACGCCGTGATCCTGCTCATTTCGCCCGACTTTCGAACGAAGCTGGCGTTTGCCTCGGCGGTCACCGCGGTCATCAGCGTCCAGGTCATGATGCTCCTGGTCCGCGCGGTCTTCGCACCGGCGGCACCCAATTCGCGGCTCATCGATATCAGCGACCACGCGGCGCGCGAGGCTACACGAGCTTTCAGCATCGTCCTCAGCATCGCCGCCTACGGTAATACGCTGATCCTCGTTCTCGGCCTCTACGGGATGCCGTTCCAGCTGGTCGGAACCTTCCAGAACATCCTCGGACTCTTCGTCCTGATCTTCCTGATCGTCCTGATACTCGGCAACAGGCGCCCCGTTGCCGAGGCCATAGCGGGGCTCGACGGCAAGCACGGAACGAGGCATTGGAGCGAAATTCCCTGGCGGCCGATCGCCCGGCTCTGGCATATCGCCGCCATACTCTTCGTGAGCGCTCTTTTCGTGATCTATACGGTGCAGGGCGAGAAGGCGTTTTTGAGCATTTTCGGCACGGCGTTGCTGAGCTTTTTCGTCCTCGCGGCGCTGGTCTGGTTTCTGCAATATGTCGAGGCCAACGAAGGTCGGCTCGGCGGCAGGATCGAGACCTTCGACGAGGACGAGGACGACGAGGACGAGCTGACGGGAAGCGCTGCCGCCGCGGAGAAAGAGGTTTCGCTTGTTCTGGTCCTCTTGCGCCTGTCCGTGGGCATTCTCGCCGCCCTGACCTTTCTCGAAGTGTGGGGACTATCGACCTGGGGCTGGCTGTTCGGCGGCGAAACCAGGCTGAGCCAGGCGATCCTTCGAATTGTCGCGATTCTCAGCGTGATTTATCTGATCTGGGTCGTGCTCAGCAACATTATCGCCAGCAACATCAGGCGGTTACAGGCGAGAGCGAGTTCGGAACGCTCCACCAATCGAACCCAGACGGTCTTGGTTCTGGCCCGGAACGGCATCTTTTTCGCCCTCTGCGTCGTCGCCGTGCTTTCGGTCCTGCCGCAATTAGGGGTCAATATCGGCCCGCTTCTGGCCGGCGCCGGTGTTCTGGGCGTCGCCATCGGCTTCGGTTCGCAAAGACTGGTCCAGGATATCATTTCCGGTCTATTCAACCTGATCGAGGACAATTTCGCCGTCGGCGACGTGGTCGATCTCAGCGGCAAGTCGGGCGTCGTCGAGGCGGTGACGATCCGCACCGTTCGCCTGCGGGATCTCGGCGGCAATGTCCATACGATCCCGTTCAGTGCGGTCGATGTCGTCACCAACATGACCAAGGATTTTTCCTATGCCGTGTTCGAGATCGGCATCGCTTATCGTGAAAAGGTCGATGACGTCGTCGGCGTGATCGAGGAGATCGGGCAAAGTCTGCGGCGCGAGCGCGCCTATCGCCGCGTCATCCTCGAACCGCTCGAGATGTTCGGGCTTGATTCCCTGGGCGACAGCTCGGTCAACATCAAATGCCGGATCAAGGTTCGCCCGGGCTCGCAATGGAAGATCAGCCGAGAGTTCAATCGCCGGCTCAAGAACCGTTTCGACGAACTCGGCATCGAGATTCCCTTCCCGCACCAGACCGTCTATTTCGGCACGGATCGAGACGGCACCGCACCCGCGGCCAATGTCCGGGTCGAGAACGAGACAAAGCTCATCGGATCGGCCGATGTGCCACACCTTGTAACGGCAAAATCATGAAATCCAGCAAGGACTTCATTGGGAGATTCATCTGTTTTGCCGCGGCCGGTCTGGCGGCAGGCTGCACCACCGAGCTTGCCCACCAGGAGATGAACGCTGCGGGCATGCCTTTCACCTATGTCGCACCGGACAACGCCGACGTCTCCCATGAACGGTTCCGGCATCCGCGTATCGGCACGAATTTTTACGTCACCGAGATCGCGACTCCGGACGAGCTCACACTGATCGCCATGATCGACACGCCGGCTCATCGCGTGTTGGTCAAGGGCTCGCCTGCGGCGGACGCGGATGTCTTCTTTCATGAGTCCTCGGTGTCGTGGACCGGTCCCCAAACCACCCGCAGCACCGGTCTCGGGCGGGTCGAGGTACAACCCTATCGCCTCGACAACGACCAGGCTTCCTGCGTCGCCGTGCAAAGTTTCCGCGACCGGACATTCGACGATACGACGCGCGAACTCTATCACGAGAGCCTGATCGCGATTCGCTGTCAGGAAGGCACCGCACCGGTCTCGGACGACAGCCTGAACGACCTGACCACCAGGCTCGTCGCACCGGGATTCTGATCAATCGGGCGGCAGCGACCCTGCGGGATCGATTCGCTCGACCGCGTAGCCGCGATCCTCGAGCAGGACGTCGACACCGTCCGGACCGGCGAGGTGGGCCGCACCTACCGCAACGAACGCCCTGACATCGTCGCTTAGGTAGCCTTCGAGCTGGTCGAGCCAGGCCCGATTGCGGTTGACGATCAGGACATCGTGATAGGCCGGTTGCTGCGCCAGATGGGAGGAATTGGCCAATCCGTCGATCATATCTGGATCGCCCCGGAGCCAAGCATCGATGAGGCGGAAGAAATAGGATCCGTCGCTTTCACGCACAACATCGTCGAGTGCTGCAACCAGCATGGCTTCCTGGCTCGAATCGCTGAGTGAGGCGAAGGCCTTGAGCACGCCCGGTGCGCGCTCCAGGCGGTCCTGCGGCATTTCAAACTCGGCTGCTATCGCGTAGAGCACCGATTCGACGCCGTATTGGGGTTCCATGCCAAGACTGTCGGTCGATAGTCCTCCGATGGACCAGGCTGCCAGCCAGGGGCGCATCGAATCGAGCGTTTCGAGGTCGAGGCCGTAGGCTTCACCTACCTCGAGGAGACGATCGCGGGTCCCGGGCCGAAGACTTTCCCGCAGGCTTTGGCCAGCGGGATAAAGGCCCTCGAGCCTAATAATCCGGGCGCTCGACCACGAATCGCCGAACCACGCATTGCTTTCCGTCACCAAAAGCTCGGATAGGGCGAAGGCAGCGAAGACGGAAGGCGTCTGCCAGGGTATATCCGGCGGCAATTGATGAATGGTGCCGAACAGGAAGATCGAACTATCCGCATCGCTGACGCGCCAGACAGCGGGCGAGGCCTCATCCGGCGTCATGGCGAAGAGTGGGGGCGAGTCCGGCTCGATGCTGCAAGCGCCGACCAAGACGGCGGCCGCCAGGACAGGCCAGGCTCGGCGGGCGGAGATCCGTAACGTCATCCCTGGATCTCCAGGGCAAATTCGCCGAGCGACCAGCTATCGAGGCCGGCGAGGCGGCAAATGCGGCCAAGTTCGGCGTCGAGACGCGCCCGCCTGCCTGCCGCGAGCCTGATACCCGGCTCCAGCCAGAGACCGGTGACGCGAAGGACCCTTGCTGCACGGTCCGCTTTCATATCCAGCCTGCCGATGAGACCATCGCCCTCAAGCAGAGGAAACACGTAGTAGCCATAGCGCCGTTGGGCCGCGGGCACGAACACCTCGATCCGATAGTCGAATCCGAACAGCCACGAAAGACGCTTGCGATCACGGATCAGCGGGTCGAACGGACTGAGCGCCCGGAGCCTGGGCGGCGGCGGCTGGATTCCGGCGAGCAGAGCCTCGATATCGGGTCTCGCTACCAGGCGCCGTGGCGGCGAGCCATCAGCACTGTCGATCGTGACGGCGGGCAACGGAGTTATTGCGCACCAGGCTCGGGCTTCCTCGATGCTCAACGCATCCCAGAACCGCGCGATGTCGCCGGGGCTGGCGAAACCCAGCCGATGTAGTGCCGTCCGGCAATGCCAGTCGACGAAATCGTCATGGTCGGGCAGGGCCGCGTGCAAATGCGCCGGCACGATGCGGCTGGTCAGATCATAGACCTTCTGGAAGCTGTCGCGCCGGGCGACCGCGATCCGGCCGGTACGCCAGAGAAATTCGAGCGCGATCTTGCCGCCGTGCCAGTTCCACCAGCCGCCGGCGGTACCATTACGCTTTTCCGCAAAGGCCCTGGAACTGATCGCACCGTCATTTTCGATCCTTCCCAGGACCTTTGCGATATCGGGACCGAAATCGACGCCGTGCCAGCGTTCATACTTCTCCTTGATGACGGGCGCACTCCTCTGAAAGCGCCGATTCCAATAAGGGTAGAACGCCATCGGGATGACGGCCGCGTCATGGGTCCAGTTCTCGAACAGCAGTCTTGCGCCGTCATGCGCGGTCTTGAGCTGATCCTGCCGGTAAGTTTCGTTGCGCGAAAAGAGGATCATGTGATGAGCCCGTTCGACCGTACTGATGCTGTCGAGCTGCACGAACCCTAGCTCTTCGATCCGTTGAAGGAGGCCCGCCTGGTCGAGTTTTCGCCGCGGCGGCTCGCTCAGGCCCTGGAGCTGGAGGGCGAGATGGCGCGCTGTCCGGTTATCGATGACGAACTCGGCCGGCATTGCCTCAGGCGTGCTGCGTTACAGCCAGACCCGCGAAATAGGCGCGGGTCGCGCGGTCCAACATGTTGTGGGTATCGGCACCCGGTGCCACGGCCTCGAGATTGCGGCCGAGCACGAGGCTCGCGGTGCCATGCACCATGACCCATAATGGCAGGGCAATTTCCATCGTGCCCGGCTGGCCGATGCCATGACGCGTGCGATAGGCATCGACGCCTTCAAGCAGGGTGCCGAAGCAGCGGCGGCCGACATCTTCCGTCAACTCGGTCGAGAGGCTGTCGAGGTGCCGGCTCCACATCAATTCGAACAGCGAGCGGCTCTCGACGACGAAACCGACATAGGCTTGGCCCATGGCGATGATCGCCTCGATCGAGCCCCGCTCAGCACGGTCGCGGGCTGCCGAGAGGCACTCCGTCAATTTCTCGAACGCACGCGCGCAGACGGCATCGAGCAAGGCCTCCCGATCGGCGAAATGGCGATAGGGTGCTGCAGAACTGACCCCGACCTGGCGCGCCGCATCGGCCATCGAGAAGCTCGTAGCACCGCCTGCACAGACCAATTCGAACGCTGCGCGAATCAGGGATTCGCGCAGATCACCATGATGGTAACTGACGCGTCGCCGCGGTTTATATGTTTTCCTTGCCACGCTGCTGCTCATCATTGGTGCAATTTGGCCATCCGCTCGGTTCTGCGCAATGTCGAAAGCCCCAAGATTGTGTTTGAATGTTAGATCGCTTCACATATGTTAGTGGTCATAACATTCGGACGACGAGGTAGGTCGATGGAAACTGGCACGCGTGATGGCTCGAGCTCTGGACGTCGGCTTCTGGCCTTGTCGGCTCGGGCAGGCTTCGGGCTCGCAATGCTCGCCGTCATGGCGGGTGGCATCATGCTGTTGCACGCCCGGGCCGAGGACGAACAGACGGTTTCGGTCCGAGCGCCGATGCCGGTCGTGACCGAGCGGCTCGACCTCGAAAGCTCTTATGAAGTGAGCGAGCGCTACACCGGTCGGGTGGCACCCGCCCGCAAGACCGATGCAGCGTTCGAGCGCGACGGCCTGGTGCTCAGGGTCGAGGTCGATGAAGGCGACGAGATCGCCCAAGGCGATATCCTGGCGCAGCTCGATACCGAGTTGCTCGTGGCGGCAAGGTCGGCACTCGAGGCCGAGCTGTTGCAGGTGCAGGCCGACCGCCAATTGGCGCTTCGTACCCTGGATCGCCAGAAGACGCTTGCAAGCCAGGGCAACGCCTCGCAGCAGCGGCTGGATGAGGCACGCTTTGCGGTCGACGCTCTCAACGCCAATCTCGCCAATCTCGAGGCACGGATCCGCCAAATCGCCATCGACATCGAGAAATCCTCGCTCCGGGCGCCATTCGCCGGCACGATTGCGGCTCGCTGGCGCGACGAGGGAGCGGTTGTCGAAGCCGGGATGCCGATCGTAACACTCCTCGAAACCGACCGTCCCGAAGCCCGGATCGGCGTGCCGCCAAGGATTGCAGGCGAACTCGACATTGGCGGCGATTATCGGCTCGTAACCGCCGATACGACGGTCGACGCCACGCTGATGAGCCTCCGGCCGGATCTGGCGATGTCGACGCGGACGGTCGAGGCGCGATTTCGCCTGGCCGATCGCGCCCTAGTCCCGTTCGGCGATCTCATCCGGCTCGAATGGCCGCGGCGGATCGAGCGCAGCGGCGCCTGGGTGCCGCTCAGCGCTTTGATGGAAGAGGCGTCCGGGCTCTGGACGCTCCTGACCGTGGTCGACGGCGCCGATGGCCTCGTGGTTGCGTCCGAAACGGTTCAGATCCTGCACGTGGTCGAGGGTCGCGCCTTCGTCCAAGGCAGCTTTGCCGACGGCCAGAGCTTCGTCGCCGAAGGCGTCAACCGGGTGACGCCGGGCCAGTCCGTGGCCGTTCAATCCGTGGCCGTTCAATCTCTTGGGGCAGGGAGTTAGCCGATGTCGACTCTGCTTCTGCGCGAGCGCCGCTTTCTGCTGTTGGCGGTGATCATGATCGTTGCGGTCGGCGGCACCACCTTGCTGACCATCGGCCGCCAGGAAGACCCGACCATCACCAATCTCTTCGCCACCATCGTCACGCCCTATCCCGGGGCCAGTCCGGCGCGCGTCGAATCGCTGGTTACCGAGAAGATCGAGGAAGAGCTCGAGACCATCGCCGAGATCGACACCATCGAATCGACCTCCAGGACCGGGATCTCGGTGATCAAGGTCGAGCTCTCGGAGTTCATCGGCGATACCGAGATCGAACAGACCTGGTCGGAGATTCGAGACGCGCTGGCGGACGCCGCCGTCAACCTGCCTCCGGGCGTGCCCAAGCCCGAATTCGACAATGACCGGACCGGTGCGTTCACGGCCATCAGTGCGGTGCGGGCGCGTGACGGCCGGGATGTGCCGCTCGCCATCATGTCGCGTTATGCCGAACGATTGCAGGATCGGCTGCGCTCGCTGCCCGGCACTGAACTGGTCCGGATCTTCGGCGAGCCCGAGGAGGAAATCCTGATCGAGGTCGACCCTGGCGCGCTCGAAGCCCTCGGGCTTGAAATCACGGCGGTCAGCCGCTCCATTCTCGAGGCCGACACCAAGATCGAGGCCGGGCGGCTGCGCGGGGGCAAAGAGGATTTTCTGATCGAGATCGAGGGTGAGATCGAAAGCCTCGCGCGGGTCCGCCGGATTCCGATCGCCAGCTCCGGCGACGGCACCGTGACGCGGCTCGGGGATGTCGCCACCGTGACGAGAGCGCCACGCACGCCGGCTTCGACCCTGGCCTTCAATGACGGCGACCGGGCGATCCTGATCGGGGCCCGGATGGAGCCGGACCTTCAGGTCGATCGCTGGATGGATTCGGTCAGGCAGGCGATGGCGGACTTCGAAGAAACGCTGCCGCAAGGGCTGGTCCACGAAGTCCTGTTCGATCAGAGCGCCTATACCTTCGAGCGTCTGAACGAGCTGATCGGCACGCTCCTGATGGGTGTCGGGCTGGTCGTCATCGTCCTGATCGTCACGCTCGGCTGGCGCGCGGCGTTGATCGTCGCGGTCATGCTGCCGCTGACCAGCCTGGCGTCGCTCGCGATCCTGCAGCAACTCGGCGTGCCGATCCACCAGATGTCGGTGACGGGCCTCGTCGTCGCCCTCGGGCTCCTGGTCGACGGGGCCATCGTCATGGTCGATGAAATCCGCAAGCGGTTGGCCTCCGGCCTCGAGACCCTGGCCGCCGTCGGCGGCTCGGTGCGGCGGCTGGCGATGCCGCTCCTGGCGTCGACCCTGACGACCGTCCTTGCCTTCATGCCGATGGCCGTGTTGCCGGGTCCGGCGGGCGATTTCGTCGGCTCGATCGCCACGGCGGTTATCGTCATGCTGCTGGTCTCCCTAGTGCTGGCGCTGACCATCACCCCCGCACTCGCGGGATTGCTGATCCTGGCCGAGGACAAACCGGGTGGCTGGGCCTTCTGGCGCAACGGCCTGACGATCGGCTGGCTGGCGCGCGGTTTCAGGCGATCGATCGGGCTGTCGCTGCGCTATCCCCTTCTGGCGGTGCTCGCCGCCATCGTGCTGCCGGTGATCGGCTTCGGGGCCTTTCCCACGCTCACGCCTCAATTCTTCCCGCTGGTCGACCGCGATCAGTTCTACGTCCAGATCAAGCTCGCGGACGGCGCTTCCATCGAGCGGACACGGGAGGTCGCTCAAGCAGCCGAGGCGGTGCTGCGGGACTATCCCGGTATCGAGACCATCGACTGGTCGATCGGCGAGAGTGCGCCCGCCTTCTACTACAACATGCTGATGGACCAGGACGGGGTCGCGACTTATGCCGAGGCCCTGGTAACCACGGCAAACGCGGATGCCACCAACCGGCTCATCCCGGAGCTGCAGGAACGCCTCGACCGCGACGTGCCCGCGGCCCAGATCATCGTGCGCGATCTCGTCCAGGGACCACCGGTCGCAGCACCGGTCGAGCTGCGGCTGGTCGGGCCCGACCTCGCGGAGTTGCGGCGGCTGGGCAATGAGGCGCGCACCTTGATGGCGGGCGTGCCCGAGGTGACCCACACCAAGGCCTCGCTGATGGGCGGTGCCGCCAAGCTCGTGTTCGAGCTCGACGAGGACAGAGTGAGGCTCGCCGGGCTGCAGCTCGCCGACGTCGCCCGCCAGCTCGACGCGGCCCTCGAAGGCGTCACCGGCGGCTCGCTGATCGAAGGCACGGAAGAATTGTCGGTGCGGGTGCGGCTGGAGAGTGCCAGTCGCAGCGCGGCCGAGCGGATCGCGAGCCTCGATATCCTGCCGCCCGATGCCAAGGCCCTAGTCGGCGCTGGCGGCTATCCGGGCATTCCGTTGATGGCCTTGGGAACCCTGCGGCTCAGCCCTTCCGAAAGTCCGATCTCGCGGCGCAATGGCGAGCGGATCAACAATGTCCAGGCCTATATCGAGATTGGCTTGCTGCCCGAGGCGGCCTTCACCGAGGTGCGGGAGCAGCTGGCGCAGGAGCCCTTGAGCCTGCCCTCCGGCTACCGGATTGAATGGGGCGGCGACAGCGACGCGCGGGATCAGACCATCAATAATCTGATGTCGTCGATGGGGCTCATCATGGCCGGCCTTGTCATCACGATTGTCGTCACCTTCAATTCCTATCGCCTCGCCGGGGTTGCGGCCGTCGTCTGCGTGCTATCGATGGGGCTGAGCATCCTGTCGCTTGCCGTGTTCGGTTATCCCTTCGGCGTTCAGGCCCTGATCGGCGTGATCGGCTCGATCGGCGTCTCGATCAATGCCGCCATCATCATCATGACGGCGTTGCAGGCCGATGACCGAGCGATGCTTGGCGATATCGAGGCGATGACCGATGTCGTCACCGATGCCAGCCGCCACATCGTCTCGACCACGGTGACGACATTCGGCGGGTTTCTGCCGCTGATCCTGGCGGGCGGCGGTTTCTGGCCGCCCTTCGCCATGGCCATCGCCGGTGGCGTGCTGCTCTCCTCGATTGTCTCGTTCTACTTCGTACCGCCAATGTTCCGCCTGGTGATGGCGCGCCGGGTCCGACGCCAAGCGGTGTCGCGGCCGTCGGCCGTCAGTCTGGTGCATCCGAGGCCCGAAGCGGCATAAGCGCCACACGCGGCTATGCCTGTAGCGAGACGGGACAAGTTTCCACTTGCTTAAGGCGGGTAACTAAGTCTTTGTCCCGCATCGCGAAATCGAGGTTCCACTGTCCCTGTTTGGAAATCCGGATGAGCCTCGTCGCTATGTGACTGAACTCACACCCGGAGTTCGACTGGCCGGATAAGCTCCGGACATCAGAATGTTGTGGGCATCGCGACGAAAGGGCGGTTCACCTGATGACTATCGAGCAGAGCCTGGCCGCTATGGGGTTCGACCAGACCGGCACCGCGGCGAACGACAAGATGTACGGCAACGATTCCGCCAACAAGTTTTCAGGCGGGCTCGGCGGCAATGACCGTCTGGAAGGCCGTGGCGGCAATGACCGGCTCCATGGCGGGTTCCGCGCGCCGAGCGACAACCCCAACGCCAATGTCGATCGCGACGTCCTGGTCGGCGGTACCGGCAACGATGTCTTCATGTCGATGATCGCGGTGAACGCGCAGGGCTGGGATGGCTTCGGCACGACGACGCTCGGCTCGAACGTCGATCTCGTCGAGGACTTCACCAAAGGTCAGGACAAGATCGATATCGCCCACTGGTATGAGAATGCCGGCAGCTGGACATTTCGGCATGGCGGGTTCTCCCTGTTCGACAGCAATGGCGACGGCCTTCTGACAGCCGCCGACGCGCGCGTGAGCGTCGGCTCGAATACCTTCCAAGGCGTGACCAAAACGACGATCACCCTCGATGTCGCAGGGGCGCAGATCGATGCGGGATGGATCACTCAGGCCCAGCTCGAGGGTCCGGCCCACACCTTGTCGATCTGGGGTATCGAGAGCCTGACCGCGTCCGACTTCGTCAGTGTCAGCGTTCAGAACGGAAGTGTCGCCGGCAGTCCGCCGCCCCCTCCGCCCCCTCCGCCAGTGTCTCCTCCGCCGCCTCCCCCTGCGTCGCCTCCACCGCCACCATCACAGGGGGCGGACGTCCCCTCGCCGGGCATTACGCTCAACGGCACCAGCGCCAACAATACCCTCAACGGCACCGCCAAGGACGATACGATCAGTGGCTTCGATGGGATGGATACGATTCGCGGCGGCGCCGGCAGCGATATTCTGAACGGCGGATCAGGCCGTTACAGCGCCGATCCCAACGATGTCCGCGACACCATCTACGGTGAAGGCGGCGATGACATGATCGACGGCGGCAACGGTAATGACCGCCTCTATGGCGGCTCCGGCAACGACTACATCAACGGCGGTCTCGGTGGTAACGATCGGATCGAGGGTGGTGGTGGCAATGACCGTCTGGTCGGGGGGTTCCGCGGGCCGCAGGATGCGCCTGGAGCGCCGGTCGACCGCGATGTCCTGGTTGGCGGCGCCGGCGCCGATGCGTTCGAGCCGCGCTTCTGGGTCAAGCACAATGGCTGGGCCGGGATGAACTCCAAAGCGCTTGGGCCCAACGTCGATCTCGTCCTCGATTTCGATCAGGGCGTCGACAAGTTCGATGCCACGATCTACCGCCAGACGGTGAGCGGCTTCGAGTTCCATCAAGGCGGATTCGAGGCATTCGACACCAATCATGACGGCGTGCTCACCAATGCCGACGCTTTCGTCACTGTCGGCTTGTTCACCTTCCAGGGCGATACCGAGCTGTCGATCACCCTCGATGTGGGTGCCGCCAATCTCGCCGCCGGTAGACTGGCCGCGTCGGAACTCGAGGCTGGCGACCACAAGATGACGCTCTTCGGCATCGGCTCTTTGACCCAGGCCGACTTCGTGCCGACCAACACCTATCACGGCAGGTGGTCGACCAATGCTTCGAGCCTGAGCGGCACGTCCCACAACGATTATTTGGGTGCCCGCGAGGGCAACACCGTTCTCGACGGCAAGAATGGCAATGATCTGCTCGACGGCGGCACCGGCAACGACATCTTCAAGATGAGCTATAACAGCCAGGCCGGGCCCGGCGCCGACCTCGTGGTCGATTTCTTCCGCGGCTCGGATCGCCTCGACGGCAGCTTCACGCTCGACGGCAAAAACCTCGTCTTCGATTTCTCGCGGGTCGATTCGAACAATAACGGCGTTCTCGACGATGGCGACAATGCGGTGAGGATCGTGGAGGCCTCCGCCTACCAGCCGGGCCACGGCATCGCCCACGAACTCTCGACGGTCATCGATCTCGATGTCGCCTTCGATGTCAGCGCGATTTGGACCGGCAAGAACAGCATCACGACCATCGGTGTCACGGGCCTCACCGTGGAGGACTTCGTCCATCCGGGAGACGATCTCCTGATCGCCTGAGCCGGGACGGTCGCCGCCTCTCCGCTTGCTTGTCCCGGACGCCCGGGGTAGGGGCTAGCAAGGCTTGGCTAGCGGGAGGAAGGCGGCATGAGGTTTTTCGCGGTCTTGAGCGTGGCGATGGCATTCGCCGGCGTTACGGCGGAGGCGCAGACCCTGGATCGGATCAAATCCGAGGGGACGTTCACGATCGGCTATCGTGGCGATGCGCTGCCTTTCTCGTTCAAGGATCAGGCGGGCGAGGCTAGAGGCTACAGCGTCGATCTCTGTACCGAGATCGCAGCCGAGATCGGCAGCCATCTGGGTGTCGACAGCCTCGAGATCGATTTTGTCGAGGTCGGCACCGAGGACCGCTTCGAGGCGATCGCCGACGGACGGATCGATCTTCTATGCGGGGCGACGACTGTTACCCTCGAACGCCGCGAGACGGTCGATTTTTCGGTTTTGACCTTCGTCACCGGCGCTACCGTGCTCTATCGATCCGATGGGGCGGCGAGTTTCGAGGCTTTGGCCGGGCAGCGGATCGGCGTACGCCAGGGCACGACGACGGCGGAGGGTCTGAACAACGCGCTCGCCGAACTCAATGTCGAGGCCGAGATCGTCCCATTCGATGACCATGACGCGGGCATCGATGCGTTGACGCAGGGCGACGTCGAAGCCTATTTCGCCGACCGCGCGATCCTCATCTTCCACTATATCGACCGCGGCGAACCTGCCGAACTGGTGCTTTCCGACCGGGTGTTCAGCAACGAGCCCTACGCCTTGGCGATGGCCCATGGCGACAGCGATTTCCGGGTCGCCGTGGACCGGGCGCTGAGCCGGATCTACAGCGGCGGCAAAATCGAAGAGATCTATGGCGCCAGCTTCGGCAATGTGCCGCCGACCGATCTTTTGCGCGCCCTCTATCGCCTGAACGCGCTGCCGCTCTAGCGAGGCCCTCGGCTATTCGGCGGCGAGCGAGGCGTGCGCCCGGCGCCGCGCCTCGAAGATGCTTTGGGCCGGCCCGCCGGTGCCGCTTGGCTCGGCGTCATCGCTCTGATAGGCGAGGGTCATCGCGACCTGCGCCTTCTTCCAGCTTTGCAGCGGCCGTCCCTCGGCGATCTCGAACGCATCGAACCCGCAGCGGAGCATGAACTGATATTGATCCACCAGGACATCGCCGACGGCCCTGATCTCGCCGGCAAAGCGATGCTGCTGGCGCAGGATTCGGGCCGAACTGAAGGCGCGGCCGTCCGAGAATTTGGGAAACTCGAGTGCTATGAGGCCGAGCCGGCCCAGATAGTCCGCAAGGGCTTCGACATCGTCGCCGGCTTGAAGGAACACACCGACGGAATGGCTCCGCTCGAAGAACGCAGCGTCCGCTTCGCCGAGCAAGCGGGCAAGCGAGACGATCACAGGCCGGTCCGCAGGCAATGGTGCTTCGTCATCGACGCGGGTCCAGGGATCGGGGCCGAAAGAGCCTTTCTTAAGCAGCGGCATAAAGCGCCTCCTTGAAGGGTTGCGGACCGACCCGCCGGTAGCAGTCCAGAAACCGCTCATCCGCATCGCGGCGGATCTCGAGATATGTCTCGATCAGCGTCTCGATCGCACCCGGCACCTCGTCGCCCGCGAACCCGGGACCGAGGATCTTGCCGATCGACGCATTCTCGTCTTCGGCGCCGCCGAGAGTGAGCTGGTAGAATTCCTCGCCCTTCTTGTCGACGCCGAGAATTCCGATATGGCCCACATGATGATGGCCGCAGGCATTGATGCAGCCGGAGATCTTGATCTTCAGCTCGCCGATCCGGTGCTGGCGCTCGAGGTTAGAGAAGCGATTGCTGATCGCCTGGGCGATCGGGATCGAGCGGGCCGTGGCGAGCGCGCAGTAATCCATGCCCGGGCAGGAGATGATGTCCGAGACGAGATCGAGGTTCGGGGTGGCGAGACCGGCCGCATCGAGGGTCTGCCAGAGGCCGTGAAGATCGCGCATCCGGACATGCGGCAGCACCAGGTTCTGGGCATGCGAGACACAGATCTCGCTGAATGAATATCGTTCCGCGAGATCGGCGACGATCCGCATCTGCTCCGCTGTGGCATCGCCGGGGATGCCCCCAATCGGTTTCAAGGAGATGTTGACGATGCCGTAGCCGTCGACCTTGTGGCGGGCGACATTGGTCTTGACCCAATGGCCGAAGTCACGGTTCTCGAAGACCTGCCGGTCATGCTCCGGATCGCGGGCCGGCAATTGCGCATAAGCCGGCGGCGCGAAATAGGCCTTGATGCGCGCTAGTTCGTCCTCGGTGATCGCGATGTCCTGATGGTGATCGCCCTTCGCATACTCGGCTTCGACTTCCGCCTTGAAGGCCTCGAGGCCAAGCTCGTGGACGAGGATCTTGATCCGCGCCTTGTATTTGTTGTCGCGGCGTCCGTAGCGGTTGTAAACGCGCATGATGGCGGTCGTATAGGCGAGCAATTCCGCGGTCGGCAGCCAGTCGCGCACGGTCTTGGCGATCATCGGGGTGCGGCCCTGACCGCCGCCGACCATCACTTCGAAGCCGGGCTCGCCCTCGCCGTTGCGATGCATCCGCAGGCCAATGTCATGGACGCGGACGGCGGCACGGTCGTTGGGAGCGCCGGTGACGGCGATCTTGAATTTGCGCGGCAGGAAGCTGAATTCCGGGTGCAGGCTCGACCATTGCCGCAACAATTCGCTGTAGGGTCGCGGATCCTCGATTTCGTCGGCGGCAGCACCGGCCCAATGATCGGCGGTGACGTTGCGGATGCAATTGCCCGAGGTTTGAATGGCGTGCATTTCGACCTCGGCCAAGGCACCGAGAATGGCCGGCACATCCTCGAGTTTCGGCCAGTTGAACTGGATGTTCTGGCGGGTCGTGAAATGCCCATAGCCGCGGTCGTAGCGCTCGGCAATCATCGCCAGCTGGCGCATCTGGTCCGCGGACAGCGTGCCGTAGGGGATGGCGATTCGGAGCATATAGGCGTGAAGCTGCAGGTAGAGCCCGTTCATGAGGCGGAGCGGCTTGAACTCCTCCTCGGTCAACTCGCCACCGAGCCGCCGCGCAACTTGATCGCGGAACTGGGCGGTGCGCTCCCGCACGAAGCGGGCATCGAATTCATCGTAGCGATACATGAGATCAATCTCCGGGATCTGTCGCCGGGTTGTGCCGAACCATCAGCGTTGGAATTGAGCGTGGACCGTCGGTCCCTTGGCGCGGATGCGCTCGCGATTGCGCAAGGGCACCGGGATGCCGTTCCGATCCTCGACATCGATGAGGTAGGGCTCGACGATCAGGTTCATGTCGACGTGGGCGTTGCCGATGGCCTCGAGTGCCGCCGCCTCGTCCGGTGTGGCCGCGAGCCGGGCTTGCGCTACATCCCGGACCCATTCGTCGGCAGCATCAAGGAAGACGACATCGCCCATGGCGAGATGGTTCGCGGTTAGAACCTGCAGGTTCATGACATCGCTCCGATGCCCGCGTCCGCCGCTCGCTCAGGGGCGGAGCGAGTGTCGCCGGGCGCGCCGACGAACTCTCTTGCGGCAAGGGGTGCCGTGCCGATGAAGATCATTGCCGGGCCTTTGATCGCATGATCGATCACCAGTTCGGTAAGATCGGCTAACCTGCCCGCGGCGATCTTCTGGCTCGGCAGCGTGGCGTTCTCGACCAGCGTCACCTTGGTTTCCGGATCGGCGCCGTGTTGCAGCAGGTTTTGTTGAATATGCGAGGCAGAGCCAACCCCCATATAGATGGCGAGCGCCTGGCCAGGTTGGGCCAGTGCCTGCCAGTCATGGCTGGCCGGGCCGTCGGTGGCATGACCGGTCAGAAAGGTGAGCCGGCGCCGGTGCAGGCGCTCGGTGAGCGTCGCCTGACAGACCGCCGCCGCAGCCAGTGCTGCGGTGATGCCGGGAACGATCTCGACCTCGATGTTCGCGGCGCGCAACGCCTCGAGTTCCTCGCCGGCGCGCCCGAATACCAGAGGATCGCCGCCCTTCAGCCGCACCACGGTTTTGCCTTGCCGTGCCTGCTCGACAAGGATCCGCGAAATGTCGTCCTGTTTCGGCGACGGCTTGCCCGGCCTCTTGCCGACATCGATCCGCTCGGCGTCGCGGCGCGCATAGTCGAGGATACCCGGACCGACGAGCCGATCATGGACGATGACATCGGCCGACTGCAGTGCCCGCATCGCTTTGAAGGTCAGTAGATCGGGGTCGCCGGGCCCGGCGCCGACGAGCAGCACCCGGCCGCAATCGTCCCTCGTGAGGATGGTTTGCTCCAGAGCCGCCGCAAAATCGCCGGTCTCGCCCGCAAGGATTCGTTGGGCCACAGGGCCATCGAAAAAGCCATCCCAGAAGCGGCGCCGATCGCGTCCGCTCTTGACCCTTGAAGCCAGCCAGGGCCTGAGTTCACCAGCTTTACGGGCAACCTGGCCGAGCCTTGAAGGCAGCAGGCTTTCCAGGGTCTCGCGGATGCGCCGGGCGAGGACAGGGGCCGTGCCTTCGCTGCCGATGGCGCAAACGATCGGATCGCGATCGACGATGGCAGGCGTGATGAAATCGCTGAGTTCCGGCCGATCGACGATGTTGACGGGAATATGGCGCGCCTGCGCTGCCTGGCGAACGGCTTCGAGCAGGCTATCGTCGCCCTCGTCGGCCACATAAACGAGGCTGCAGCCAGTGAGATCGCTCTCGTTGAACGGCCGCCGAGCCAGAACGATCCGTCCGTGCCGTGCCAAGTCTTCGATCTCGGTTTCGACCTCGGTTGAGACAACATTCAGGACGGCTTCGGTCTTGCGCAGTAATCTCAGTTTTTGAGCCGCCTGCTCATTGCCGCCGACCACGAGCACGATTTGTTCTCGGGTGTCGACAAAGATCGGAAAGTAGCGCACCCGGCGATCTCCTGTTGCATGGGTCGTCCGATGCCTGCCGGCGAGTAGGGACTATTGCAGGCGCAAGTCGGACAAATCGGAATGTAGTATAGGGTATTTATGCAAACAAGGAACGTATTTTCGTTTATTTAACAAAAATGCTATGTTGTTTCGAGTTTTTTTGAGCCTAGGCTTTGAAATAGGGCGGCCAAAGAAAAACGGGCCGGTATTGGTATCCGGCCCGTTCATCGCAATCCGCGAAAGATGTAGTCTCGATCTGCCGTCGGCAATGATCCGAGACAAACCCTGGCTTTGATTCAGCTGCCTTGGGTTTTCCCGCGGGTCTGATTAGACGCTGGCGCCGCTGGCGATCCGACGGATGTCGGCGCGCAAGATGCCGATATCCTCGAGTTCGCGGTCGGTGAGCCGTTCCAGCTCATTGACCGTAGCGCGATAGGCCCACCACTCGTCGTAGCGCGCGCTGAGCGTGTTCCAGGCGCGACTGACGAAACCGAAGGCTTCGTTGTTATGCTCGGCGACAACCCGCGGATAGTCCGTTGGGTTGAATAATCTGGTCGACATGGTCTTCTTCCTTTCAGGGGAGCAATCACACCGAAGCGCAACTGCAACGGTGGTTTCTTGTCCTCGTCTGATATGTACCTTGATCGATCCAGAGAGAAGTGAGAATTGTTGCAATGCAGCATTGATTTTGCTGCATGGCAGCAGAGTGGTTGTCGGGGCGGCTCACTCAACCTTATGCTGAAACGACCGGCCGATCCTGGGACAAGCGGGCACGGATCACGGCGCGATCACCATCTTCTGAGCAGGGCTCTTTGGCCAGCGCTATAGGATAACGCTTTGTTGACGGCGCCTTCGGCGTCTTCACGGTCTTGATCGAGGTACGGTTATGGCAAGCGATCTGAAGGTCACGTTCGAAGGCTCGGAGCGTCCGCCACGGACCTTGGTCGGGATGCTTGCGCGCGGGCTGCGTCCGGTTCTGGGGCCGCCGACCCCGGCAATTCTGCCGCCCAGGATCGAGGCCAATCTCCGCCGGGAGCAGCAATCCTGCGAGATCCTGATCACCCTGGTGCAGATCGCCGCAATTGCCACCTTCGCCTTCCTCTACGCGCTGACGCCCAAGGCTTTTCCGGCCGACGTGCCCTTCGAGCCGGTGCCGATAGCACTCGTCGTCTATACGCTGTTTACGACGATCCGGCTGATCATGGCCATGACCCGGAGGCTGCCCTTCTGGTTCCTGGTGCTGTCGATGATCGTCGACATCCTCGTCCTGCTGGTGACCATCTGGAGTTTCCACCTGCAATACGAGGCGCCAGCGGCAATCTATTTGAAGGCGCCGACCTTGATGTACGTCTTCATCCTGATTGCGCTGCGCACCTTGAGCTTCGAGCCTTGGCTGATCGTTGTCGGCGGCGTGACCGCAGCGATCGGCTGGCTCCTCCTTCTGGGCTATGCCGTATTGATCGACGAGCGCGTCATGATCACGCGCAATTTCGCCGACTACGTAACCTCACACATGGTTCTGCTCGGGGCCGAGTTCGACAAGATCGTCTCGATCCTGATGGTCACGGCGATCCTGGCGATCGCCCTGGTTCGATCGCGCAAATCGCTGGTGCGTGCGGTGACGGAACATCAGGCCGCGGCCGACCTCTCGCGGTTCTTTGCGCCGGAGGTCGCGGGCCGAATCCGCGAGACGGAACATGAACTCAGGCCGGGCGAAGCCGACACGCGTCAGGCAGCCATTCTGTTCGTCGATCTGAGGGGCTTTACACAGCTCTCGAACAGTCTGCCGCCCCATGATGTCATGGCCATACTCAGCGAGTATCAGGAGCGGATCGTCATGGCCGTGCGCGATCATGGCGGCAGTATCGACAAATTCATGGGGGACGGGATTCTCGCGAGTTTCGGTGCAACCCGGCCCAGCCCAGGTTTTGCCGCGGACGGCCTGCGCGCGGTCGAGGCCGTGGTCCAGGCCGGCAACGACTGGTATGCGGAGCGGCGGCGCGCCGGGCTTGAAGCGGCGGGGGTTGCCTGCGCGCTCACCACCGGTTCTGTCCTGTTCGGCACCGTCGGCGACCAGCAGCGGCTCGAGTACACGGTGCTCGGCGAGCCGGTCAATCTCGCGGCCAAACTCGAGAAGTATTGCAAGGTCGAGCAGGTCCAGGCGTTGGTGCCGCGGGGCTCGATGCAGCTCGCGCAAGAGCAGGGCTTCGTCGCCGCGATGCCATGGGGCAGTCGGGCCGGACGCCGCGTCGAAGGGTTCGGCGAGAGCCTCGATCTTGAAGCCCTGGACTGGCCTCAAGCCGCCGGCTGACCAGCCTTGCTCGAGGCCGCGGCCGCGGTTTTGTCCGCGTTGTCTTCCTGCTCGACGCGGATCGCCTTGAAGTTGTTGTTGCGAAGTTGGCGGACCGCTTTTTGCACCGCGTCATCGGCGACGCCGACCCTCAAGAGCACGGCCGAGCCGAGCGCCAGGCTGAATTCGACCGCCTCGGGGACGGCTTCACTGACGCCGGTCTCGATCATGGCATCGCGGTCTTCGAGATCGCGGGCGCGCGCCAGGAGCGTCACTTCCGGATAGAAATTGCGCGCCGAGGAGACCACGCGTTTCACCGCATCCGGCTCGTCCAGGGTGATCACGAGCGCCGCGGCCCGGCCCATGCCGGCATTGGCCAGAACCCGCGGATTGGCGGCATTGCCGAAATAAACGGCATGGTCATGCTGGCGGCCTCGGGCGACACGCTCGGGATCGCGGTCCAGGCCGATATTGGGAATTCCCGCAGCTTCGAGGAGCTGGATGATGGTTTCGCCGACCCGGCCGTAGCCGGCGACGATGACGTGGCGGGAAAGGGAAGCGGCGGCCGCCTCGAGCCGGCTCGGCTCGGGCGTCCGTTCCTCGATGCGCTTCGCCAGATAATCGCCGAGCTTGGTTATCAGCGGCGTGAGCATCATCGAGAGGACGATGACCAGCACCGCCAATACAAAGGTGTCGCGGGCGATGAGCCCACCGAGCTGGGCCGCTCCCAACAGGACGAAGCCGAACTCCCCGCCCTGGGCGAGGACGGTCGAGAGCCTGATCGCCTGCGGCAGCCGCAGGCCGAACAGCGTCCCGGCGGCGAGAATTAACGCAGCCTTGATGACGACGAGGCTGACCAGAGCGACCAGGACGAAGGGCCAGGTGCGGTAAAGCAGGCCGAGATCGATCGACATGCCGATGATGACGAAAAAGAGGCTCAACAGGACGCCTTTGAAGGGTGCGACATCGGCTTCGATCTGATGGTGAAAGCGCGTGGTCGAGAGCATCAGGCCCATCAGGAACCCGCCCAGCGCCATCGACAGCCCGGCGATCTCCATGAGCCAAGCGGCCAGCAAGACGGAGAGAATGCCGAGAAGGGCGAACGCCTCCATGTTGCGATGGCCCGCCACGAGTTCGAGCGCCCAGGGCATCACCTTCCAGCCGAGCACGAGGACGATCGCGATCATCATGACCGGCAGGCCGATCAGCGAGATCAGGTCGAATTCGGGGCCCCGGCTCAAGGGTGAAATCACTGGCACCAGCGCCAGAAGCGGCACGATGGCGATATCCTGCAGCAGCAATATGGCGAAGGCGTGCTGGCCATAGTTGGTGGCGATCTCGCGCCGCTCCTCGAGCATCTGCATGACGAAGGCGGTCGAGGACAGAGCCAAAGCGAGACCGACGATAATTGCTGCGCGCCAGCTCAGCCCTGCCAGAACGAGCGGTCCAACCAGGGCGATACCGGTGGCGATGACCTGCGTCGTCCCGAGACCGAAGACGGCCCGCCGCAACGACCAGAGCCGCCTTGGCTGCATTTCGAGCCCGATGATGAACAAGAGAAAGACCACGCCGAGTTCGGAGACGTGGCGCAACTGCTCGCTTTCGGTCACGCCGAGCCCATAGGGACCGACCAGAATGCCCGCCATCAAAAGCCCGAGGATCGAGCCGAAGCCCGCGCGCGAGAAAATGATCGTCGTAATGGCGCTGGCCGCGATGATGACGACGGTGATCGTCAAAAGCGCATCGAAATGCATTCTTGATCCCGCTAGCGTTGGCAGGACCTTTTCATGACAGTCGGTTCCCGCCGCGGCAAGGGCTGCCCGGCAGCTGTTATGCGGCCTTCAGGGGTTTATATTTGATCCGATGCGGCTGATCGGCCGCCGTGCCGAGCCGCCGTTTCCGGTCCACCTCGTAATCCTGGTAGTTGCCTTCGAACCAGACGATCTGGCTGTCGCCCTCGAAGGCCAGGATGTGGGTCGCGACCCGATCCAAAAACCAGCGATCATGGCTGATGACGATGGCGCAGCCGGCGAAATCCAAAAGTGCATCCTCAAGTGCCCGCAGCGTGTCCACATCGAGATCGTTCGTCGGCTCGTCGAGGAGGATGACATTGGCGCCGGATTTCAAGAGCTTCGCCAAATGCACGCGATTGCGCTCGCCGCCGGACAACTGGCCGACTTTCTTCTGCTGATCGCCGCCCTTGAAATTGAACGCCGCAACGTAGGCGCGCGAGTTCATGCTGCGTTTGCCGAGTTCGATCTGATCGGTGCCGCCGGTAATCTCCTCGAACACCGACTTCGAGGCGTTCAGGGAATCGCGGCTCTGATCGACATAGCCGAGTTCGACCGTCTCGCCGACCTTGAGCTCGCCCTCATCCGGCGTTTCTTCGCCGACGATCATTCGAAAGAGGGTTGTCTTGCCCGCGCCATTCGGCCCGATGATACCCACGATCGCGCCGGGCGGGACGGTGAAGTTAAGATTGTCGATCAAAAGATCGTCGCCGAAACCTTTACGCACGCCGGTTGCTTCGATGACGTTCTGTCCCAGCCGCGATCCGGCGGGAATGATGATCTGGGATGAACCCGGGGCCTGATCCTGGGCCGCTGCCAGCAGTTCCTCGTAAGCCGTGACGCGGGCCTTGGCCTTGGCCTGACGGGCACGCGGGCTCTGCGAGATCCACTCGACCTCTCGATCCAGCGTCCGCTGGCGGGCCTTCTCCTCGCGCTCCTCTTGCGACATCCGCTTGCGCTTCTGCTCGAGCCAGCCGGTGTAGTTGCCTTCGAAGGGAATGCCACGGCCGCGGTCAAGCTCCAGAATCCAGCCCGCGACGTTGTCGAGAAAGTAGCGGTCATGCGTAATCGCCACGACCGTTCCCTTGTACTCCTGAAGGAAGCGCTCGAGCCAGGCGACACTCTCGGCATCGAGGTGATTGGTCGGTTCGTCGAGCAGCAGCAGGTCGGGTTGCGACAACAATAGCCGGCAGAGTGCCACGCGTCGGCGCTCGCCGCCCGACAGCGTGGTGACATCGGCATCGCCCGGCGGGCACCGCAGCGCATCCATCGCCATTTCGAGCGTGCGCTCGAGTTCCCAGCCATTGCAGGCATCGATCTTTTCCTGCAACTCGGCCTGCGCGGCCATCAGCCGGTTCATCTCGTCGTCGTCCGCGACCTCGGCGAATCGCATCGAGACCTCGTTGAACCGGTCCAGCAGGTGCTGCGTCTCGGCAACACCTTCCGTGACATTCTGCAAAACGGTCTTGTCGGGATCGAGCTGCGGCTCCTGCTCGAGATAGCCGACCCTGGCACTCTCGGCGGCCCAGGCCTCGCCCGAGAAATCCTGATCCCGGCCGGCCATGATCTTCAGCAAAGTCGACTTACCGGCGCCGTTGACGCCGAGCACGCCGATTTTGGCGCCGGGGAAAAACGAGAGATGAACGTTCTTGAGGAGCTCTTTCCCGCCGGGGAAGATCTTGGTGAGCCCCTTCATCACATAGATGTATTGATAGGCGGCCATCGCGCGTTCCAAAGAAATGGGGATGCTCGCGATGAGGGCGAGCGCCGGAAGCCGTACTTCTAGCAACAAGTCGCCCGGCTGCAAACAGCCGAAGCTCAGCAGTGGGCAGTTTTCACGGCAGCGCTAATCGATGACGGTGAACTCGGCCTTTTCCCGCATGCTCGCCAACAAGCCGTCCATGCCACGCCGGTTGACGGTTTCGCCAACCTCGCTCCGTTGCGTGACCACCAGGCTGATGCCTTCGCCGATCACGTCGATCACCGAGAAATTATCGCCTTCGTGCCTGACCCGCCAGTCGACCCGATAGACATTTCCGGAAGGTGCCTCGACGCGCGTCTTCACCATCGTATCGCGGTCGCTGAGGGTCTGAGCATCGAGGATTTCGAATTCCTGGCCGGAGTAGAAGCTCAACTGCCTGGAAATATTGGCCAGGACGAGTTCACGAAACAGCGAGAGATATTCCTGACGCTGCTCTTCGGTCGCGTCGCGCCAGTGCGATCCGAGCACCAGCTTGCCGACGAGGTCGAAATCGACATGCTCATCGAGGAGGGTGGCGATCGCCTGAAGTTTATCATCCTGACTTTTGGTCCCATCCTCCAGAATGTTCACGACTTCGCTGCTGACGTTCTCGGCAAAGGCAATCGCACCCGCGTCTTGCGCCAAGCCCGGCGTCGCGGCGAACCACGCCGTTAACAGCAACGAAGCGGCCAGGATCAAGGAACGAACCTGGCCAAGCAAATCGATAGCTCTTTCGCTCTCAGGGTGTCTCATCGCTGGAGACCGGATCGTCGAAACTGTCATCGCTGAAGATATCCTCATAGGCGGTATCTTGGGGTGCCGAGCCATTGCGGATCTCACTCTGGCGTCGCTGCCAGAAGACCGTCCGATAACTTACATAGAGGTCGAGGCTATTGGCTTCGAGATCATCGGTCGCCGGCAACAGTTCGGCGCGAGTGGCAATCAGCTCGGTGCCATAGCGGATCCACTGCTCCTCATCCGTGATGAAATAGGGCACCGGATCCAAAACCAGGGCATCGACGGCAAAGCCAGTCGCATCGCGCGGCGTCGAGGGGCCGAGGATCGGCAGAACCAGGTAGGGCCCCGGTTGGACCCCGTAGATGGCAAGGGTCTGTCCAAAATCCTCGTAGTGCTTCTCGTAACCGAGCCTGGTCGCGAGATCCCAGACGCCGAAAACGCCGAGGGTCGAATTGATCATGAAGCGACCAAGGGTCGTGCCGGCTCGTTCATCCTCGCCCTGCAGGAGATCGTTCGCAAAAATCACCGGCGATCTGAGGTTATCGAGGAAATTCCTGACACCGGTGCGGGCAAACTGGGGCAGTGCAAAATTGTAGAGCTGGGCGACGGGCTTGAGGACGAGCCCGTCGACGACCTGATTGAACTGGAAGACGACCCGATTGACCGGCTCGAGGGGATCCCGGAGTTCGCTTTCCGACTGGGCAAGCGCCATACCTGCCGAAACCATGCCCGTCGCCGGGAGCCAAAGCAGTGCAGCCAGCAAAATCTGGCTACATCGCCGGCGGCCAGCACAATATCCTATCTCGGTCATTCGTCAGGTCGTACCATCGATGGGTGCAACTTCCCGTTATCGTCACGCTCCGGGTTTGGACGACGCTTTTCCGGTGCTCATGGAGATCGCTTAGAGCATCAAGCTTACTCTTCGGTAAAGAGTAAGTCCGATGACGCGCATCGAACTGTGTATTTTGTGCGCGCTGTGTAGCCGTTACCGGCAAATATGTTGGCGTCGATGGACGCTGTGCTATATCGACGTCCTCGCGGGTTTCGTGGGTGCAGCGCGTGGCGCTTTTGGTGGTGGTATTGCTGGCTTAAGCGGACGTGGTGGAATTGGTAGACACGCAGGATTTAGGTTCCTGTGGCGCAAGCCTTGAGAGTTCGAGTCTCTCCGTCCGCACCATGAATCGTAGAGTTGCAAAACAGTCACTTGGTGGTCGAAAGTGCAGCAACCGAGGCAGCGGATGGTCCGCATTCGGCCTGTGCATTTTGGGTAACAGCCCATTTCGGTCGGGGTTCTAGCAGTAATAAGTGGAAGCATGCAGGTAACGGAAGTCACGGCCGAGGGCCTTAGGCATGAGTTCAAGGTCGTCGTGCCCGCGGATGATATCGAAAGCCGGGTTCAGGACCGCTTGAAAAAGCTGAGCCGGACGGTGCGGATGCCCGGTTTCAGACCGGGCAAGGCGCCGATCGGCCTGCTGCGCAAGCAATATGGACGTGCGGTCATGGGCGAGATCCTGGAGGAGGCTGTCGATGCAGGCTCCAAGCAGGCGCTCGAAGGTGGCAACCTTCGCCCCGCATTGCGGCCGAAGATAGAGGTCACCGCCTTCGACGAAGGCAAGGATCTCGAATTCTCGATGGCGGTCGAAGTGCTGCCCGAGGTGCCGCAGATCGAACTCGGCAAGATCGTTCTCGAGAAGCCTGTCGCCAAGGCCGACGACGAACGGGTCGACAAGGCTGTCCAGAGCTTCGCCCGGTCGAGGCAGGAATACCAGGAACTCGAAACGCCGCGGCCGGCGGCCGAGGGCGATCGCCTGACCATCGATTTCCAGGGTCGGATCGACGGCGAGCCCTTCGAGGGCGGCAAGGGTGACGGGGCTCTGTTGGTCTTGGGCTCCGGCATGATGATGCCTGGTTTCGAGGATCAGCTGGTCGGGGTCGAGGCGGGCCAGAACCGCGATGTCGAGCTTGACTTTCCGGATTCGATCGGTCGTGAGGATCTGCAGGGCAAGCACGTCGTCTTCGCGGTCACGGTGCACAAGATCGAGGCGCCGCTAGAGCTTGCGATCGATGACGCCTTCGCCGAATCCATGGGGCTCGAGAATCTCGAGGAACTCAGGACGACGATGCGCGAGCGAATCCAGCGCGAGTTCGACCAGATCGCCCGCCAGAAGGCCAAGCGACGGCTCCTCGATCATCTGGCCGAAGCCCATGTATTCGAGGTTCCTCCGGGCATGGTCGATATCGAGTTCGAGTCGATCTGGCGCCAACTCGAACAGGAGATGAAGCAAACCGGGCAGGCATTCGGCAACGATGGCGGGGAGACCGGCGAGGACGAAACGAAAACCCGCGAAGAATACCGACAGATCGCGGATCGGCGGGTCCGCCTCGGTCTGATCCTGTCCGACATCGGCACCAAGAACGGCCTCACCGTCGACCAGGACGAGCTGCACAACGCGGTGATGCAGCAGGCCCGTCAATATCCTGGACGGGAGAGGGAGCTTCTGGAGTTCTTTCAGAAGAATCCGAGCGCGCTCGAACAGGTGCGGGCGCCGCTCTTCGAGGACAAAGTCGTGGACTTCGTGTTCGAACTGGCAACGATTAACGAATCGGAGGTTTCTCCCGAAGAACTCATGAAGGACGACGATGAGGAAGGGGAAGTCCCGGTTGCAGCCGCCAAGGCCGATGATGCGGACAAGGCGGACAAATAATCGTGTTCAAGGATTTATCGGCAATGAACAATTTTGGCATGACCAGCGCTGAGGCCAGTCATTCCGGCGGGATAACCAGTCAGCTGGTGCCCATGGTCGTCGAGCAGACGGCCCGAGGCGAGCGGGCCTACGACATCTATTCGCGGATGTTGAAGGAACGCATCATTTTCGTGATGGGGCCGGTCGACGACCATATGGCGAGCCTGATCACAGCGCAGCTGCTCTATCTCGAATCGGAGAATCCGGAAAAGGATATCAGCCTCTACATCAATTGTCCGGGAGGCATGGTCACCGCCGGCCTCGCGATCTACGACACGATGCAATATATCCGGCCCGATGTGTCGACCATCTGCCTCGGCCTCGCCGCGAGCATGGGATCCCTCTTCCTGGCGGCGGGCGCTCCCGGAAAACGCTATGCGCTGCCGCATGCCCGCGTCATGGTCCATCAACCCTCGGGCGGGTTCCAGGGGCAGGCCACCGATATCGAGATCCATGCCAAGGAGATCTTGAGCACCAAGCGGCGTCTCAACAAAATCTACGAGCGTCATACCGGACGTCCACTCACCGAGATCGAACCTCGATTGGAGCGCGATACTTTCATGAGTGCCGAGGAAGCGAAGGAATTCGGCATCATTGACGAGGTGTTCGAGAAACGTCCCTCGACGGGGCCGGCCGCGGATAAGACCTGAGCAATACGAACGGACGAGCCCCAGGGTCTTTTTTTTGCGAGAATCATCGCCTTATCATGATAGGCTTTACAAGTCGGAAGCCGGAACCGTTGGGCTGTCTTTGCTATGTAGAGGCGGTGAAACGGCTTCTGGACCTGACGGAAAGGCTTTGATTTCGGCGTGACTTCGGTAGTTCAGAATATGGCATTGCAAACGCCAACCGCGAAAAAAGACCGTTACATACATCTAAAGGTTATGAATGGCGGGTTGTGCCGGCGGCGAGTGGCCGTTACGATAACCTTATCAAGCTGCACGGGAATTGGCGATTGATGAGTAAATCCAACGGCGATTCCAAGAATACGCTCTACTGCTCCTTCTGTGGCAAAAGTCAGCACGAAGTGCGCAAGCTCATTGCGGGGCCTACGGTCTTCATCTGCGATGAATGCGTCGAGCTTTGCATGGACATCATCCGTGAAGAGAACAAGTCGGCGATCGCCAAGAGCCGATCGGGCGTGCCGACACCTTCGGAGATCAATAACGTTCTCGACGACTATGTGATTGGGCAGGATCACGCGAAGCGGGTTCTCTCGGTAGCGGTCCACAATCACTACAAGCGGCTGGCTCACAGCAGCAAGACCGGCGAGGTCGAACTCGCGAAATCGAATATACTCCTGGTCGGTCCGACGGGTTGCGGCAAGACCCTTCTGGCGCAGACTTTGGCTCGAACGCTCGATGTGCCGTTCACGATGGCGGATGCGACCACGCTGACCGAGGCGGGATATGTCGGCGAGGATGTGGAGAACATCATCCTCAAGCTGTTGCAGTGCAGCGAGTATAACGTGGAGCGCGCGCAGCGCGGCATCGTCTATATCGACGAGGTCGACAAGATCACACGGAAATCGGAAAATCCGTCGATCACACGCGACGTGAGCGGT
>JBGSYN010000162.1:0-17439 GCA_041750975.1 Geminicoccaceae bacterium | reverse complement strand
GATCATCGTCGGCCACGGCATCCCGGAAAACCTGATCCAGGACACCTACGACGCCGTGAATGAGTTCTTTAGCCTGCCGTTTGCCAAAAAGCATGAATTTACGCCGCCGGAACAGGCCAAAGGCCGTGGCTATCTGCCGATCGGCATCGAGAGTGTGGCCAAGACCCTGTCCGGCGAGACGCCCCCGGATCTGTGCGAGGCGCTGGTCTTCGCCGGATTACACCGGGAACTGCAGGGTCAGTCGACCAGCACACCCAATATTTGGCCCGATCAACCGTCATCGCTGAGAACACTGCTGGTTCGATACTGTCAGGCGATGGTCGAGCTCAATGCGCATCTGACACGAATGTCCGCACTCGCCCTCGATCTGCCCGAAGATTATCTCGACCCATATTTCGCCGATCCGGCCCTGGTACTCCGCTTCGTCAACTATCCCGATCAACCGGTCGAGCCCAAGCCCGGACAGTTGCGCTATGGCGAGCATCATGATTATGGCGGCTTGACCATCCTGCGCCAGGATTCGGCACCGGGCGGGCTGCAGCTCTGGTGCGACGGCGAATGGGCCGATGTGCCGTCGCTCGACGGCTCGTTCGTCATCAATGTCGGTGATCTGACTTCGCGCTGGACCAATGGCCGGTGGCGCTCGACCTTGCATCGCGTGATGAACCCGCCACGCCATCTGACCGGCTCGACCCGGAGATTGTCGATGGTGGCGTTTACCGGCCCGAATGAAGACACGGAAATCGCCTGTCTGCCGACCTGCTGCTCGGAGGATAACCCGCCGCAATACGAGCCGGTCAATGCAGGCGACTATATCATGACAAAAATCCGGGAATCGATGGAGCTGACCCCAACCGACTGAGGCGTGCACGTCAAGCGTGGCAACAGTCTTTCGGAGACGATGATGAAGCCAATGATCAATCTTCCGCGCCGTCGGGCGCTGCAGCTTGCCGCCGCGGGCCTGGTTGCCGCAACCGGCGCATCGTCTTGGGGCCGGCGCGTTTGGGCGCAAGGTGAGCCTGTCAACTTCCAGCTCTCATGGCTCAACTCGGTGCAGTTCGGCGGCAGCTATATCGCCCAAAACCAAGGGCTTTGGGCCGAGGAGGGCCTCGATGTTTCGCTGCTGCCGGGCGGGCCGAACGCTCCGGTCGAGCCACCCGTGATCAGTGGTACCGCATTGATGGGCATTTCCGCGGCCGACTACACGGCAGCCGCGGTCGAGCAAGGCGCACCCTTCAAGATCATTGCCGTCGCCATGCAGAAGAACCCCTTTGCGATAACCTCTCTTGCGGAAAATCCGGTGGCGACACCGATCGATCTCGAGGGCAAGAGGATCGGCATGGCAACCGCCAATACGCCGGTTCTCGAAGCCGTCTGCACGCTCAACGAGGTCGATATCGACAAGATCGAAATCGTGCCGACCCAGTATGACGCGGCCCCTCTGGTCAATGGCGAGGTCGACTGTCTGCTGGCCTGGTTGACCGACATCCCCGTCGCCATGACGGTTCGGGGCATCGACAATGTGACGATGCTGCTGGCCGATTACGGCTATACCATCCACAGTCAAACCTACATTGTGCTCGAGGACAGCCTTGAGAGCCGCCGCGACGAAATCTTGAAGCTGATGCGTGGCGAGATCAAAGGCTGGCAGCAATATCAGCAGGACACGGAAGCGGCGGCCGCACTCACGATCGAGATGTTCCCGGACGCCGGTCTCGATCTCGAGACGCAGCAGCTGCAGGCCGCCAAGCAGCTCGAATTGATGTTCTCGCCCCTGACCGAAGAGCATGGGTTCGGCTGGTTCACCGAGGAAACCGTGCAGAAAAACATCGAGACCCTGGCGCTCCTTGGCCGCAACATCACACCATCCTTGTGGGATCGGTCGATCTTGGATGAACTCTATGGCGGCAACTCGACGCTCTGAGCCAGCCCGACTGAACGCAGGGGCGGTTCGTGTGCCGCCGGCCGTTGCGATCGAGGGGCTGACCAAGGCGTTCGGACGCGGCGAGACGCAGACACTGGCACTCGCCGAAATCGATATCGGATTGCGGCCCGGGACGATGACGGCGCTGGTGGGCCCCTCCGGCTGCGGCAAGTCCACCTTGCTCCGGATCATCGCCGGGCTGGAGGCGCCCAGCACCGGCACGATCGAGATCGACGGCGAGCCGCCCGAGGCGATCAAACGGCGCGGCGAGATTGCGGTTGCCTTTCAAGACGCATCGCTGCTGCCCTGGCTGACGGTTCATTCCAACGTGGCACTGGCGTTGAAACTGGCGCGCCGGCCGGTCGATGATCAGGGCATTCGCAAACTTCTGACCTTGGTCGGTCTTGAAGGCTTCGAGCGTGCCAAGCCCGCCGAGCTTTCGGGTGGCATGCGTCAGCGCGCCGCCATCGCGCGCTGCCTCATTACCGAACCGCGTCTGTTGCTGCTCGACGAGCCTTTCGGTGCCGTCGACGAGCTGACCCGCCGGCGCCTCAATGTCGAGCTTTCGCGCATCTGGGAGGGACGGGGTACGACCGGGCTCCTGGTGACACACTCGATCCAGGAAGCGGTATTGCTCGCCGACGAGATCCTGGTGATGACCGCGCGGCCCGGCCGGATCGCAGAGCGTATTGCCGTGCCATTGCCGCGGCCACGGACCGGCAGACAGCTCAACTCGACGGCTTTCCACAGAACCGTCGAGCGGGTCGCGGGCGCCCTCGGGATCGATGAGGATGAGCCGGTAGCGTTGGCTGTTGGCCGCTGATGGCGATTTCGCTCGGGCACGCTGCCGGCAGTGAGAAGCGAAACCCGTTCAAGATCGAACGCGACCGGCTCACCGTCGTTCTGGTCGTGCTGGCAATTCTGATCATGTGGGAAGTTGCTGCACGGACCTTCCTCGACGGGCGTTTCATCCTTGCAGGGCCAAGTGACATCATCGCCCGCCTGTTTGCCAATCCGGGCCTTTACTGGCGGGCGACACTGGTGACGATCCGCGAGGCCGCCCTGGGCTTTGTCTGGGGCAATCTCGCGGCCATCCTCCTCGCCGCACTGATTGCGCTCGCTCCGGTCACGGAGCGGGTCGCCAAGGGCCTGGCGCTGGTCGTTTTCTGCCTGCCGCTGGTCGCGACCGGGCCGGTGCTGCGCGTGCTTTATGGCACCAGCGACGGTCCCCAGATCACGCTCGCGGCCTTGAGCGTCTACTATACGACCTTCATCCCGCTCGTTGTCGGCCTGCGCGCCATTCCGCAATCCTGGGAGGATCTGATCCGGAGTTATGGCCGTGGCCGCTGGCAGATGCTAATGCGGGTGCGGTGCCGCGCCTCCGTTCCCTATCTGATCGCAGGGTTGCAGATTGCAGCACCGGCGGCCGTCCTCGGTGCCATGATTGGCGAGTTCACGGGTGCCAGCAGCGGGCTTGGCGTCTTGGTCATCCAGGCGATGCGAACACTGGACGTCGAGGCTACCTGGACGGTGGCGGTTATTGCGACCGCCCTTGCCATGGCCGCTTATGGCCTTGCGGGCTTGTTGGGCCGTGTGCTTGCGGGCGAGCCCCCGGCCTTGCTGCTCCGAGCCCGTCAAGGCGATACCGGAGCAAGGCAAAATAAGGCTTCGGCATTGCTCCTGACCTTCATTCTCACAACCGTCATCACCTTCGGGCTCTGGCAGGGTCTGATGGATTTGTTCGATCTCAATGCATTCTTCGCCAAAAGGCCCGGCGATGTTCTGAGCTATCTCGTCACGGCGACTGAAGCCGGTGAACATAGGGACGAGCTCTTCCAGGCACTTGGTGCGACGCTACTCGTGACTGCGCCCGGCTATCTGGCGGGCCTTGCCCTGGGGATGCTGCTCGCCTTTCTGTTCGAACTCGTCCCCACCGCCCGAACCACCATGATGCCGGTCGCCATAGCACTCCGCTCGATCCCGATCATCACCACCGCACCGCTGATCATCTTGATGCTGGGCCGCGGCTCCGCCGGGCTCATCACCATCGTCGCGGTCATGATTTTCTTTCCGACATTGGTTGCCTGCATGCAGGGCTTGCGGCAGGCGCCCGGGCAGATCATCGATTTCTTCGATGTCTATGCCGCGGGGCCGGTGCGGAAACTGGCGCTTGCCCGAGTTCCGGCAATGCTGCCAGCCTTCTTCGCCACCGCCCGGATTGCCGTCCCTGCGGCAGTCCTGGCAGCCACTGTGGCGGAATGGCTCTCGACCGGCACCGGCATTGGCAACCTCATGGCGCTGACCTATTCGACCAGCAACTACAACATGCTCTGGAGCTGCGTCGTCGTGCTGACCCTGGTCTCGGTCGTGGGTTATGGGCTGGTCAGTCTGATCGAACGGCAGGTTTTGCTGCGGGTGGCGCCGGAACAGGTGGCGAGTGGATGAGCGGCGCTAGCGCTCCGGCCAATGGCCTTGAAGCGGTCAGGGCCCTCTATGATGGCCTGGTTGCCGACAAACGGTTTGTCGAGACTGCACCGCTCCACACCGATTTCGCGCGTGGCGAGGAAGTTGCGGCGTTGCTAAGAGCCGAGTGCCGGCTGCTCGATGCGCGAAGATTCGATGATTGGCTGAGTTTCTGGGAAGACGATGCCCTGTTCTGGGTGCCGCTCGATCCCGAGGCGCATCCGGGCGAGGATCAGTCATTGCTGCTCGACGATCGGCGGCGTCTCGGCGAGCGGGTCTGGCGGATGAACGACAAGACCGCCTGGGGTATCTGGCCGCCGCCGAAAATTACGCGGGTTTTGGGAGGTGTCGAAACCTGGACGGCCCCGGGCGCGGATCATGAGGTTCTGGTCGCCAGCAGCTTGATCATCCACTATGTCCGAAGGGAACATGCTTGGCAAACTGCGGGTCATCAGATCCACCGCCTGCGCAACTCCGGGCGAGGCTGGCGTCTCTGTCGCAAGATCTTGGTCCTGCCCCTGATCCAGACGGGAGTCCCTAATCTTGGCTGGCTTCTGTAGGAGGAGCACCACCGATGGATGATCCCTCACTCAGGCCGGATAGTGTCATCAGGCGTGGCCCCGACCTCTCGGCGGAACTCGATCATCTGGTTCAAAGCGACCTCGTGCATCGCGGGCTCTATACGGATCAGGGCCTCTTCGATCTCGAGATGGAACGGGTCTTCGGCGGTACGTGGTGTTACCTCGGCCATGAAAGCGAGATCGCCGAACCGGGGTCCTTCGTCCGGCGTCGGCTGGGCCGGCGGCAGATTCTGCTGGTGCGAACCGGCGAGGGTGAGTTGCGTGGATTGCTCAATCGCTGCACGCATCGCGGCACGACGCTCGTCGGCGAGGATCGGGGCTGCGCCAAGCGCTTCGTCTGCCCCTATCATGGCTGGTCGTTCGCGCTCGACGGCAGGATTTTGGGCCTGCCGCTCTCAGCCTCCTATGATAAGCTTTACGAGCGTCCGTTCGATCTCGGCCAGATCGAGGTCGCATCCTATCGGGGCTTCGTCTTCGGTACCCTGGCGGCGGATCCCATGCCCCTGGAGGGATGGCTCGGAGCGGCAAAGCCATGGCTGGACGAGCACATCGATCGGCATCCGGGCGGCGCCATCCGCGTCGTGCCCACCTCCATCAAGTTCGAGTTTCGCGGCAACTGGAAGCTCTCATGGGACAATGCCGCAGACGGTCTGCACGCCACGTTCGCGCATCGCTCCTATAACCTCATAGGGAAGGAAGCCAAGACCGAAACTGTGCTGGCGCGCAATCCGGCGACGACGACGATGGTCAGCCGCACGCTCGGCCACGGCCATTGCGTGGTCGATCAGCGCCCGGGAATTCCCGGCGGCCCCTGGTCGACCATGCGCCCCCTGCCGACGCGGGATGCGCTCGAAGCGTCCCTTGAAGAACGTGGCCTGCATCGTCCCGAGACACTCGATCTCGCCACCGGCAACATGATCAATCTGAGCCTCTTTCCGAACCTCATTCTGGTGGGCAATCAGCTGATGGTGGTCGAGCCGCTGGCGGTCGATCGGACCCGGCTCACATTCTACCTCGCTCTCGCCGATCATGCGCCCGACGAAGTCAACGCCCTGCGCCTTCGCGTCGACGAGGATTTCATCAGTTTCGGCACGCCCGACGATTTGGAAATGTTCGAGCGAGTTCAAGAAGGTCTTGCCGTGGTCGAGGAAGAATGGATCGATATCAGCCGCGGGGACAATGCCGGCGATCAGATCGACGCGAATGGCCGCGTCGTCGGTGACATCGCCAGCGAGGCGCCGATCCGGGGCTATCTCCAGGCGTGGAAGAAGCTGATGGCAAAACCGATCCCGACCAAGGTCCGCCGCTCACGCATCGAGGCTGCGAAGTTCGCCCGACAAGGCAAACGAGCATCGGCATGACGCTACCCGATCTTGAGAAACTCCGTCAGACTGTCAACGCACGCGGCGTCGCTCATCTCCCGGGCGTCATAGACGAGCCACACTGCGCCGCTCTGATCGAGGCCATCGACCAATGTCGGCGAGATCCGGGCCCTCATTTTCGGCGTCTGTCGCCGGCGGGCGAGCCTGTAGTCGAAAGCGAGCTGTTTCGCTGGCGGGATGTCCCGGCTTTCGAGGCAATTGCGACCACGGGCGTGCTGCCCGCAATTGCGGCGGCGGTATTTGCCGCCGATGCCGTGGTATTGCTTGAAGATCAGTGGTTCTATTCGGCCGCAGGCTCGAATACGCCGAGCCCCTGGCATCAAGATCAACCCTACCATCCCCTCGAACCCTGGTTCCTCACCATCTGGATTCCGCTCGATCCCGTGCCCGGCGGTTGCGGCCTCAAAGCGGTCAAGGGCTCGCACCACGGTCCCATCTACTCGCCTGTCGAATTCTCCTCGACTGACGCGACGCTCGGTACGGGATCGATGACGCTCGATCCCGTCCCTCAAGTCGACGCGGAGCCGACCTTGTTCGACGTGTTTGTCCCGAACGTCGTTCCGGGGGACGCGGTCTTGCTCGATTCGCGCACGCTCCATGCGGCCGGCGGCTCATGCCCGGCGACATTCAGGCGGCTCTCACTACGCTATGCGCCGGTGGAGACGGTCTACGCTTCAAGACCCTGGCCCGTGGCCACATTCTGGGCCGAGCACGAGGTCGAAGCGAAGCTCGGTCAACCGATCGCCGGCGATGCCTTTCCCATCATCAGCATCTAAAGGCCCGAGATGAAGATCAAGACCATCCAGGCGGTCATGCTTGGCCACCGCAAAACCGATCCGCCGATGCAGCGGAGCTACGCCCTCGTGCGTGTCGAGACCGAGGCCGGGATCATCGGCTATGGCGAAGCCAGCAGCAATTACGGCCATTCCTATCCGACCATCATCAAGACCATCATCGATGACGTTGTCACCCCTAACCTCGTCGGCGAGGATGCGCTCGATATCCGGGGCCGGGCCGATCAGATGCATGTGCTGCTCGACGGCTATCTCGGCTGGGACGGGGTGTCATCGCAGGTGATCGGCGCCGTTGAGGTCGCACTCTGGGATATTCTCGGCAAGCAAACGGGTCTGCCGATCTTCAAGCTTCTGGGAGCCTCGGCCCGGCCGATGGCGCTCTATGGCACCGGGACGACGATGTTCGAGGCGGCACCCGAGTGGTACGCCAAATATTTCGACGAGGCGCTGGCTTGCGGCATCAAGGCCGTCAAGGTCAGGCTCGGCACCGAGCGCCCACCGAGCGTCGCCCGCGTCGCCGGTGTGCGCGACTATGTCGGGCCGGACGTGCGCATCATGGTCGACGCCTATTGGGGCTTCTCTCCGGACGAAGCCTTGATCCTCGCCAGAGAGCTCGAGCCCTACGACATCTTCTTCTTCGAGGAGCCGTCACCGCAATATCAATATAGAGGGTTCCAACGCCTGTGCGCGCAGTCGCCGATCAGGATCGCCGTCGGCGAGCGTGTCTACACCCCTTCCCACTACGGCCTTATCGCCGAGCTCGGCATGGCGCATGTGTTCGAGCCCGACGCATGCCTGAGCGGTGGCATTTCCGCCTGCATGGAAATCGCGGCCATCGCCCGCGCTCATGATATCAAGGTGGTCCCGCACACGGGAAGCCCGACGGCGGTCGGCCTTGCCGCCAATCTGCACTGGGCGACGGCCGCAGGATGCGATCTGGTGGAGTTCGATATCGACCCCTCGCTGCCGGTCCGGGACGGGATCGTGAAGGACCCGATCTTCGATCTGAAGCGCATCAAGGACGGCACGCTGACGGCACCCGACGGACCGGGTCTCGGCATCGAAATCGACGAGGCCGCGTTCGAACGCTACCCCTATGTCGCCGGCGAAACCTATGCCGAGGTCTTCAAGGAGCACGAGGCCCGGCGCAACTAGCCACCATTCCGACTCTATTGGCGCACACGCGTGACGACGCGTTCGGCATCGTGCGCCAATTGCTCCATGTCAAGCCACGGGATGGCGCCGTCGCGGACGATCTCCCGGCCCTGAACCCAGCTTCGCCGAATGTGAGGCTGCCCGCCCGAAATAACCGGGCCGACCAAGTGGTCGTGCTGGCCGAGATAACGCGGCGCGGAAAGATCGAACAGAGCGAGATCCGCACTCTTGCCCACTTCGACGGTCCCGATCGAATCAAGTCCCAGGATTTTCGCACCACCCGCCGTTGCCCAGTGCATTACTGCCTCGGGTGTCACCGCCGAGGCACCCTTCGAGGCCCGATGTACCGAGAACGCCATATAGAGGGCGGAGGCCATGTCCGCCGATTCATTGGCCGCTGCCCCGTCGACCGCCAGCGAGACCGTGCCGCCCAATGCCGCAAGGCGATCCGCCGGCGCGATCCCGGAGCCGAGCCGGGCATTGGCTTGCGGGCAGTGCGCCATGCCGGTGCCGGTGGATGCCAGGAGCTGTAGTTCGCTCTCGTCGCATTCGACCAGATGGGCAAACCAGACATCTGGGCCCAGCCAGTCATGCACGCTCAGCCAGTGCACCGGCCGTGTGCCGTAATGTTCGACCGTGTAGCGCCCATAATCCATGTTTTCCGAGAGATGGGAGTGCAACCGCAGGCCCAGTGACCTTGCGGCTGCCGCAATCTCCTTGAGTTCATGGGACTCGACCGAAAAGGTCGGCGTTGTCGGCGCCATGACCACGCGCGTCATCGCATCGGGCGACGGATCGTGCCAACGGCCTGCCGCGGTTTCCACATTCTTGAGGAAGACGTCGAGCGGCTCGGTCGGAATTGGCGGCAGATCGTCCGCGTCGAATTTGCGCGATTTGGTCGCCCCGCCGCGGCAAAGGACGAAGCGGACCCCAAAACGTTCGGCCACTTCGAATAACACAGCACTCGGATCGAAGGCATAGCGGTCCGAGTAAATGTAGTGATGATCGGCGACGGTCGTCGCTCCCGAGAGCACGAGTTCGGCGAGCCCGATCGTCGCCGCCACGCGCATCGCGTCCTCGTCGAGACGGTGCCAATAGCCGTAAGGGACAAACCGCAGCCATCGGGCCAGGGCTTCGTTCAGACCCTCGGGAACCGCCTTGAGGACGCTTTGAAAGAGGTGATGATGGGAATTGACGAGACCCGGGGCCAGCACGCAGCCCGAGGCGTCGATGACTTCTTCGCCCGGCGCTGCCACCATCTGGCCGATCTCGGAAATCCGGCCATCGACAACCCGAACGTCGGCCTCTGAACGCGCAGCCTCGCCGGCAAGACCGGTCAGAATTCCGCGTGCACCCTGAACGAGGAAGCTCGTCATTACTCAGTTCTGCATGCGCAGCGACCAGGGGAAGAAGACGCGTTCGACGAGGCACACAGCCTGAAAGAGGATGATTGCCAGGAGCGACAGGACGACGATGGCGCCATAGCCGAGTGGTGTGTTGAAGAAGGCCAGCGCCGAGGTCATCAGATAGCCGAGGCCCTGATCCGCTGCGACGAACTCGCCGACAATGGCGCCGATGACGCTCAAGGTGATCGCCATCTTCAGTCCGCTGAAAAGAAAGGGGATGGCGTAGGGCAGGCGAATGCGAAACAGCTCCTTGATGCGGTTGGCCTTGAGCGAGCGGCCGAGCTCCAGGAGCTCGACGGGCGTTGCCGCAAGCCCGGCGGCGGTCGAGATCACCAGAGGAAAGAACGCGATCAGGAACGTGATGATGATCTTGGGCAGGATATTGGTGCCGAGCAGCAGCACCAGGATGGGCGCCAACGCCACTTTCGGGATCGATTGCGAGAGCACCAGCAGCGGATAGATCGCAGCCCGCCCCAGTGGCGACAAGGTCAGGATCGCCGCCAAAGGAATGGCGGTGACGATCGAGAGCGCAAAGCCTGCGAGGACGGTGAACAAGGTTGCCTGGCTATGCACCCAGACCTCCGCGCGGTGCTCCCAGACGACCTCGAGAATGCGTCCCGGAGATGGCAGCAGATAGACCGGGATCGCGAAGACCCTAACCGATAGGTCCCAGATCACGAACAGCAGCGCGATGACGCCGAACGGCAGGATGATGTCCTGAGACTTACGCCACTTTCGCCTGAGGCTTGGGGAAAGTCCGTGGTCGGCGGGCGCCGAAGATATGCTCGCGGATGCGTCGGGTGCTGGATTGGTACTCATCGTCTGCCTCCATATCCTGATGGCGCGGGCGCGGCAGGTCGACCCCGATGATATCGGCGACGCGCCCCGGCCGTGGGCTCATGACGACGACGCGATCGGACAGCATCACAGCCTCCGGCACGGAATGGGTTACGAAGATCACCGTCTTCGGCCGGGTCGTCCAAAGATTGAGCAAATGCTCGCCCATTTCTTCCCGGGTCAAGGCATCAAGAGCGGCAAAAGGCTCATCCATCAAGAGCACTGCTGGATCACGGATCAACCCACGGCACAGTGCCACGCGTTGTTGCATGCCGCCCGACAGCTCATCGGGCATCCGACGCTCGAAGCCGGCAAGCCCGGAGAGGTCCAAAAGCTCGTGCGCCCGTTCGATGCCGCCTTTGGAAAGTTCGCCAAGCATGCGAAGCGGAAACAGCACATTGTCGAGCACGCTCGCCCAGGGCAGCAAAGTCGGCTTTTGAAAGACCAGCCCGACATCCGTCGTCGGGCCGGCAACCAGCTGGTCCCGCAGCAAAATGCGGCCTGCCGTCGGACGGATCAGCCCAGCGATCAGCCTGAGCAGGGTCGACTTGCCGCAACCCGAGGCGCCGACGACCGCCACGAACTCGCTGGGCCCGAATTCGAGCGAGACATTCTCCAGTGCCGTGATTCGATCGTCGGCCTCCTCGCCAAAGATATGCGTGATGCCTTCGATGCGGATCATAGCCTGGACAAAATGGTTGCTATCTCAGGATTCGGGAAGAAAGCGCGTGTCGACGAAGCTTTCGACATCGGGCGAGACATCGAGCCCCTGTGATGCCCTGACCGCATCGAAGGTGATCTGCAGCCGTTCGGGATCGAAGCCACCGACACCGGTGGCCTCGCTCGCCGCGTTGAAGACGACATCCATGTAGGCGTTGTGATTCAACATGATGCTCTCTTCATCCATCTCCGGGAACTGCTCGACGAAGATCTTGGCCACCTCCTCGGGATTGTCCTTGGCCCAGACCAGCGATTTGTGGGTGGCGCGCAGATACCGCTCCAACAGATCGGGGTTCTCTTCGATCGTCGCCTCGGTGACGAACTGGCACTCGCCATAGACCTCGAGACCGTTTTCGGCGAAGGGGAATGCCCTGATCGGCTTGCCCTGTTCGGTCGTCTGCTTGTTGCGCAGATCGAACACGGTCGAGAAACCGGGCATGCCGTCGATCTGGCCGGCAAGCAGTGTCGGCAGCATGGCGCTCGCCTCCATCGTGACCCAGGTGACGTCATCCGGATCGAGGCCGTTGGCTTCGGCAACCAGCGGGAAATAGACCGTCATCGAGCTACCGGCGCTGACGGCGAGCTTCTTGCCCTCGAAATCCTTGAATTCCTGGATATCACTCTGATCCAGCACCCAGAGGCTGATCGGATGATAGGTATATTCGGCATGGATGCACTGGATTGGCAGTTCTTCGCGGACCTGCGCCAGCATCACGACACCTATATCCGCCGTTCCGACGGTCGCCGATCCCGACACGACCCGTTTGACGGTGTCGCCCGAACCGAAACCCCGATTGATCTCGAGGTCGATGCCTTCCTCCTCGTAGAACCCCTTTTCCTTGCCGGAGATCATATAGGCATTTTCGCCCTGGATCAGCCAGTTTGCCTGAAACAGCACCGGATCCAACTCTTGTGCGGCAAGTGGGCCTGCGGTCCCCATGATCGCGCATATAGCAAACACTGCTGAATTTTTGGTCATTCTCTCTATCCTCTTGAAGAAGCGTGCTCTATTCGCCCCGGCCAGGCTCGCGCCGCCTGAGGGTCAGCCCCGCTGCTATGCCGCTTGATGCAGAACTCGTGCCATAATCGGCTTGGCACGGCGCCTGCTTCATCTCTGAACGACGGGCTGATTTTGGAGGACGGTCATGGACGGAACGCTGGCTGAACGGATCGAGGTGACCCCTTTCGACGACGGGTTCGGTGCCGAAATCCAAGACATCGATGTGCGGCGGCTCGACGACGAGGGCTTCCGGAAAGTCGAAGCGGCCTTCAATCGCTTCGGCATTCTCTTGATCCGTGATCAGACGCTGGGCCCAGAGGCCCTCCACGCGTTCGTTGCCCGTTTCGGCGATCTCGAAAGCCACACGCTGCAGCAATATACGCTGCCGGGTGATCCCAAGATCTATGTCCTCGCCAACATCAAGGAGAACGGCCGCGATATCGGCGCCCACAATGAGGGTATCGGTTGGCACACCGATCTTTCCTACAAGGAGCGGCCGGTGATGGCGACGGCGCTTTATGGCCTGATCTGCCCGCCCGAAGGTGCCGATACCCTCATCGCCAATATGATGGCCGCCTATGATGCCCTGCCGGAGGCACGCCGCTTGCAGCTCGCCGGGTTGAAGATCCATCATAGCTATCATCGCTGGATGGCTTCCCGAGACGACCGTGCCCCGCTCACGCCCGAGCAAAAAGCGATGACCCCGGATGTCCATCATCCCCTGGTCCGCACTCATCCCGTTACCGGGCGCAAAGCCCTCTTCCTCGGCACGGGGACCGTCATGGGCATCGACGGCATGGCCGAAGCCGAAGGCAAGGCCCTGGTCGACGAACTGGTTGCCTATGCCACCCGGGACCAGTTCGTCCACCGGCACCGATGGCGGGTCGGCGACTTCCTGATGTGGGACAATCGCTCGACCATGCATACCGGCACGCTCTTCGACGACACCCGTTATGTCCGCAAGGTGTATCGCATGATGGTCAAGGGCGACGCGCCGTTCTAACGTCATGATCCGATCATCCGATCAGAGGTTCGCAGCCAGATAGGCGGCAGGGTGCGGCACCGTCAGGCCCGCCAGCCGATGCGATTGCGACCGGCAGGAAAACCCGGTGGCGGCGACATGGCCGGCGCGCTCGAGCGGTTCACGCCAGCTCATCTCGAAAAGTTTGCGCGAGACTTCCTGATGGTGCCGTTCATGGCCGAACGAGCCCGCCATGCCGCAACATCCGGAAGGTACGGTCTCCATGCCGACACCGAGTTGCTCGGAGACCCTACGCCAATCCTCACCGGCGCCGGCCAATGCCGTCTTTTCCGTGCAATGAAGGAACAGATGCATGACCGCTGCGCCGTGGACCTTGGGCCAGTTCGCGGCCGTGCCCTTGTCGATTTCCTCCCTTAGAAATTCCTGCGGCAGGCATAGCGGCGGCAAGGCTCCGAGCCCTTCGAGATAGCGGTAATCCTGGCGCAGCATCATCACCAGGCTCGGCTCGATCGCCAGCAATGGAACACCCGACGCGGCCAGATCCCGGAGATAACGGGCAAATTCATTCGCGGTTTTCGTGAACGCCGGACGAAAGCCTTTGACGTGCAGGGGTTTGCCCGCGGGTTTGAAGGAAGCGACGAGCGGTTTGTAGCCGAGCTTGGTCAGTAGATCGTAGCAGCCCACAAAGGCCGGCACATCGAACAGCAGGGTGAAGGCGTCGGGAACGAGCACGACGAGACGCTCGGCCCGGCCTCCCGCCAGGTGCTGCAACTGAGCGGCATCGATCGGGGCCACTCCGCGGTCCTTCAGGGCGGCGCGCAGCGACGGCCGGGACCAAGCAGGCAGATCGACCAAGCCTAGACGCGACGCGATCAAGGCCCGTACAGTCGAGCTATTGGCAACGCCATTGAGCCAACCACCGAGCCATGAAGCCATTGCCGCATTCGGCTCGAGCAGCCGCAACGCATGGTGGCCCAGGGGCCGGCGGCGGGTGCGATGATAGTCCTCGAGAAAGCGCGACTTCATCTCCGGCACGTCGACATGAATGGGGCAGCTCGACGAGCAAGCCTTGCACCCCAGGCAACCATCGAGCGCTTCATGCACAACCTCGGCAAAGCGTTCGGCTTCCTGCGGCCGATCCTGCAGGTGAAGCCAGGCACGGACCAGGTCGGCCCGGCCCTTGGGCGAGTGGCGGCGATCGCCGGTGGCCTTGAAGGAAGGGCACATCGGCACGGTCGCGGCATAGCTCTGACACTGGGCATTGCCGTTGCAGCGAAAGGCGTGACGCCAGGCGGGATCGTCCTCGCCAGGGTCAGGATTGGTGACGCGCATCGGCGTGGTGTCGATCCTGAATATCCCTGATCGATCGCCAGCGGCATCGACGAGTTTTCCAGGATTCATCCGCCCCAACGGATCGAAGGCGCGCTTGATCTCTTGAAATGCCGCATAGGCTTCGTCGCCGACGAAGTCCTTGAGATATTCGCCGCGCACCCCCTTGCCGTGCTCGCCCCAGAAGATCCCGCCATGGCGGCGCACCAGATCGAACACGGCATCGGAGATCCGGCGCACCCGATCCCGATCCTCCGCCACGCTGATGTCGAGGGCGGGGCGGACATGGATGCAGCCGACATCGACATGGCCGTACATGCCGTAGGTCAGGCCCTCCCGGTCGAGCAGGGCGCGGAATTCGCTGACGAAGGCGCGCATCCGCGCCGGCGGCACGACGCAATCCTCGACAAACGCCACGGGCCGACGGCGGCCCTCGACACTCCCGACCAGGCCAACGGAGGCCTTGCGAATGCCCCAGAGCCGCCGCATGTCATCGTCGTCCGAGACGGCATGCCAGCCGACGACATCGCAGTCGCTTTCGAGCGCACGCTCGAGTTCGTCGACGCGTCGATCGAGCAATACGGGATCGTCGCCGGTGAACTCGACATAGTTGCCGACGGGTATCGGCCCGCCGGGTGCCAAGGGCTGGCGCAGGATCGGCGGCAACCCGTTCAAGAGGCCCTGCGCTGCGGCGAGCTCATGAACGATGTCGTCCAGGGTCTCGATGGCGGTGGGCTCGAATGCCAGCACACTCTCGGCCGATGCCAGAGCCGCATCGAAGCTCCGGTAGCCGATGACGACCAGACGGCGATGGCGGGGCCGAGGAACGAGCTTCAGCCGGGCCCGCGTGATGAAGGCGAGGGTGCCCTCGCTGCCGATCAAGAGGCGGGTCGCATCGAACCTGTGAGCATCCGGCCGGGCGCGGATCAGATCATAACCGACAAAGCTTCTGGCCAGATGGGGGATGTGGGCCGCAAGCGCGTCGCGTCCGGCATCGCACGCGGCTCTGGCGGCGGCGAGAACGGGTGCCAGGGTCCCGTCGGTCTCGGTGGACGATCGTTCCACGGTCAGGGCCGAGCCATCGGCCAGCAGCAGATCGAGCGCCATGATGCTGTCGCCGGTCTTGCCGTAGATGCGCGAACCCTTGCCGGACGCGTCGGTGGCGATCATGCCACCGATCGTGCAGTGGTCGGCGGTCGAGGTGTCGGGTGGGAAAAAGAGGCCATGCGGCGCGAGTTCCGCATTGAGCTCATCGAGGACCATGCCCGGTTCGACATCGGCCCAGCCCGCTGCGACATCCAGTGCCAGCAGCCGGCGCATCCGGGGGCGGCAATCGACGATCACGCCACGGTTCAGCGCTTGGCCATTGGTGCCGGTACCGCCGCCGCGCGGGGTCATGCCGAGATGAAGGTAGGCCTCCCGCGCCAATACACCCAGAAGACATGCAAGGTCAGCCGCATCGTCGGGAGCGGCGACGACATCGGGGACGATCTGATAAAGGCTGTTGTCGGTCGATGCGGCCGTACGGGTGCCTTCATCCACGGCAATATCGCCCTGAAATCCGGCCTTGCGCAGGTCGTCGATCAGGCGTGTCTTGGATTTGAGCGGTGCGATGGAGATGGACGTGACCTTGCTTCCCACGGTTTCAGTAATCATTGACCATATAGAGAGTGTACGCCTGCAGGCTAAACGCCATGGTCGCAACCACTGAAATGTCCGGACCGCATGCCTGCCTGGTCTGCCGCGCATCGGACCCAGGGCCTTTGGTGGTGCTGGAGGGACGCCGTTATTGGCGATGCGGCGTTTGCGAGGCGACGTTTCTCGATGCCTGCGACCATCCTTCGCCGGAGACCGCGTACGCCCACTATCTCCGCCATGAGAACGATCCGGCCGATCCGGGCTACCGGCGGTTCCTCGCCAAGCTCGCGGTGCCGTTGCTGGCCCGTTTGGCTCCAGTCTCGCGCGGTCTCGACTATGGCTGCGGTCCCGGCCCGGCACTTGCCGCCATCCTGCAGGAAGCAGGCCATGAGGTTGCGCTCTATGACCCCTTCTTCCAGCCGGATCCGGCCCCTTTGAAACGAACCTATGAATTCATCACGTGCACGGAAACCGCCGAGCATTTCGGGCAGCCTCCAGCCGAGTTCGATCGCCTCGACAGCCTGCTCGAGCCCGGCGGCTGGCTGGCGCTGATGACCTGCTTTCAGACCGATGATGCAGCCTTCGCCGATTGGCATTATAGGCGGGACCCGACCCATGTAGTCTTCTATCGGGAGGCAACGTTGCATCATCTCGCGACGGCCCGGGGCTGGAGCTGTGAGATCCCCCTGAAAGATGTGGCCCTGATGCGAAAGCCGGCCCGAGGAAAGACCAAGCCATGCTGAATGATGCGCAACTCAATGCCTACAAAAAGGCGTTGGAAGTGCGTTTGATCGAGCTCGACCGCAGCACCGAGGCCAGCCGCGACAGCCGCAAGCCCGTCGAACTCGACCAGTCCGGCATCGGCCGTCTGTCGCGCATGGACGCGATGCAGCAACAAGCCATGGCGCTCGCGGCCGAACGCCGGCGGCAGGCCGAACGTCAAAAACTGCGCGCCGCCCTCGAACGCATCGACGGCGACGAGTACGGCGCCTGCGTCCGCTGCGGCGAGGACATCTCACCGGAACGCCTCGAGTTCGATCCCGCCATCACGCTCTGTGTGACCTGCATGAAACGCTAGGCTCGTCAGCTACCACCACCGCCGATGATGCAACGGCACCTTCTCCTTGCGGTGGACGACGGGACGTTGCGGCGCAGGCTCAGGGGCAGGCGATAATTCGTTCGTGCAGTTTGCTGTGGGAAGGGTTTGCGAAAGGGGCGGCGCGCCCCT
>JBGSYN010000161.1:0-16342 GCA_041750975.1 Geminicoccaceae bacterium | reverse complement strand
CCTCCGCCGCCACCGCCAGATCGCAATCCTCGTCCACGCAATCGTCGCGCATCTTTTTCCAAGCCTCCCTTATATCCCCGAACGGCAAACCCCCTCCGGCCCGCCGACACCCAACACTAGGCCGCAAAACGCCGGCTTGCCGGACCAAAACAACAGGGACCTGCAGTCAAAAGAACAGGAGAGGGGGAAATCCGATTTCCCCCTCAGACCCCCACGATTAGCGGGAAATATTTAGGGCTGATTTCCCCGCTTCGCTCTCGGCGACACGGCGAGCCCGAGGAAAACGAGAACGGCACGGTTGAGCCGCAGGATGTCCTCGTCATCGAGCCGCCCGACCTGCCGACCCACCTTCGACTTCGGCACCGTGGTGATCTTGTCCACCATCAAGCGGCAGCCGGCGCGAAGCCCGTTCCGTTCGCTCGGCTCGACCGGCAGACGAAACAAGGGTGCTTCCGTCGGATCGGTGGTGAAAGCGCAAATCGTGATCGAATCCGTCGCATCGAAACTGTCATCCTGAACGATGACCACGGGGCGCGGCTTGCCTGCATAATCCCGGCCGCCGGAAACTGTCCAGATCTCCCCCCGCCTCATTCCTTACGAAGGTCGGAACCGGCATCCCAGTCCGAAACCGCGTCGATAAATGCCTGATCCTCGCCCGCATGAGCGCTCGCCGCAACCGCCAGCGACTGCCGATGCGCCTCCGACCGAAACGCCGGCGCCCGCACATCCGGCACCCAAATCTGCACCGGCCGCAACCCCTGCCGACGCAACCGCTCCCGATACTCCTGCACCTTCACCCGAGAAGGCTTCGACTTCGATGTCGACATGATCCACCCTTCATCCTGGTTACATGTAACCTAACACGACCAGGGAAGAATTTCCAGCCCCCGAAGCTTGGGCAGGACGATCAGGGGAAATCCGATTTCCCCCAGACCCTACGACTTGTAGAAATAGTTTACCGGTCCACGCAAAATCAGCCGTGGTTTCCCCTCGGCTTTCCCTCTGCTAAGCTTTTGTGCCGATTTTTTTATACCCTGTAATGGCCGTGGTTTCCCCTCGGCTTTCCCTCTGCTAAGCTGGAAAAGGCGGATTTGCGCGAGCGTTGGCGGCTTCGCAATGAGCAGAAAAAGAAGGCCATCGAAGGGCTGGAGGTGACAGGCCGCATCGCCGCCAAGGATGAAGAGCTTGTGCAGGATGGTGACAAGATCACCGCCAAGCGTCAGTTTCAGGACAGGGCGAAAGACCGAGCCGAGCGTGGCCGTGGCCGCTCTCGATCACGGAAACGCTCAACGGATGATTGATGGACGCCAACGCGCGTGCTTGTCAGTGATGAGCCTGAAATTAGGAGTAGGGTCGTATATGGCTAGATATGAAGAATATCAAGATGAATACACTAGTTATAGGTCAAGTTAAAACTTCAGCACAACAGAAGAACTCATAATTATAAGCTCTCTCATTTTCCTTTTTCGTTTGTACGTGTATTCACCATATCATTTTAAAATGTTAATGTGGATTTGCTGGATGCTATTGTGGACGTATTTATTGTGCGCAATTATTTTCGAATGGTAGCGGAGGCGGAAATTTGCAAATGATGACAGAATATAGAGTTGATGCGGCATCATACCTTTCAAGGGCGCGGAAGCTGCTTCAAAGCGAGGAGAGGGATAAGCTCTTTTATGCGGCGTTCGAACTGCGTTGCTGCATAGAGTCACGTCAAATGGAATACGCGGATGCGCAGAAAAATTACAGAAAGAAAAAAAAGCTTAACGCGTGGAAGATCTCGGAAACAAATCGAGAATTAGAACGTGTGTTTAGAGCAAAAAAAATAGCGCTTATTTCTCTAAAAGTCGATGGAAGTGGGTTTAAATATGACTGCTACTATACCCCAGTGTCAACGGATATGGTAAAATCGGCAGAGAAGATACTTCATCAACTTCTTCATTGCACGCCCTATGAATTAACAAAAAGGGAGTCTTGGTGGATCGAAACTAAAGACCACCTATTGGCAATCTATCGCGATGCATGGGTAAGCTGTCGCGGAAACATGCTGGCACCACCGTTGTTGAACAGACAAACAAATTTAATGGAGTTTAGTATTTTATTAGACGGTACGGGAGACGATTTTTGCGTACCGCTTCCCGTCGCCGGAGCCAAATTGACCATCGAAGTAAAATACTTGGATGAACCGCCAAGCGGCTGGACACCGGATCTTTGAGGGAGATCCGACTTCGCGCTCACGATCATGGAAACCGAAAAGGGAATAAGAATGAAGGTCTCATTTTACGAAACGATTGAGGCGTTGAGCGGGAATAAAGTTACACGGCTAAAGAGCGCGTTATTTTATTGGAGCGCATTGTTTGCAATCATCCTCGGTATTATTTTTATTTTCACCAATAATTTATCTATTGGAATCGCCTTTTTATTTACAATTGCTCCATGTCTTTTGCTCTACCCTCTTGTTCGCTTTATGTTTGGAGGCAAAGATAGCGTTGTAGGTGCTGTTGCAACGATAGTGATTGAGGAATTCGTAAAAGGAAAAATAACACGAACGATTGATAAATCATCTAATAAGCAACGTAAGAATTGAGTTTTAAGGGGCTGAAAACCACGGGCAGGATTGCGGCCAAGGATGAAGCCTTGCTCGAGGACGGCGACAAGATCACCGCGAAGCGGCAGTTTCGGGGCAGGGCAGGCGACCGCGCCGAGCGTGGGCGAGGCCGTTCGCGATCACGGAAACGGACAAGCGAATGATTAGCGACTTATGAATTTACTAAGTACTCGTCAACAAAACGGCAATATTTGATTATCGTATCGTCCAAATCGCGAATATTAGAGGCCAAAGGCGAACCTATCTCATTGATAATTTTTCCAAAAATTTCTCTTGCCTCAGGCGCATCTACGGGAGGTGTGAAGCTTAAGACAAATTTCATTTTATATTATACAGGAATACGGGTCCACGAGACTCATTTAAGGAATACGCAGGAATACGGGTCCACGAGACTCATTTAACCTTTCTGATCTGGCTTCTCGCCTTCCTTTTGCGGCCAGGTGGTTAGGGTCGCAATTTACGGTCGAGTTGATGTTCGAGACCTCGAATGTAGTCGACGGAGCCCAGCGGACGGCCGGTGCCGGTCGATTGGCGCAAGGCGTCTTGCTGCCAGCTGGGTGGTAGGTCATCGAGATAGGCCTGCCAATCCGGGATCAAGTGAGCGACAGCGCCGGTCATGGTGAGCGGATCCTCGCCTAGTCCCAAATGCGAGCGGGCGCTCGACCAGGGCCAAGCTTCGGGGCGGGCGGCAAGACCGGCCCGGTCGGGATTGCGCTCGATATAGCGGATCGCCAACAACGCATGTGGTTCGTCCATGACGCAGGAGGCAAAACGGTCCTGCCAGAGATTGCCACGCCAGCCCCAATGCCGATAGAGGGACGGCGATTAATGATCCAGCTGTAGCGGCGATGGGTGTCGCCGATTGCTTTGGCAAGCGCCGATGCGGCGGCCGGCACCGCGATCAGATGCACATGATTGGGCATCAAACACCAAGCCCAGATCGCCACCCCCGAGGCTCGACAGTTGCGCGCCAGCAACTCGACATAGAGCGCGTAATCGGCATCGCTGAAAAACACCGTCTGACGTCGATTGCCGCGTTGCGTGACGTGATGCGGCAGCCCGGGTGCCACCGCTCGTGGAAGCTTCGCCATGGCCGGGAGCATAGACCGAGACGAAAGTGATGAAAAGAGTCTCGCGGACCCGGTTTATCGGACCGGACCCGGTTTATCGGACCCGGTTTATCCGGACCCGGTTTATCGGCACCCGGTCTTGGGTAGTTCCCATGAACGCGGTTCAATTGAAATAAAATAGCTGGAGCCTTGATCATCGAGGCGGGTGGGCCGGATGCGAATAGCGGCACAGGGTGCGACATTGCGGGATGGCGGTGTCCGAGGGCGGCGCTGGCGGGTCGACGATTTTCCTTGCATGACGGACTGTGTTCCTATATGATCCAGCCATGCACGATCATCTCAATCCCCATTCCCCACTCGTCCGCCGCGGCCGTCGCAAGCCTGGGCGGTTGCGGGTGGCGATGCGGCGGGCGCAGGGGATCGGGCCTTCGGATATTGCCAGGGAAAGCGATCTGCCGTTGGAGCGGGTCGTCGGCTGGCTCAAGGAGCCGGCGTTTCGGGATCTCGTGCGCGCCTGCGAGGCGATGCTGGACCTGCCGGATGAAGAGAGGATTGCAGTCCTTGAGCGCGAGGCGCTGAACGTCCTGCAGATCGCCGTCGAGGAGTGCGACGTCCGCGTCTGCCTGTTCATCGCGGATTGCATGACGCGCGACCGGGCGGCGCACAAGGTTTTGGCCCGTCTCGTCGACCGCAAGGTCAAGCAATCGACCATTCCGCTCGACCGGCCGTTGTCCGAGCCGATGCCAGTCGCCGATCCCGCCGCTGCCCGTGCCGCGTCGCGCCATTACCGCACGATGCATCCCTGGGCGGACCATCTTAGCACCGCCCGCCGCCAGCTCGGCGAAGAGCTTGCCCGCACCATCCCCTCGACGCGCGAGGCGCCGGCCAAACCGGCCCCAGCCAGACCGGCGGCACCCGCCCCGATCCTCGCCCAGTTGGAAAATTTCCGGATCGAACTCTCGGATCTCACCCCCCAATCCCGCCGGATCATCGCCGAAATCCTCGCCGAACTCTATCCGAACCGCACCAGAGACGGCCCGTAAAGACACCGCCGCCCCCAACCTCCACCACCGCTAAACCCGCGCCGGGGATGCGCGCAAGGGGCCGGGCCGCCGGCCCCTTCGCAAAAGCCGTTGCCCGCTTTGATCTGTCCGGCCAGGGACCAGGGTTGCCTGCGTTCTAGGCGTATGCGTCCTGGCGGGAGACACGGGCGTACCGGATGAAGGCCGATGCGATGGCGACCGTGCTGCGCTATCGCGCGCCGGCATTGATGGACCTGAAGCGCGCGCTGGCCAATCTCGCAGCTCATCGGAAAGCGCGCGGGTCGATACCTGTCGAAAATTGCGCGAACGAATTGCCGGAAGCTGTCGAGCCTGCGGATCAAAACTGTACGAACGATTTATTGCCCGCCAAAAAATCCGTAACCGAAAATTACACAAACGAAATAGCCATCCGCGATTCCAGCGCTCTGACGGCCACACCCACACCCGAACCAACTTGCCGCGGAGAGGCTGAGAGGCCGGCGTCCGGCCTTTCAGAAAAACCTTCCTATCCCAAAATGCACGAACCAATTGCCAAGAGTCGCGAAACTTGCCACCCGAAACTGCACGAACGATTTATCGCCTGCCCTCAAGACCGCCAGTCCAGATTACACGAACGAATTACTTCTTTCTGGCACGTATGACACAAACGAATTAAACCGTATCATAACAACACCCTAGCCGCCCCAACCACTCCCAAACCAACAAGTCCAGGAGAGCCCGAGAGGGGCGGGTCGCCCCTCTCGGAAAACCTTCCTACCCAAGAATGCACGAACGATTTATTGTCCGCCCCTAGTCCTACCACTTAGCGCACAATCGTGCACCGCAAGGAGAAGGTGCCGTTGCATCGCCGGAGGTGGCGGTCCTTGAGGCTGAGGGTTGTTTGCCCGGTTTTTACCAGATTTGGTATTCTGGGCGTTGGCGATGTCAGCATCTGGTGGTAGCAAGGGTTTGGGATCGATGGATGGAGTGTGGAGCGGCCGATGGATCTGACCGGCGACCTTTTTGAGACGGATCGCAAGAGGCGCGTTGCGTCGAAGGCTTCGGTGTTCGGCTCGTCCCGCGACATCGTGCAGCCTTCGATCGAGTTGCCGCGTGGGGTCATTGCCGATGCGCCGAACTGCATGGAGGGGCGGGATTTTCTCGAGCGGCTGCCGCAGGCCTCGTTTCCGTTGTGCTTTTTCGATCCGCAATATCGGGGCGTGCTCGACAAGCAGCGTTACGGCAACGAGGGCAGCCGGCAAAAGGGCCGCGCCTTGCTGCAGCAGATGGATGAAGCGGTCATCAAGGCGTTCGTCGAGGCTGTCGACCGGGTCTTGATGCCGAGCGGTCATTTGCTGTTGTGGATCGACAAATATCATTTGTGCACGGGTTTCGATCATTGGCTCGAGGCGACCTCGCTCGAGCGCGTCGATCTCGTGGTTTGGGACAAGCGGCGGATCGGCATGGGGTACCGCACGCGGCGCCGCTGCGAATTCCTGATGGTGCTGCAGAAACGGCCGGTGCGGGCCAAGGGGGTTTGGCGGGTGCATGACATTCCGGACGTCGTCGAGGAGAAGATCGACCGCAAGCTGGTCCATGCGAAGCCCGTCGGCGTGCAGCGGCGGCTGATCGAGGCCCTGACCAATCCGGGCGAATTCGTCCTCGACCCCGCGGCCGGCACCTATTCCGTGCTGACCGCCGCCGGCCAATGCGGGCGCCGCTTTCTGGGGTGCGATCTGCACCAACGAATGGTCGGCGGACCGGTCTGAGGCATGAGTTCGGACCAGGACGACACCGATGCCGACCGGATCCTGCTGCTGTCGTTTTCGAAAAGCGGGTCGAACTGGGTGCGCTATTGCATCGAGCATTTTTCGGGCCGTCGCACACCCGGCAGCAAACGGCAATTGCTGGTCGAGGACGGACCCGCCATCATCGAGCGGCAACACATCGTCGAGCATTGGCATCGCCGCCAGCTGCTCTTGAACCAGGAGCACGAACCGGGCGAGGAGCCCGAGGCGCTGCAACGCTCCGCCTTTCGAGAATGGCTCTCCTACCTGCGCAAGCGGCCGCGGACCTGGCGGTTGATGCGCGAGAAGCGGGTCATCATGGTGCTGCGGGATCCCCTGGACCTTTATGTGAGGGTGCGCGCGACGGCCCCGCAGGCCCTTGCCGGCTATGCGGGCAATATCCGCATCTTCGACGGCTGCAAGCGCGACACGCTGTTGATCCACTACGAGGATTTGATGGAGAACCCGCGTGAGATCGGCCGCATTCTGGATTTCGCGGCCATTCCGCACGACCTCGACAGCTTCGATTTCGACGAGCACCGCAAGCGTTCGCTCGAACTCTACGATCGGGGCACCGACCCCTCGGTCACCAAGGGGAAGATGGATCGAGCCTCGCGCCACCGCGAGCGCCTCAACGAGGATCAGCGCAAGGCGATACTCGACTACCTCAGGCGCGAGCTCGGCGCAGGCAGATTCGAGCGCTATCTCGGCCGTTACGCCGCATGAGCCAATCCGATGAGGCTTGGCTAGGCGGCGCGACGGAACTCACGCTCGTCTTCGGCGACCGCCGCGGTGCCTTGGGCCGGAGGCGCTTTGCGGTGCGTCGCGAGATCGATGACGGTCGGCTCGCCGCCATTGAAGGGCGGTTCCCTGGAGGGCTTGGTGATGATGATCTCGCGCAGGGCAATGGCCATCGGCACGCCGAAGCCGAGGAGGAATTGCAGGGCGATATAGAGATCGGGCGACATGGTTCGGACCTCCGTTTATCAGGGGCCCCCTCTTGATGCCGCATCGGCCAAGGATCGCCAAGCGCAAATGCCTGACGCCCAGGTCATCGCACCGACATTTCTCAGTCGGCAGTGGCAGCCTGCGCCCGGCTGATCGCCTTGTTGATCAGCTCGATCGCGTGGTCGGTGTCGCGCCAGTTGCCGACGCGGGTCCATTTTTCGGGCTCGAGGTCCTTGTAGTGCTCGAAGAAATGCTGGATGCGCTTGAGGTCGATTTCGGGAATGTCGCGCCAGGAATTGACCCGATCGTAGAGGCGGGTGATTTTCGGCAGCGGGACGGCCAGGATCTTTTCGTCGCCGCCGGCTTCGTCCTCGAGTTCGAGCACGCCGATCGGCCGGGCCGGCAGGATGGTGCCGGGCTGCACCGGCATCCGGCCGACCACCATGACGTCGACGGGATCGCCGTCATCGGCGAGGGTGTGCGGAATGAAGCCGTAATTGCAGGGATAGAACATCGTCGTGTAGAGGAAGCGATCGACGAAGATGCCGCCGGACTTCTTGTCGAACTCGTACTTGATCGGGTCCGAGCGAAGCGGCACCTCGATCAGGATGTTGAGTTCATGGGGTGGATTGGACCCAATCGGCACCGCGTCCAGCAGCATGGTTCCGTCCTCTGTCAGTCCCAGCGGGCGGCGGCCTCGTCGTCGCTCGCTCGCGCCTCGACCCAGCGTTCCCCCTCGGCTGTCTCCTCGCGCTTCCAGAAAGGCGCCTTGGTCTTGAGCCAGTCTATCAGAAAGGCGCAGGCGTCAAGAGCGGAAGCGCGGTGGGCGGACGCCGTGGCCACGAGCACGATCGGCTCGCCCGGCAGCATCCGCCCATAACGATGGATCACCAGCACATCCGAAAGCTGCCAGCGGCGGCGCGCCTCGGCCTCGATCGCCTCGAGGGCTCGCTCCGTCATGCCCGGAAAATGCTCCAGAGTCATGGCCGCGACATTGGTGCCGGATTGATGACCGCGCACCAGACCGATGAAGGTGGCGATGCCGCCGACATCGGTTCGGCCTTCGAAAAACGCGCCGATCTCCCGGCCCGCATCGAACGGCTCGCCCTGGACGCGGATCATTCACTTGGGTCCTTGAGATCCTTTCAGCCGCCTGTCACGGGCGGAAAGAACGCCACGTCGTCGGTCGGCTTGATGCTCCGGCTGGGCCCTGCGAACTCGAGGTTGACGGCACTCTTGACGAGATCCGGATACTCCTCGAGGGCATGGGCGAAGGCGGGGTGCCGTTCGCCGAGCCACACCTGCAAGGCGCCAACGGTCGTGACGTCCGCAGGCGGCTGGACGGTTTCTTCCGAGACGCCGATACGGTCGCGCACCCATGCAAAATAACGCACACGCATGAATAATCTCCAATGATTAGGCTTGTTCCGGTTTGACAATCGAGGCATCGGCCTGTCGCCGATCCTCTGCCCGCATCTGTCGTAGACCGATTTTTACATAGTCGTAGCCCGTGACAATGGTGAGCAAGGCGGCGGCCCACAAGAGCCACCAGCCGATGGTTGCGGCACCCAGCCAAGCCGGGCCCGCTTCGCCTATAAGTAGAAAGACGATGGCCACCATTTGCACCGTTGTTTTCCATTTGGCAAGTTTGCTGACCGGCAGGCCGACGCGCACCTCCGCCATATATTCCCGCAATCCCGAGATCAGGAGCTCGCGCATCAAAATCACCACGGTCGCAATGACGGGCGCCTCGCCCGCGGCTACCAGCATCACCAATGCGGCCGCGACCAGAAGCTTGTCGGCCACGGGATCGAGCCATCGGCCGAACACCGATTGCAGCTTCCAGGCCCGGGCCAGGACCCCATCCAGATAATCGGTGACCGCGGCGCCGACGAAAATCGCGCAGGCGGTCCAGCGCGCCCAGTCGCCTTCGGCATAGAAACAAGCAACCAGCAGGGGAATAATCATGACGCGGCTGATCGTCAGAAGGTTGGGAATCGAGGTCAGCATAATGTCTTCGGCTCTCAGCTCCGCTCATGCAGATGATCGTAGATCGATTGCGCCACGGCCTTGTCGATGCCCTGGACCTGCTCGAGATCGCGCAAGCCCGCTTCCTCGACCCTGCGGGCCGAGCCGAAATGATCGAGCAACGCGCGCTTGCGCTTGGCGCCGATCCCCGGGATCTCGTCGAGCATCGAGCGGCCGATCGCCTTGGAGCGTTTGCCGCGGTGGGTCTGAATCGCAAAGCGGTGCGCCTCATCCCGCATCCGCTGGACGAAATAGAGGACCGGGTCCTTCGGCTCGAGCATCACCGGCTCGCGGCCGGGCCGGAAGAACCGCTCACGGCCGGCGTCGCGATCCGGGCCCTTGGCGACACTGATCAGCGGGACATCCTCCACGCCGATCTCGCGCAAGGCCTCGCGCGCTGCCGTAAGCTGGCCCGCGCCGCCATCGATCACGACGAGATCGGGCCAGGTGCCGCCAGTCCGATCGGGCTCGTCCTTGGCGAGCCGCGCGAAGCGGCGGCCGAGCACCTCGCGCATCATCGCATAGTCGTCGCCGGCGACAGTCTCCGGATTCTTGATGTTGAAGGTGCGATAGGATTTACGGTCGAAACCCTCGGGGCCGACGACGATGAAGGCGCCAATCGCGTATTTACCGCTGACGTGGCTGTTGTCGTAGACCTCGATCCGCGCGGGCGGGCTCGGCATCTCGAAGCGGTCGGCAAGCTCCTCGAGCAGATGCGCCTGGGACGCATGGTCCGCCAGCCGCCGTGCCAGCGCCTGCTTGGCATTGGCAAGGGCAATATCCAGCAATTGGCGCTTGTCGCCGCGTTGCGGCACCTGCAGCGTCACCTTGCGCTCGGCCCGCACGCTCAACGCCTCGGCCAGCAGATTTTGTTGCGGCAGCGGCTCGGACAGCAGGATCTGTCGCGGTGGCGCGCGGTCGCTGTAGAACTGAGCACTGAAGGCCTCGACCACTTCGGGCAGCGTCGCACCCTTGGTATGGACCGGATAATAGGCGCGATTGCCGTAATTGCGTCCGGCCCTGTAGAAGAATACCTGGACACAAACCTCGCCGCCCTCGGAGGCCGCGGCAATGACGTCGGCGTCATCCACCGCCTGGGTGTTGATGCCCTGACGCGAGCCGATATGGGCGAGGGCCTTGATCCGATCCCGCAGGACCGTGGCCTTCTCGAAGTCCAGGCGCTCGGCGGCCTCGTGCATCTCGCGCTTCAGCTGATCCTGGACCTCGCGGGACCGCCCGCCGAGAAAGCCCTTCACCTCCTCGACCAGTCTCGCATAGTCGGCCTCGCCGATCCGGCCGACGCAGGGTGCCGAGCAGCGCTTGATCTGATATTGCAGGCAAGGTCGCGAACGGCTCTGGAACACGCTGTCCGAACAGGAGCGCAGCGGAAAGGCCCGCAGCAAGGCGTTCAGGGTGTCGTTGACGGCGCCCGCCGAGGCGAAGGGGCCATAGTAGTCGCAGCCTTCCCGTTTGCGTCCACGATGCTTGCCGATCAGCGGAAAATCGTGACCCCAGCGCAGGAAAATATAGGGAAAGCTCTTATCGTCCCGCAGCACGATATTGAAGCTCGGCCGATAGCGTTTGATCAGATTGGCTTCGAGCAGCAGCGCTTCGACCTCGCTCGCGGTTGTGACGATCTCCATCGACCGGGTCAGTGCCACCATGCGCTGCAGCCGCGCCGTCAAGGCCGCCGGTTTCGTGTAGGCGGCAACGCGCTTCTTCAGCGATTTGGCCTTGCCGACATAGAGCAACGTGCCCTTGTCGTCGCTCATCCGGTAGACGCCCGGGGCATTCGGCAGGCTCGCCAGGTGCCGCTTGATCAGCTCGGCACCGCGTAAATCGGCCTTTTCAACGGTCGCAGCCGAAATGTCCGCACCATGGTCCATGGCTGCTATCTGCGCAGCGCCGGCCGCAGGATCAAGCACCACTAGTGCGAGATGAAGAGCGGCAATGGCGACCGCTTGATGAGATCCACGGTGGACCGGCCAAAACGGTCGGCGAGCAACAGCCGACGATAGCTGCCTCCCATGACGATCATGTCGGCTTCAATCGTGCGCGCATGCTCGAGAAGTCTATCCACGGCATCGCCGCCGCGGACGTGCGCAGTGGCGACTTTATGACCGTGCCGCTTGCCATAGCGACCGGCTTCATCGAGCATCTGATGGGCCTCCTCGCCACTGCGGGGTTTGCCGACGCAGGCGATGTTCAACTGGCAATCCGGCCAGCCTCCGAGGAGAAGGAAGTGTTTCATCGCCTTGGCCGATTCGGCGGTGCCGTTATAGGCGATCAGGACCTTCTTGATCGGCCTGCCTTCCTCCGGGACCGCCATGATCGGACGGACGCCGGCGCGGACCAGGGTCGCTATCGCGTCTTCCGGTTCGGGCAGCAGTCCATGATCGAACCAGCCGCGCAAGCCTAAGAGCAGCAAATCTGCATAGCGCCAATAGCGCTCGATTTCTTCGAGCGGATCGCCCTCGACATATCTGCTGTCGACTTCAATACCTTCGGCCTCGGCGGTTTTCTTGCATGCCTCGATGGCCTGCTCATCGACGGCGTGGCTTTCGTCGACGCGACGCGCGCTCAGTTTTTCCGCGTAATGCGCGCCGCCGATGGGAACGGGACCGAATGAACTGAGCTTTTCGGTATCGACGACCGACAACAATTGAATGAAGGCGCCGTGCCGCTTGGCAAGATCCAACGCATGAAAGAGTTTCGCCTGAAGCGCCGGGGTTCCGGCCACACCGAGAAGGATCGATCGGATCATGAGCAGCCTGCTGCAATTGCCACCTGATCCAGAGAATATATCAATAAAGGCGTGAGCAGTCGCGCCCGAACTAAGGGCGGCGACCGGCAGTGAGGAGCCGGCCGCTGCGCCCGTCAGTGAGGTGTGTCGCCAGATAACACCAAGAGATCGCTCGGATCCTGCATCCGGCGCTCGAGCGCGGATTTGAGTTTCTGTAACGCCCGGTGCTCGATCTGCCGCACACGTTCCTTGCTGATGCCCAAGCGGCGGCCAAGCTCTTCGAGGGTGCGGCCATCCTCACGGAGACGACGTTCCTTGATGATCGTCTGCTCGCGCTCGGTGAGTTCGCGGAGTGACGCCATCAACCATTCCGAGCGCCGCTTGCCGTCGAGCAGTCCGCCTATCACCTCCTCGGGATTAGGCCGCTCGTCGGCCAGGAAGTCCTGCCAGGCATCCTCGCCCTCGACGCTGATCGTCGCGTTAAGCGACTGATCGCCGCCCAGAAGGCGCATTTCCATCGCCTCGACGTCGTGGACGCCGACGGAAAGCTCGGTTGCGATCTGCTGCCGGCCGGCATCTGTCAAGGTCGCCCCCGCACCGTCATTGATGCGGGCACGGAGACGCCGAAGATTGAAGAACAATGATTTCTGCGCCGCCGTGGTGCCGGTCCTCACCACAGACCAGTTGCGCAGAATGTAATCCTGCATGGCGGACCGTATCCACCAAGAGGCATAAGTCGAAAAGCGGACGTCGCGGTCCGGTTCGAAGCGTGCTGCGGCCTGCATCAGGCCAACAACACCTTCCTGGACAAGATCGCTGCCGGGCAACCCATAATTCTTGAATTTGCTCGCCGCACTGACGACCAAGCGCATATAAGAGCGGACGATCTCGTGCAGCGCTTCCTCGTCGCCATCATCGCGCCAGCGCACCGCGAGGTCGTGCTCGTGCTCGCGGGTCAGTAATGGCGCATTCATCGATTCCCGAATGAGGCGCCGATGAGCGCGATGATTGTCAGCGGGTTCGTACGATGCCATGACTACCATCTCCTATATGGGCACCGGGCCCAACCCGGTGCCGATAGACCCCCTGACCTTGTCCATCGTCTCTGATTACGCGCCACGTTCCAACCGGGATCAGCGGATAACACGCAATAGTGACGCAAGAGGCGATCCTCCGAATTCTCCATCCCATCCTAAAGTCATGGACATTCCGGAGGTTGCAAGAGCCTAGTGCGGCTTGGTTGCCTTAAAGCGCAGTCTGCAATAGTCCGCCGTCCAGCGCCCATGCCCGTCGCGCAGTGCTGCCGACAGAAGTTGCTCGGTCTCTTCTGCGATTCCGGCTCGGACGGCCTCCGGCGCAGCATCGAGGAAGGGTTTGCCAAGAGTCTCAAGCCAGCCTTTCATGTCCGTCGGCAGGAGCGTCGGTCGCGGATGCAGAGCGATCTCGCCGACGACAAACCCTGCCCTCGCCAAACTCTCTGAATGCATTTCTGGCGCCGGAAAGTACCAGGGATCATGCAAGGCAGCGTCGACGCCATGCCGGTGCAGCACGGCATAAAGGGCCGTACGGATCGCGGCGACGTTGCCATGACCGCCAAACTCCGCAACAAATCGCCCGCCCGGGCGCAGGGCTCGAAAGACGCCGGCGTTCACGGCAGCGACATCAAGCATCCAATGCAGCGCCGCATTCGAGAACACGGCATCGAATTCCGCCTCGAAGTTCAGGGACTGGCCATCCATCACATACGCATCGAGGCCGAGCGTTCTGGCCGCCTCGATCATCCGATCATCGCCGTCGACGCCGACGACATCGGCACCGGCAGCGACCAGTTGCTCGGTCAAGACCCCGTCGCCGCAACCGAGGTCCAAAATCCGCTCACCCGGCTGCGGCGCCAACAGATCGAGCACGGCTGAGCCCAATGTGGATACAAACCTGGCGTTTCGATCATAGGCGCTGGGATCCCAGGCGTGCCCTCCGGCCTTGCGGCTATCGCTCATGCTCTTCCAGTCTTTGCTCTGATACCTCTGCCTAGTCGCGATCCGCCATCGTCAGATCGCCTTCATCTTACTATAGCGTTCGGACCACCGAAGCCGACGATCCGGCTTGGCTACTGTTTCAGTCAAGGTCTTCCTTCGAAGTAATGACGCGCGCACCCGCAACCGACGACGGCTTCCGCGAGGAAGCGCCCTCGCCATTGGCAGGGCTTCCCGGCCTCGCCGGCCTGACCTGGATCGGCATCTTCGCGGTCCTGGCCTCGATCCTGATCTATGGCCGGTCGGTATTGATCCCGCTCGCGGTTGCAGTCCTCCTGTGGCACCTGATCAATGCTTTGGCGCGACTGATCGGACGAAGCGGCATGGGCCACATCGCCATTCCCCGGTGGCTTTGCCTCACGATCTCGATCCTTATCATGGTCATCGGATGCTGGCAGGTCGTCAATCTGATCGCCGGCAATGTGGCACAAGTTTCGGGTGCTGCCGCCAATTACGAGGCGAATATACGCCGTTTGTTGCCGGAGCTTCTTGTCAGCGTCGGCATCGAGGAGCCACCGACCATGGCCGAATTGATGACGCGGATCGATGTCGGCGGCCTGGTGGCGAGGCTTTCCGCGGCGTTGGGCGCCCTGATCGGCAATGTCGGGCTCATCGCCCTCTATGTCGCCTTCCTGCTGCTCGAGCAGGGCAGCTTCGAGATGAAAGTGCGGGCTCTTTTTCCCAAACCGGAGCGCGCCGCGCACATTCGCCATGTCCTCGCCGATATCGAACGGCGCATCGAGCGCTACATCTGGATCAAGACCTTGATGAGCCTGCTCACGGCCGGTCTCTCCTATGCCGTATTGTGGGTGATGGCGGTCGACTACGCTGAATTCTGGGCGCTTATCATTTTTTTCTTCAACTACATCCCAACGGTCGGTTCGATCCTCGCGGTCGCCCTGCCGGCGCTGCTGACACTCGTGCAATTCGCCTCGATCTCTTCTTTCCTCGCCGTCGTGGCGCCCTTGGCGGCAATACAATTCCTGGTCGGCAATCTGCTCGAGCCGCGCTTGATGGGATCCCAACTCAATTTGAGCCCTCTGGTGGTTATCCTGTCCCTGTCGCTTTGGGCCTCGATCTGGGGCATAGCGGGCATGTTTTTGTGCGTGCCGATCATGGTTATCCTGTTGATCATTCTCTCGCAGTTCAACCAGACCAGGCCGATCGCCATCTTGATGTCGAGCAGCGGAAAGGTCGATTAGGTGATTGTCCAGGAAAGCCATGCGACACCGGACGCCCCAGCACCCCTGCTCTACGGTCAGATCGCCCTGGTGACCCTGTTGTGGGGCGTCAACTGGCCGGTCATGAAGATCGGGCTGCTCCAAGTCAGTCCCTGGCTGTTCCGTGTCATTACCGTCATTGTTGCCGCAATCTTTGTCCTGAGCCTGGCGCGTGTGTTGGGCGAGCGATGCAGGGTCCCGCGGCACCGGATCCTGCCGCTCGTGGCGATTGCCGCGATCTTCGGCTCGGCATGGCATGTCCTGTCGGCTTACGGCGTCCTGATGGCGGGCGGCGGCCGCGCTGCGATCGTGTGCTATACCATGCCCGTCTGGGCGGCATTCTTGAGCGCGATTTTCCTCGACGAGCGTCTGCGCCGCCGCCATATTGCTGGCCTCGCCTTCGGCATGGCGGGACTCCTGGTCCTGATCGGCAGCGATCTTGTCAAACTCGGGGCGGCTCCCTGGGGCACCGTCGTGATGCTCGGCGCCGCCATGGTCTGGGCATTCCAGACCATCGGCATCAAGGCCTATGACTGGGGCATCGGCGTCATCGCCCTTTCCGGATGGCAGCTTCTGATCGCGTCGGTACCACTGACAGTTTTCTGGGCGGTATTCGACGGCGAGTTCGATGTGTCGCGGCTCGACTGGCAGGGCATCCTGTCGCTCGGCTATGTTGTCTTCATAGCACTCGGCTTCTGTTTCACCTCGTTCGTCCGGCTAGTCCGGGTGCTGCCGGCTTCGGTCGCCGCGATCTCGATTCTTGGTGTGCCCATCGTCGGCGTCGTGAGTTCGGCCATCCTCGTCGGCGAGCCCATCAACGTGGCGGACGTCTCGGCACTCCTGATGGTTCTCGCAGCGCTCGCACTGGTACTCTGGCCCCAGG
>JBGSYN010000160.1:0-4757 GCA_041750975.1 Geminicoccaceae bacterium | reverse complement strand
CGCCCGGGGCCGTCCAGGTTTCGACACCTCCCAAAACCCGCGTAATTTTCGGCGGCGGCCAGATCCCCCAGGCGGTCTTGTCGTTCATTCGCCAGACCCGCTCGCCGAGGCGCCGCCGATCGTCGAGCAGCAATGACTGATCCTCGCCCGGATGCGCCTCGGGATCGAGCGGCACCCAGAATAGGGCATCGTCTTCCCAGAAACTCAGCCAATCATCAAACCTTCGCGCATCGAGCAGCCGGCACTCGGCCCTGAGCAACGCTGCAACTTCCTCGGCACACGCGAAATCGGTGTGGGGCGGTGCGTTCTCGACAAATCGTTGGTCGGCAACCAGGCCATCATAGAGGGCCTTGACCTCGTCAAGGCCACTGGACGGAGCGCTAACGCTGCTCATCCACTCGCCACCTGTTCCGGTGCCACCCGCAGCAGAACCTGCCGTTCGATCAGACTGACGAGCCCATAACCCACGACCGAGACCAAGGTCAGCACGACGACGCAGCTCCAGAGCATATTGTAGTTGCTAGTCGAATAGGTCAGCGCCATGAGGTTGCCAATGCCGGTGCCGGTCGACAGCCATTCCGCCACAGTGGCGGCCAGGACTGCGGCAGGGACGGCAATCCGAGCGGTGGCGAAAAAGGCTGGCAGCATTGCCGGAACTCGGGCAAGCGCCAGTTTCCGCACCGGTCCCGCGGCATAGACATCGAAGAAATCGATGATCTGCCCGGGCGCCTGCCGCAAGCCCTGCATGCAGGCAACCAATGTCGGAAAGAAAATCATGACCGCGACGATGGTGATGAGCCCGGCCGAGCCGCGGCCCAGCATCAAGATGATCAGCGGTGCGGTGGTGATGATCGGGATCGAGCGGAGTGCTATGGCGACCGGCATCATGGTGGTTCGGGCGGTGGGGGCCAGTTCGAACAGGAAAGCGAGCAGCATCCCCAGGGCAAGGCCCGCCAGATAGCCGGGCACAGTAACGAGTAGCGTCGCGCCAAGCGCCTGGAAGAGCTCGTCCCTATGTGCACCAGCTTCAGTCGCCGTGGCGAGATAGCTCAGAACATCGCCGGGCCTTTTGGCGAAGAACGCATTGAGATCGAACAAATCCATCAGACCCTGCCAGAGCCCGAGGGTGATGACGGTTGTGAGAATGAAGGTCAGGAGCAATGCCGAGGCCGAGTTTTGCCTTGCTCCGGCATCGCCTTGGCGGGCTCTGAGCAGCAAGGCCGGGGGCTCGCCCGCGAGCACACGGCCCAATAAGCCCGCAAGACCATAAGCGGTCATGGCAAGGGCGGTCGCAATGACCGCCACCGTCCAGGTGGCCTCGACGTCCAGTGTTCGCATCGCCTGGATGACCAGCACCCCAAGCCCGCTGCTGGCACCCGTAAACTCGCCGATCATGGCACCGAGGACGGCCGCCGGTGCTGCGATCTGCAGTCCTGCGATCAGATAGGGAACGGAGGCGCGGCACCGCACCCGCAGCAGCATCTGCCACCGGCCACGACCATAGCTCCGGACCAGATCCTCCCAGGATTGCGTAATGGCGCGCAAGCCGACGACGAGCGGGATGAAGGTCGTATAGTAGACGCTCAAGGCCGCGAGCGTGATCTGGGGGCCGTCGCTGGTGCCATATAGGACGCGCAGCACCGGCCCGGTCGCCACCAGCGGCAGGCAGAAAACGACCAGCGCCAGGCCCTTGGCGACCCGCTCCGTCACCGGCACGAGCGCAATCAGTGCGGCAAGGAGGATGGCCGCGAGATTGCCCCACACAAAGCCCAGGGCGGCCTCGCGGATCGTCACCATTGTCGCCCGCCAATAAAGGCCCGGATTGGCAAGCAGGCGGGCGATGATGTCACTCGGCCCCGCTAGGATGAAACGCCCGTCGAGGAAGGTTCGCGCCGCAACTTCCCACATGATCAGAATTGCCAGCACGACCAGAACGACGGTGAGCCGGTCGCGTTTGACCTTGAACGGGCTTCGCTTCGCACTGCCGCCGGCGTGGCTAAGTGAAATCGCCATCAGGTGGCAACAGCCAACGTTACCGGCTCATCCTCATCGATTCCGAGGGCGGCGGCGACCTGCTCGACGGTTCTGTGGAAAGCAGCCGAGTTGAGCTGTCGGCCGGTCCGTGGCCGCGGCAATGGCACGGTGATCCGCGTCGCGATCCGGCCGGGCCGCGCGGTCATCACCAGGATCTCGTCGGCGAGCAATACCGCTTCCTGGATCGAGTGTGTCACCAGGAGCCCGGTCGTACCCCGCCCCTCCCAGATGCGCGAAAGCTCGACATTGAGGCGCCGGCGGGTCAGCTCGTCGACGGCACCGAAGGGCTCATCGAGTAGCAACAGGCGCGGCTCGGTAATGAGGCAGCGTGCGATGGCGGCGCGCTGGCGCATGCCACCCGAAAGCTCGGCAGGCTTGGCACGCTCGAAGCCTTGAAGGCCGACTAAGGTCAGAAGTTCGCGAATGCCCTGATCGTCGACCGGCCGACGCGCCAGTTTCAAGGCCAGTGCTACGTTGGAGTGAACCGTCAGCCAAGGCAGCAGCGATGCGTCTTGAAAGGCAACCGCAATCTCGCCGCGCCGCTTGATTGCCTCGGGCGGCTCGCCGTCGATTTCGATCGTGCCGGTGCTCGGCGCCTCAAGCCCGGCGATCACCCGGAGCAAGGTGGACTTGCCGCAGCCGGAGGGGCCGACCAGCGCCGTCATCGTTCCGGGCCGCAATCCGATATCGATTTCGGCGAGTGCCAGTGTTTGCGTCTCGCCGCGTCCGAACGCCTTGGTCAGCCCCTCAATCGCAACGGCCGGCGGCACACGAACGGCCCCGACGTTCAGCCGGGCTGGCTCAGAGCGTCGAATTGCCGGCATAGAGTTCATCCAAGATGGATCGATCCCACAAGGATGGAGTCACGTTGCGGCCAAGGAGCGCCAGGGTCTCGATGTTTTTCTGCACGGTTTCCTCGGTGAACCAGCCGAACCCGTGCTCCTCGGTCAGGGGCGAGAACATCAGATCGACCTGCTTGGCGGCCTGTAGCTGCTGCGTCTCGAGATCGAGACCGGCGTCCGGGAACATTTCGATCGTGAGTGCCGCCGCCGCATCGGTGTCCTGCTGGTATTGCTGCCAGCCTTTGATCTCGCCGCGCATCAGCTTCAAGATCTCGTCGCGGTGGCTCTCGAGGCTTTCCTCGAGCACGATGTAGGTCTGGCTATGGATGGTGTAGCCGTAGTCGGCGAGCAGCATCGTCACATTGTCGATGCCCCGAACCGTCATGGCGACGGGGATGTCGGTCAACCAGGCCAGCAGACAGTCGACCTCGCCATTGACCAGAGGGGCCGCGTCATACTGGGTCGGCACGACCTCGATCTTGTCGATATCGACCTCGTTGAGCGTGCAGACGGCTTCGAGGACCGGCGTATTGGCGGTCGCCATGCCGATCCTCTTGCCCTCGAGATCGATCGGGGTCGCCACCGGATTTTCGGCAAGAGAGGTTATCGCGAAGGGGTTCTTCTGCATGGCGACAGCGATGATCTTGAAGGGTGCGCCCTGCTCGACCGCGGCTGCCGTGTAGTCGGCCGCGGAAATACCCATCAATGCGGTACCACTGATGACCGGCGGCTCGACCGGCGCATTGGGTCCGCCCGGCAGCAGGGAGACATCGAGGCCCTCCTCGGCCCAGAAGCCCTCGCTCTTGGCGATATAGCTGCCGCCGAACTGAACCGAATTGAGCCAGGAGAGCTGGAAGTTCAGAGCGGCGGCCTGGGCCTGGGCGTGACGCCCAAGAGTTGATGCACCGGTAGCGGCAGCCAGGCCCGCAGCCGAAAGCTGCAGCACACGCCGACGCGGAAAACTGAGCATTGGCTTCATCATCCTCTCCCTGAAACACGGCAAACGCGGGACACGCGCCTCAATCGGTCTTAGTCAATTCCATCGATTCGCGGATCTTCGCCATGATGTACTCGCCGGCGTTGACCGGCTCGTATCGCGGCGGATTGTCCGGCGAGCAGCAGGTCGGCAGGCAGGCGATTTTCGTCGCTTCATTCGGCCCCGTGAAGGCGACCATCGACAATCGTTGGGTCGAACCGGTCAGATGGCGGGGCGGATTGACCACCCGATGCAAGGTCGAGCGCCAACGACCGTTGGTCCAGCGCGAAGTCAGATCGCCGACATTGATGACGAAAGAGCCGTCGAGCGACGGCACGTCAGCCCAATCGCCGTCCACCCAGAGCTGTAATCCGCCCGGTGCGGAATCCTGGCGCAGGATTGTCAAGCCGCCATAGTCATGATGCTCGCCGTAGCGCAGCTGTCCGGGCTGAGGTTCGACCGGCTGATCGGGATAGTTGACGAAGCGGAGCACCAGGGCCGGATCGGCAAAAAACTTGTCGAGATGGTCTTCCGGCAAATCCAGGGCCAGGGCCGACATTGTGGTCAGATGCCCGTTGAGTTCGACCATTGCCTGACAATACTGAACCAGCAGCGATTTCAGCGAGGACGGTTGGTCGGGCCAGATATTCGGCTTGCTCGTCGATCTGCCTTGAAGCTCGCGATGCAATCCTGCAAAAACCAGCGCTTCACACAGATCCGGGGGCGTCTCGCCGGACAGGGTCTTGGCGACACTCTCGATGCCCATCGGCAGATAGCCACGGCCTTTGGCCTGTTCCGGCGGCGTAAATTCATGCTTTTTGGCAAACGGCAGGCTAAAGAACTCATTCACGGCGTCGTAGGTGTCCTGGATCAGGTTTTCCGGGATGCCGTGGCCGACGATGATC
>JBGSYN010000159.1:0-9711 GCA_041750975.1 Geminicoccaceae bacterium | reverse complement strand
TGGGCGGCAGCCGCCTCATCGCGGCCATGCTCGGCCTCGCCGCAGCGACCCTGGTGGCGCGCCATCTCACGCCGGCCGAACTCGGTGTCTGGGCGATGGCCCTGGCGGTGCAGGGCTATGCGCTGCATCTGGGCGAGTTCGGCCTGCGCTCGGTCGCCACGGCCGAGGCATCGGCTACCGAAGGCGGACCCTTCGCTTTGCTCGAGCGCTACCTGCGGCTGCGGCTTGTGCTCAGCGCTATCGTCGTGCTCCTGGTTGTCGCCGTCAGCGCCCTGCTCGTGCCGGACCATCTCGGTCTCATCGCCCTGGCGTCGCTATCGATCATCGCGATAGCGCTGATGGTCGACTGGGTGCCGCTTGTCGAAGGCCGACACAAGACAGCATCGCTGCTCCTGTTGACGCGACCGCTATTGTTTTGCTCGGGGCTCCTGCTGTTGCCCGGCGCCTCGACGCCCGAGCAGGTCGCGGTGATTTTCCTCTTGTCCTGGATCGGCGCCGCCATTGCCACCTGGTTGGTTCTTGCGCGGCATCGGGCGGGCGGTGTGCGTCGCGCGACTTCACCGCTCGATGATCGGCGGATGTTGCGTCTGGGTTGGCCGCTGATGGGCGTGACCCTCACCAACCAGGTGTTGATGAGCGCTGATCTGCTGATTGTCGGCCTTGTCGTCGGCACCGCGGCCGCCGGCCAGTATTATCTCGCAGGGGCGGTCAGTGTGGCAGGACTGGTCTTTGCCAATGCGGCGGGACAGCTGTCGCTCGCCCGGCTTGGACGGTGGCGCCGCGATCCGAAGGCATGGCATCGGGCCCTCGCCCAGGATCTCAAGAAGAGCATGGTGGCGGCGCTCATCGCTGGAACAGGTCTCGCCCTGATCGCGCCGAACCTGATGCCGCTCGCGTTCGGCGAAGCCTACCGATCGGCGGCGTCGTTGCTGCCCTGGTTTGTGCCTTGGCTCGTCCTGCAGCATGCGAGTGCGGTGTTGCAGGCCGCCATCACGACGACGCAACGCCGGCGGGCTTTACTGGAGGCCAATCTTTTTGCCCTCTTGATCCTGGCCATCGGTATCGCCGGCCTGATGCTGGTCGGGCTTCACGCCTTTTCGGTAACAACGGCGCTTGCCGCCCTGGCATTGACCCGTGCCGCCGCCGAAGGCGCCAAGATCGCCCTGTTGCTCGATGATGTCGGCCGCATAGGCGATCGGACCGAGGCGCGAAATTCAGGTGCCGGCGGCACTCAATATCAAGAGCAGAGCTAACACGAAGACAAGGCCAAGAATGGCGCGGTACTTGAGCAGCATCGTTTGAACTCGAAAAATCAGGCGGTGGAGCTGAGCGATGCCGCCTTATTATGATCGTTGGCTGGCGCTCGCATTTGCTGTGCGCAGTGATCTATTCTCTGGTGCGGCATTTGGCCAATGCAGTTTTTGCAGGGCTGACAATCGGACGCGATGGGTGTCAGGCGACCCATTCGCTGACAGGCGCTCTTGATTCGTGAAGCGGCTGACACACGACGTCGACGAGCGTCGGATGCGGCCGATCCAGTGCCTCCGCCAGGACCGGCTGCAGGCGTTCCGGATCCTCGACGCGAAACGCCTCGATCCCGAAGCCCCTGGCAATCGCCGCATGATCGCTCGGCGAAAAATCCACCGAGTAGTAGCGCTCATGGAAGCCGGCGCGCTGGCCCGCCTTGATCCAGCCATAGACGGCGTTGGCGACGACGATGAGGCTGACCGGGAGGCTGAGCCGGGCGATCGTCTCGAGTTCGCCGCAGGCCATGCCGAAGCTGCCGTCCCCCATGACCGCCACCGATTTGACGGAAGGCCGGCCGATCGCAGCACCGACGACGGCTGGAAGGGCAAAGCCGAGTGCCCCATGGGCGCGGTTCGAGATGAAGTGCCGGCCGGACCGGCGCTGCTCGAAATAGGCCGAGACATAGGGGCATGGCGTGCCCGGATCGGCAACGATGATCGCGTCCTCATCGACCAGCTTTGCAAGCGTCGCCACCAGCCGCTCCGGTCGGATCGGAGTTTCATCCGACGCCGCAAGCGCCGCGAATGCCTCGAACTTTTGCTTTTTGAGGGTCACGATTTCTTGGCTCGGGCCCGATTGGTCCCGAGTAGAGGCGGGATACTGATCCAGCGTGGTGTTGAGCGCAGCCAGCGCCAGCCTGGCGTCGCCCAGAAGCGCCGCCGAGGTCGGGTAATTGGCGCCGATCACGGCAGGATCGCAGTCGATATGGAGGATCTTGGCCTGGCCGGGCGTGGGCGAGCGCCAGCGCTGGGTCGTGACCGAGCCGGCGCGGCAGCCGATGAAAAGGACAAGGTCTGCCCGATCGACAATTTCCCGGGTTTCCGCCGTCCCGCCATTGCTGCCGACGACACCGATTGCGAGAGGATGCGTCTCGGCGATGCTGCCTTGACCGCTGATCGAGGTCGCAACCGGCATCGCCAGCCGTTCCGAGAGTCGCTGCAACTCCGTTTCCGCTCGAGCGATGACGACGCCGCCGCCACAGATCGCCAACGGCCGCCGCGCCTGCAGCAGTGCTTCGGCGAGGGCTTCGACCTTATCGCCTGCGGGAGCGAGCGGCTGCGCCGGGTATTGGGCAAACGACGGGTCGGCCCAGACATCCTCGGGCTCGACCGGTGCCTTTTGCACATCGAACGGCAGACCGAGATGGACGGCGCCGGGCCGGCCCGCCGTCATCTCGCGAAACGCTCGCCGGACCATGCGTGGCAGCTCTCCGGCGGAAGCGATTACCGTGTTCCATTTGGTGACCGGACGAAACAGCGCCTCCTGGTCGAGTTCCGTCAGGGCGAACCGGCCCCGGCTCGTTGTCGCAATATCCGTTGTGATGGCCAGGATCGAGATGGAGCTCTCATTGGCCTCGATCAGGCCCGGTAGGATGTAGGTGGCGCCGCCGCCACTTGGCCCTTCGCAGATACCCGGACGATGCGTGACCCTCGCATACGCATCCGCCATGTAGGCGGCGTGCCTTTCGTCGCGGGTGAGGATGTGGGTGATGCCGTGGTCGAGCCGGTAGAGCGCGTCATAGAAGGGCAGGCTGGTGTCGCCGCAAAGCCCAAATATATGGGTGACGCCATGCTGCTGCAGCAGCCGAACCAGGGCCTCGGCACCGGAAAGGGCGTTCATGTTTGCCCCCCGCTGCCATTAATGTAGGGCTCAAGCACCGCGTAGATGAAATTGTGCGTCGGCGTTGCGATGCCAAACTCGCCGCCGAGACGGGTGACCGCACCGCTAAACCAGGGCAGTTCAAGCCGTCGACCCTGTTCGAGATCCAAAAGCATGGAGGGTTTGGCGGTCGGCGCGGGCCCCGTCATCAGCGTCTCGAACGCCTTGGCCGCGGCATCGGGTGCAAGCCCGATCCCGGCGGCCCGGCCTACGGCCTCGATCTCGTCGATCGCATCCTTCAACATCCTCCGGCTTCGAGAATGACGCCGGATCAGCTCGAGTTCACCACGCATGACGGACGCCATTCCGGCCCACGTCGCCAGCCCCAGAAACTTGTTCCAGATCGAAACATCGATGGTCTCGCTCAATTCCGTGTCGATGCGGGCACCAGCAAGCGCATCGTTCAGCGCCAAAGCTCGATCCGATCGTGTGCCATCCGATTCGCCAAAGACAATCCTCTGCAGAGGGCCGATATGATTGACGACGCCGGGCGCGGTTATATTGGAAACGATATAGGCGCTGCCGGGAAGGACATGGTCGCGCCCGAGGATGCGGGAGAGGATGCCCGCACTCTCGATCCCGTTTTGCAGCGTCAGGATCGCCGTTTCCTTGCCGATCAAGGGTTTGATCGCTTCGGCAGCCGTTTCGGTGTCGTAGAGTTTCACCGTGAACAGCACGGCGTCGACGATACCGATATCGGAGGGTTGGTCTGTAGCCTCGACTTCGGCGAAAGCCAGATCGCCCAGAGCGCTGCGCAAACTCAATCCCTGAGCGCGCATCGCCGCCAAGTGTGCGCCGCGGGCCATGAAGGTGACGTCATGGCCTGAGGCCTGCAGCCGCGCGCCAAAATAGCCGCCAATGCCGCCGCTGCCCATGATTGCGATTTTCAAGACACCCTCTCCATTGTTCGCACAGGAGAAACAATCCTTTGTTTCCGTTGCCCTTGGTTGTCGTCGAGCACTGCCCACCTTCGGGGTGACAATCAAGAATGAAGGAGCGTCTCGTGACGAAGGTGTTGGTTCTCTACTACAGCATGTATGGTCATATCGAGACCATGGCGAAGGCGGTAGCCGAAGGTGTCGCCGAGGTCGATGGCGTGGAGGCCACGATCAAGCGCGTCCCGGACACCATGCCCCGAGACATTGCGGAGAAGGCCGGCGCCAAGCTCGATCAGGGGGCCCCGGAAGCGACACCCATGGAACTTGCCGAGTATGACGCCATTATCGTTGGGACACCGACGCGCTTCGGCAATATGGCGGGCCAGATGCGGACATTCTGGGATCAGACGGGCGGGCTTTGGGCCAAAGGGGCCTTGGTCGGCAAGGTCGGCAGCGTCTTCACGAGTTCCGCCACTCAGCATGGTGGGCAGGAATCGACCATCCTCGCCACGCATATCACGCTCCTGCATCAAGGCCTCGTCATTGTGGGCCTGCCTTATACTTGTGCGGACCAGATGGGCCTCGAGGAAATCAAGGGCGGCTCGCCCTACGGTGCTGCGACGATTGCCGATGGCGACGGTTCCAGACAGCCTTCCGAGAAGGAGCTGGGCATGGCGCGCTTCCAGGGTCGCCACGTCGCGACCATCGCCAAGAAACTGGCTGCGGCCTGAACCTCAAGAAGGATCGATCTCATGGGATTACTCGTTGACGGCGTCTGGCGTGACAAATGGTACGATACGAAGGAATCCGCGGGGCGCTTCGTGCGCGGCGAATCCGTCTTTCGCAACTGGGTCACGGCTGACGGCAGCGTCGGTCCGTCGGGCGAGGGCGGTTTCGAGGCCGAACCGGATCGCTATCATCTCTATGTGTCGCTCGCTTGTCCCTGGGCGCATCGCACCCTGATTTTCCGGGCGCTCAAGGGTCTGGATGGCATGATCGATGTCTCAATCGTGCATTGGAACATGGCGGAGAACGGCTGGACGTTCAAAGCCGAGGACGGTGCTACAGGCGACCGGCTCCTCGGCTCGGACTTCATGTATCAGGTCTATACCAAGGCGAAGCCGGATTATTCCGGTCGTGTTACGGTGCCTGTGCTTTGGGACAAGCAGCGACGAACCATCGTCAGCAACGAATCCTCCGAGATCATCCGGATGTTCAACTCGGCCTTCGACGGTGTCGGCGCCAAACCAGGCGATTACTACCCCGCAAACCTTCGCGGGCGGATCGATGAGATCAACGACCGCGTCTATCACACGGTCAATAACGGCGTTTACAAAAGCGGTTTCGCCACGTCCCAGGAAGCTTACGAGGAAGCGGTGGTGCCGCTCTTCGAAAGTCTCGACTGGATCGAGGATATTTTGAGCCGGAACCGCTATCTCGCCGGGGATCGCATCACCGAAGCCGACTGGCGGCTGTTCACGACCTTGGTGCGGTTCGATCCGGTCTATGTCGGCCACTTCAAATGCAACATTCGCCGGATCGTCGATTATCCGAACCTCTGGGCCTATACGCGCGAGCTCTATCAGGTGCCCGGCGTGGCCGAGACCGTCGACATGCTGCATATTAAGAATCACTATTATGGCAGCCATGAGACGGTCAATCCGACCCGGATCGTACCGGTCGGTCCGAAGCTCGACTTCACCAGGCCCCATGGCCGGGACCGACTGGCGAAGGCCGCCTAGGTCAGGCGTTCGAGCATGGCGGCGAGCGTCGCTTCGAGGAGCGCTTCGCCGCCTGGCCGCCAGCCCAACGCGCGAAGCTTGTCCGTTCGCATCAGCCGCGGGGACGGAGTCCCAGCTGCCGCTGTTCTCTTCGTACCGGCGAAGTGCTGAACGAGGCGATCTGTCGACAGGACGAGATCGCTGCAGTTGAAGACCTGACCCGCAACGTCGGGTGCCTCCAGCAGCAAGCGGATCGCTTGCGCCACATCGGCGCCGTGAACCTCGCTCGACACCCGGTTGGTAGCGGGCGGTTTACCGGCCAATGTCTGCCGCGCAAGATCGACCCATTTGCTTTGCCCGAAGGGCTCGATCAGGCCGTAGACCCCGGTCGGCCGAAGGGCGCTGATCTTCCAGCCCTGGCCCAGGCCCCAGGCCGAAACAAAGGCTTCAAGAGCCGCCTTGTGAGCCCCATAGAGCGTCGTGGGCGCGGGTGGCACGGTCTCGTCGAGCCCGCCCGGCTGGCCCGGCGCACCGTCATAGACGGCACGGGTCGAGAGCAGGACGCAGGCCTCGACCCCCATCGCTCGGGCGATTTCGAGAAGCTGCAGGCTGCCATGGAGGTTGATGTCGAGAAATGCCTTCGGGTCATCGCCCTCGCCGCCCCGGTAGCGCCCCGGAACATGCGCAAAGGCCAGATGCACCAGCGCTTGGACACCATCCAACAACTGCCTGCAACCACGTTCGTCGCCCAGGCGTCCTTCGACACTGTGTACAGCAGCGGGGAGCAGTCGTGCCGATTCCGGACGGGTCCAGGCCACCACTTCATGGCCGTGCGCCAGAAGATCGGCGACCACGAACTGGCCGACATAGCCGGTTGCCCCGGTGACGGCGACGCGCATCAACCGCCGGGCGGCGGCAGTGTTTCCGGTAAAGCCCGGCCCTCCAGGAGCGACCACCAAACTTCAATCAGGGGTGCCAGTTGCTCACGTTTCCCGTGATTGGCGTCCCACGGCTTTTCATATTGGTAATGCAAAATGCGGATGGCCTCCCATCGCCAGAGTGCGGGCAGGTTCAGATAGACATATTGCAGCGTATTGTAGGTGTAGGGGAGGCCGTGCCAGTCCGGAAACCAAGCTTCGAGGAAGGTCTGATCGGTGCGTTGCCAGAAGGCATCGGACGCATCGAGCGCTTGCAGCATGGCATCGAACGACCGTCTGGAGGGCGCTGCGATGAACACGCCCGAATTGAGCCGATGCATGTCGGCGAGTTCGGCATAGAGGTTAGGTGCTGCCGAAAACTCGGGATAGGCCAGGAGTCTGTCGATCGGCTTCAGGACCACCGTATCGGCATCGAGAAAAACGATCCGCTCGAACTCCTCCAGTTCCCAGAGCCGGAGCTTCAGGAAATTGTCGAGCGGATCATGGAAACCCGGCTTGCAGCCTTTGGTGAACGGGACTTGCTCATGCAGGCGCTCGCGTTCGTGTCGCCCTTTGAAGGCCTCGCTCAGCGGCAGTGATGCCACTTCGACGATCCGGCATCCTTCCGCCGCCAAGGCCTCGACGCCCCCGGCACCTCCGCTCGCCAGGACCAGCAAGGGTGCCTTGGTGCCGGTACGCTTGAGTGAGCGGGCAAGTGCCAGGGCTCCCAGACCGAAATCGTCATTGGTGACGAGTGTCGCGAAGGCAGCGCGCAAGCCGGGTCAGCCGTTGCCGGCGACCACCTTGAGGTGCGGCTTGTTTTCCGTGCTCATTGCGTCGCGGATATCGTCGGTCCAGGCGGAGACACAAGGTATACGCCGCATATCGACGCGATTGCGATAGCGGCGAGCGACCTCGATGACTTCCTCGAGCAATCCCGCCGACAGGGTCGTCGGCTCCAGCCCCAGCGCCAGGAACTGATCGTTCTTCACCACCAGATCGTTTTCGGCCGCTTCCTTTCGCGGATTGGTGACATGAGCGATCTCCGCACCCGTCATGCTGGCGATAAGCCTGGCGAGATGCCTGACGGTGTGGGTCTCGGTCATCTGGTTGAATATCTTGACGCGATCGCCTCGAGCCGGCGGGTTCAAGAGCGCGAGTTCGATACAGCGCACCGAATCCCGGATATGGATGAAGGCACGGGTCTGGCCGCCGGTACCGTGCACGGTCATCGGATAACCGATCGCGGCTTGGATCAGGAGACGGTTCAGCACTGTGCCATAGTCGCCGTCATAGTCGAAACGATTGACCAGCCGCTCATCCATCAAGGTCTCGTCGGTGTTGGTGCCCCAGACAATGCCCTGATGCAGATCGGTGACCCGCATCCCGTCATTCTTGGCATAGAAAGCGAAGAGGATCTGATCCAGGCATTTGGTCATGTGATAGACGCTGCCGGGATTGGCCGGGTAGAGGATTTCCTGATTGACCATTTCGCCCGCCGCCGCCTCGATCCGGACATCGAGATAGCCTTCGGGAATGGGAGCACCCACGGTACTGTAGCCATAGACGCCCATGGTGCCGAGATGCACGACATGCGTGTCGAGGTGAAGCTCGACCAGCGCGCACAGCAGATTGTGGGTGGCGCCGACATTGCCGTCGACGGTGTAGCGCTTGTGGCGGGGCGATTTCATCGAATAGGGCGCTGCACGCTGCTCGGCGAGATGCACCACCGCGTCTGGACGGAACCGTGTGAGCCAGCCTTTGAGCTCGTCATAATCATTGGCGAGATCGATGCGCTCCAGGGGGATCAGCCGGCCCGTGACTTCATCCCAGGCATCCCGCCGTTCCTTGGGGCTGGTGATGGGCGTGAGCGACTGGACGTCGAGCTCGCCGTCGATCGCACGCCGCATCAGATTGTCGACGATGACGACCTCATGGCCGCGTGCCGAAAGATGCAGGCTTAGGGGCCAGCCGACGAAACCGTCACCGCCAAGAATACCGATTCGCACCAGCGTCCCTCCAAATCGATTGCGCCGCTTCGATGACGCGCGGCCGTTTAAGCCCAGGCAATAGGTCGCGTTCCACCAGCACTAGCCATGCGTCGCAATTCGTCGCAGGGTTTGCACGGCACTATTCGAATTTGTCAACAAAGGAAGGAATTTTCATGGCCGCCGAAGCACGTCTCAAGGAACTCGGTATCGAACTGGCCCCGGTGACCCCGCCGGTGGCGAACTATGTCAATGCCGTCCGCACCGGCAATCTGCTCTTTCTATCCGGCAAGGGGCCGACGGAAGCCGACGGCACGCAACACACCGGCAAAGTGGGCGCGGACGTCGACACCGCCACGGCCAACCAGCATGCACGGCTGACCGGGCTCAATCTCCTGGCCGTGATGCGCGACGAACTCGGCTCGCTCGATAAGGTCAAGCGCGTCGTCAAGCTCCTGGGCATGGTCAATGCCACACCCGATTTCGGCGAGCAACCGCAAGTCATCAATGGCTGCTCCGATCTCATGGTCGAGGTTTTTGGCGACAAAGGCCGCCATGGCCGCTCGGCGGTCGGCATGGGCAGCCTGCCCGGCGGTATCACCGTCGAGATCGAGTGCATCGTCGAGGTCGAATGAGCGCGGTGCTGATCTAGACGGGAACTAGCCTGCATCGTCCTGGCCGGTCGCCTTGCCGTAATGGCCGGCCAGGAAAAAATCGTAGGTTCCGACGCCGGTCAGCGCCAATGCCGCCCAAAACCAGAGGCTGCTCATGTCCTGACCGGCCTCGAACGCGACCCAGACGACGCACAAGGCGAGCGTCAGAAGCCGCCGCCAAAGCGGCTCGAACCAGGGATGATAGCCCACGAGGCCCCTTTATGGCCTTGATGCGCTTGCCTAGGCGGCCTTCGGCATGGCCAGTAACGTATCCTTGAGCCCCTGTTCGAGCCGGTCGAACAGGAGGTCAACCTCCTCGGCGGTGATGATCATGGGCGGGCAGATCGCCAGCACATCGCCCGGCAGGG
>JBGSYN010000158.1:0-3660 GCA_041750975.1 Geminicoccaceae bacterium | reverse complement strand
TCGACGCGGCTCAGCCCGAGAGCATCTTCTTTCGACCCCGGCCCCGGCGCCGCGGCTTCGGCGCGATCGGATGCACCCTGCGGCAGGGCGGCGACGCTGATTTCGGCCGGCGGCGGGGCGGGTTTCGTCGGGGTGGCCGCGGCCAAGACATTGGCCCTCAACACGGCGATTCTAGCCCGCGGATCGCCTGGAAAGGTTTCGGCGAAATAACGCCATTCGTCGGCTTGGTTGGAGCCCTCAAGGGCGGTCCACAAGATGTCGGCCGGTAACGGGGCCGATGCCGGCGGCAGCGTTGGCAGCGTCGGCGGCGACGGTTGGTCTTCGATCGCCGGGCTCTGGTTCAAGATGAACGGCGCGCCGCGCAGCGACGAGTGATCCCAGGGAACCTGACTATCGTTGGTCGCCTCGAGAACACTGTTGCGCACCTTGCGCATCAGCTGGCCGACTTCGAGACCGGGCTCATCGAGGTGAGTGAGCATGGCGGCTGTGAACGGACTATGATCGCCCGCGCCATCGTCGGCGACCTCGCCCGGTGCGGTGGCGTAGGCAATGTAAGTGCCGACCGCAGCATCCATTCGAGCGAGACCAAAGCCGACGCCCGCCGAACGGTTGGAGGCGAGCGAGGAGCGGAAACGTCGCGCCTCCGGATTGTCGCGGCAAGCGTCGAGGAACAGCAGCCTCGTATCTACGGCCGTTTCCATCACCTGCTGCACCTGCTCCATATCAATCAGAGCGATCCCCACATCCCCCTCGGTTTCAAGGACCGCGTCGGTCGGAAATAGCAAGTTTCGCCCACGATATTCCATGCCATGACCGGAATAGTAGAATAGACCGGCGTCCGCTCCCTGGAGTGCCCGATCGAAGCGGCGGAGGACGTCGATCATGCCACGATAATCCTGATCGATGGCGACAATGACCTCAAAGCCGAGCTTTTCGAGTTTGCCGGCCATGGCACGGGCATCGTTGGGCGGATTGCGGAGCACATTTACGGGTCGCTCGTAAGCTCCAATGCCGACAACTAACGCCACGCGCTTGCCGACGATCTCCTGCGCCTGCAACGGCGAGAAGACCACGAGCATGGCCAGCACAAGGAGCCGCACTGCTAATTTCGTCATTGTCATGGTGCACTCGATTCCGACCCCGCGACGACCGTATCATGCCAGCATGGCGGCACGATGCAAGACACTTTCAAGTTGCGAAGGCGCACACCCATGGTCGGCGATCCGGGGTCCCAGGGACCCATCAAGGCCCCTGGCCTTCCTTTCTACCTTTCTGCCAATCCAAAACTACCCCTTGATCGCGCCTGCCGTGAGGCCGGAGACGATGTGGCGTTGGGCGAGGAGGAACATGAGGATGGCGGGGAGGATGGTGAGGGTGATGAAGGCGAGGACGAGGCCCCATTCGGTCATGTATTCGCCGCGGAAGGCCATGACGCCGAGGGGCCAGGGATACATGGTCTCGGAGTTGAGGACGACGAGCGGCAGGAGGTAGTTGTTCCAGCTCTGGACGAAGACGACGACGCCGACGGTGGCGAGGATCGGGCGCGAGAGCGGCAGGGTGATGTGCCAGAAGAAGCGGACATAGCCGCAGCCGTCGATCATCGCCGAATCCAGGAGTTCGGTGGGCAGTTCCTTGAAGAAGCGGCGCAGCAGCAGGATGGCGAGGCCGAGGCTGAAGGCGGTCTGGGGCAGGATGACGCCCCAATAGGTGTCGAGCAGGCCGAGATCGCGCACCTTGATGAAGAGCGGCAGAACGGCGGTGGCGGCAGGAAACAGCAGGCCCAACAGGAAATAATTCAAGAGCATGGTGTTGCCGAAGAATTTCAGGTGGGCGAAGAGGAAGGCCGCCATCGAGGCGGTGGCGAGGGTAAGAAAGACGGTGAGAGCGCCAATGATCAGCGAGTTGCCGAGCATCCGCCAGAGCGCCTCGCCCTCGAGGATCTGGAGATAGTTCTGGACGACCCAGGTTTCGGGCAGGCCGAAGGCGTTCTGGCGCAGATCGCCCAGGGATTTGAAGCCGCCGAGGGCCGTGGCCAAGAGCGGCACGAGGACGATGCCCGCGACCAGCAGCAGGGCCGCATAGCGGTAGAGCAGCATGAGATCGAGCGGCGGACGGTCGGAGGATGTGGCGAGTCTTCCTGTCATCGGAGCCATTATTGGGGGGCCATCAATCGTGCCGCATGAGGGTGCTTTTGTAGGTCACGGCGAAGACCACGCAGATCAGGAAGAGGACGACGCCAATCGCACCGCCGAAGCCGATCTGCATGCGGACGATGCCGAAATTGTAGAGATAGGTGACGAGGGTCTGGGTGCTGTCGGAGGGACCGCCATTGGTCAGAGGCACGATCAGGTCGAACAGCTGCAGGCTGCCGAGGACGGCGAAGAAGATCGAGAGGCGGATCATCGGGGCCAGCATCGGCAGGGTGATGTAGCGGAGCGTCTGCCAGCGGGTGGCGCCGTCGATCCGGGCCGCCTCGAAATAGTCGCGGCTGATGCCCTGGAGGCCGGCAATGAAGAGCATCATGTGGAAGCCGAAATACTTCCAGACGACGACCGCGAGTACGGCGTAGATGGCGTAGGCGCGGTCGGCCAGGATGTGGACGGACTGATCGCCGAAGAGGCCCATGAAGCCCGCGAGGATGCCGTATTCGCCGTCATAGACGAAACGCCAGATGAGCCCCGCGGCGATGTCGGCGAGCACATAGGGCAGGAAGAAAATCATCCGGAACAGATAGGCGCCGCGCAGCCGGTCGGCGAGCATGATGGCGAGGGCCAGGGCCAACGGCAGCTGGATCAGGATCGAGACGGCGATGATCAGGAGGTTGTTCTTGAGCGAGATCTCGAAGGCGCGGTGGTTGACCAGAAATTCGTAGTTTTTGAAGCCGACGAACTCGGTCGGCGTGCCGTAGCCATTCCAGCGAAAGAAGCTGTAATAGGCGGCCTCGCCCATCGGCAGGACGACGAAGAGCGTGAACAGGAGGAGGGCCGGCGGCAGGAAGAGGATGATGACGGTGGCCTTGTCGCCAAGCCAGGTGCGGCGGCCGGTGCTTTTTGCGGTAATCGCTGCGCTTTTGGGAAGCGAGGCCTGCATCAGCCGGCGGCTGCCGTTTCGGGTAGCCGGTCCGATACCCGCTCGCCCGCATGGAGGAACGGGATGGCATTGCCCCAGACGCGGCTGCGATCGGCCGCCATGATCGGCTCGCTCGAATATTGGGCGAGGAAGACCCGGCGCAGGGCGTCCGTGTGATTGGCGCCGCTCGAGTGAAAGACGTAGCTTGTGAAGACGGCGATGCTGCCGGCCATGACCTCGACCGGGATGCCGCGTGCGCTGCCGAAATAGCCGACGAGATCGTTGGTGTCGGGTTCCTTCAGGTGCTGGACCGCAGTGCGGATGCCGCTCTGAGAATAGGGCAGGAGATAGACCGTGCCGTTCTCGAGGCCGACATCGTCCAACGGGCACCAGCAGGTGAGATAGGGGCGGTGGCCGGGATCGCCGCCGTTGAAATTGACGTAGCCGCTGTCCTGGTGCCAGGCGAACTTCATGCCGCCCTCGCCGCCCTTGACGACATATTGGTCGTGGAAGAGGTAGGCCTCGTCGCCGAGCGTCGCCCGGCAGATCTCGGCCATGATTTCGCTGAACATGAAGTCCGCCAGGACCGGC
>JBGSYN010000157.1:0-3386 GCA_041750975.1 Geminicoccaceae bacterium | reverse complement strand
TCGATCTCGGTTCGTTTGCCCGCCTCGATGTGCTGCAGCATCGAGGGTCTGGAGAACTTGCGCCAGCAATGCAGCTTGATGGTTGTCCTGATATCCGCGTCAGGCAGGCGAATGCCTTTTGCCGCCGTTACCGCCAGCACTTCATCCAGGACTTTATCCTGCAGCGCGTCGAGCTCCGGCAGCCGCGCCAGCTCTCCCAGCCGCAACCCGGTCGTCGCGCAGAGGGCGTTGATCGCCACATTGAGCACGAACTTGTTCCAGATCTTGGCGATAACATCCGGCTCGACCCTCGTCTCGAATCCCGCACGAGACAGGAGGCCGGCGAATTCCCGCGCACGCCCGCTGTCTGAGCCGTCGGTTTCGCCGATCGAGGTCGGCCCCAGATGGGTGAGGGTGGCCTTGCCCGGACCGCGCATCATCGCACTCGACATGCTGGAACCGCCCAGCACGCGTTTGGCACCGAGAACTTCCTGCAGGGTTTCGAGATTGCCGATGCCGTTCTGCATGGTGATCGCGAAGCCGTTCGCAGCGAGGATAGTGGCGGCACTGGTGGCAGCGCTTCGCGTCTCATTGCTGTTGACGAAGACGAAGACAATGTCGGCGGTCCCGGCCGCCGCAGCCGTCGTTACCGCATCGACCCGGGCGAGCTGCCGGCCGAATACGCCATCGACCTTGAGGCCGTCGCGGACAACGGCATCGATATGATCCCGCCAGGGATCGAGCAGGCAGACTTCGGCACCGGCGCCCGAAAGACGCGCCCCATAGCTGGAGCCCATGGCACCGGCGCCGATCATGACGATACGCATTTTCATACTCCTTGAACTAACTGCCCGCGGCTTCGGCGAGCAACAAATCGGCGCAGCGTTCGCCGATCATGATCGAGGGCGCATGGGTGTTGGAGGCGGGGATGGTCGGCATGATCGAGGCGTCGGCGATGCGCAGCCGATCCAGCCCATGGACCCGCAATTGGCTATCGACCACCGCCATCTCGTCGGTTCCCATACGGCAGGTGCCGACCGGATGGTAGGAGGTGGTTCCGTCCCTTCGAATATGGTCGAGCAGTGCGTCGTCGGTGATGGCTTCCGGCCCGGGCCGGGTTTCGCGCACGATCAGGTCTCGAAGTGCCGGCTGCGCTGCAACATTCCGGCACATCCTGACCGCGGCCAGAGCACTCCGCTGATCCCGTTCGTCGGCGACATAATTGGCGCTGATCGACGGGGCTTCCGCGGGGTCGGTCGATCGGATGTGGACGGCGCCTTTCGAGTGTGGGCGCAGCTGAAACGAGCCGATGCCGAAGCCGGGATGCGTATCGAACATGATCTTGTCGGGATCGCGCGGTGAGATGGACGTCATGAAATGCAGCTGCAGCTTGAAGTCCGGTTGCTTGGTGCCGGGCGCATCCGAAGTTAGGGCATGAACCGTGGCGGTCGAACCCGCCATATGTCCCCGCCGGCGCAGCCAGAAATTCGCGCCCATCAGATATTTCTTGATCGGATTGGCCATGATGTCGTTCAGCGTGCCGCCATCGCGGCACTCGTAAGACACGCGGGTATGCAGGTGATCGCGGCAATTCTCGCCGACACCCGGCAGTTCCGTGGTGATCGGAATGCCGAGCGTGCCGAGACGATTGGGATCGCCGACACCGGACAGTTCCATGACCTGGGGCGACTGAATGGCGCCGGCACAGAGAATGACCGCAGCCTCGGCACGGGCGTGGAAATGCCCGCCGTCGCGGAAATAGTCGACGCCGGTGGCGCGCTTGTCCTCGAACGTGATGCGGCTCACCAGTGCGTCCATCCGAAGCTCGAGGTTCCGGCGTGACAGGGCCGGGCGGATATAGCCCTCCTTGACGGCAAAGCGAAAACCCTTGTGCGTGTTCATCTGCAGCCAGCCCACACCCTCGAATTGCGGGCCGTTATAATCCGGCGTGTGCGGAATGCCGGCTTCGACGCAGGCCTTGATGAAGCCCTTGGAGAGGGGATCATGCCTGACATATTCATTGACGACGATCGGGCCATCGGTGCCGCGGCCTTGTCCACCCGGGAGATAGCGCTCGATCCGCTCGAAGATCGGGGCGACGTCCGTGGCACTCCAACCGGCGCAGCCGAGCTCCTGCCAATGATCGTATTCCTGCGGGTCGCCACGCACCCAGATCATGCCGTTGATGCCGGACGAGCCGCCCAGAACCTTGCCGCGCGGCCAATAGATGCTTCTGCCGTTAAGCTCCGGTTCCTTGTCGGTGAAGAAGCGGCGGACCGCACGCTCGCCGACCAGCACCTTGCCGATGCCGAGCGGCACTCTGAGCCAGACCCAGTCATCGTCATGCCCGGCCTCGAGCAATAGCACGCGATGGCGGCCGTTCTCGCTAAGGCGATTGGCGAGCGCGCCGCCGCCGGCTCCGGCACCGATCACGATATAGTCGAAACTTCCCCCGTCCTCGTCCATTGGTCGCCTCCCAAGTTGTCCCTTTGTCGTATTTCAGCCAATCGAAGCCTGTTTCCGATTTTGTTTCAAATGTGATCATTATTTTGATCGATTTAACGCTGTGGTTGTGCTAGCTTGCGGCCTTCGTGAACGTCAGGTCAGGGAAGGCGTCCGAACCATGATTACCATCCAGGACTGTATCGCGCTCAGCCAGCTCACCGAAGACGAGATCGAGGCCATCGCCGAACACGAGCATGTTCCCGATATGCTGGCCGTCGAGATAGGTGCTTTCTATGTCGAGAGCGAGCATGGTGAAAAGCATATCGCCGCCATCATTCGCGACGATATCGAACAGGCGCGAAGAACCGGCCACATCGCCCACGCAGCGAAATTGCAGCTCGTCCTAAGGCACTATCTGGAAGGCCATCCACGGGCGAACTGAAGGTCATCGACGCCATCATCTAGGTTCGCTTCCGGTTTCGCTATCGCTGGCGACCTTCGGCTTGAGCAGGGCGCAGAGTAGTGCCAGCGGTACCGTCAGGGCCTGGGCCTCGAACCGACGCGTCGCGTCGCGAACCAGCGCATAGGGAAAAATCCCGCTGGCGCCGAAGCCCACATGCCACGACCAGCCCGGCATGACCTCCTTGATCAGATCGACGCATCGATCGACCGAGGCGGTATAGTCCGGCGCTTCGCCATTGGTCGTCGATCGCCGGAATTCCATGGCAATTGCCCGGTCCGACTGTTTATCAGCCCCCGTCGCCATCTCGACTTGCCGTAAAAGACCGGCAACGGCGAGATATGGCTCCGTGGCGGTTGCATCGGAGGTCACAGTTCTTCGTGGCTCGTGACTTTGTCCCAGTCGATCTCGATGCCGGTGCCGGGCTCTTCGGGGAGGGCGAGCATTCCGTTCAAGGGCTTGAGCTGGTGCTTCAGCAAGTGCTGGTCGTAATCATTCCATT
>JBGSYN010000156.1:0-2146 GCA_041750975.1 Geminicoccaceae bacterium | reverse complement strand
TAGTCCGCAGGGGCGTAAGTCAGCTGATGAGATCAGGGATCATTGTGGCAGTTGATGCCGCGGCAGCCATGGCCCAAGCCGTCGTTTTCGACGACCGCAGTGAACGCCATCACGGCAAGCGTCGCACCCAGGGCAATGGCGGGCCAGATGCCCGCCGAGACTCCATCCATGGTCTCGTCGGTCAGTTCTACAGGTTCCAGGGCCGCGGTCTGAACCGTCGGATTGGCGACCGCACGATCGAGCAGCGGGCCGGCTTGAGCCGCCGTAACGCCCTGGCCGAGCACCATACCGGCAACGGCGCCGGCGATCATCATGTTACGAAAATCAATCATTTCCGTCTCCTTGGGAATTCGGACTGAACCTCTCAGCCCGTGACGCCGAAGTTTGTGACGGCAATCGAAATTTGCAGGTGTGCAATAAATCACTAAAACTGTAGGCATTTCTGCAAGAACTTGCTGCAACAAAGCAACACGAAGAAGAGCCGGCGGGACAACGCAATGAATTGGGACGATCTCAAGATCGTGCTGGCGATCAGCCGAACCGGCTCGTTACGGGCCGCGGCCTCGACTGTCGGCGTCGACCGTCAGCCGACGCTTGACCGCGATCGAGGCCGCACTTGGCGTCATCCTCTTTGTGCGTTCCAAATCGGGCTTCCGCGCCACCGTCGCCGGCGAAGCGGCCATAGCGCAGGCTCAGCAGGTCGAGCGTGACGTGTTACGGCTCGAGGAAACGGTTCAGACCTCGAATAGGGGCCCGTCCGGGCCGGTGCGAATCGTCACCAATTTCTGGATGATCACGCATTTTCTTGTGCCCAATCTGCAGCATCTCCTTGACCGTTATCCTAATCTGCAGATCCGGGCGATCGGCGAGACACGGGAGCGCAGTTTGAGCCGACGCGAGGCCGAACTCGCTTTGTGGTTCGAAATGGGTGCCGAAGGTCCGGAAATCGCGATCCGAGTAGGAGAAATATCATATGCAGTCCATTACCGAAACGATCTCGTGGCCGACGAGCTCGGGTGGGTGACGTTCTGGGATGAAGACACGATGCGCGAGCCGATGCGATGGCTCGAAGCGAGCCGGCAGCCTGGCGAGGCTGTTCGGATGACCGCAAGTGATGCCAGCAGTGTGACCGCAGCGATCAGATCGGGTATCGGCAAGGGGCTGATCCCGATCTGCCTTGGCGAACACTATCCGGAACTTGCGCGCTTCGACCCTGTGCAGCCACAATTGGTTCGCGCGCTCCATGCGATCATCCACCCGGACATGATAGACAGCACTCGTATCCAGGCGACATTGGCATGGCTGCGCGAGATATTCGAGAACCAGGGTCGCAGCACCTGAACGCATGCCCGGTGACCTTGGATCAACCCGACCGCCACATTCATTCTCAAGAGAGGCCAATAGCTCATGTATCTCCAGCATTATGATCTCACCGGCAGCACAGCCGTCGTCACCGGCGGCGGGCGCGGCATCGGTCTTGCCATCGGCGAGGCGCTGGCCGAAGCGGGGGCGCGGGTCGTCGTCGCCGAGATCGATCCGACCAATGGCGAAACCGCCGTCGATCAGCTCCGCGCCAAAGGGGCCGAGGCCGAGTTCGTGCAACTCGATGTCACCAAACCCCAAGACGTCGAGAAGGCCGCAGCTGCCATCCACGAGCGCCATGGCGGGGTCGACATTCTGGACGCCAATGCCGGCATTGTCTTCACCTCGCCCGCCGAGACCACACCTGACGATGAATGGCTCAAGGTCATCGATGTCAATCTCAACGGCGTCTATTGGTGCAACCGCGCTTTCGGCAAACGCATGCTCGAGGCCGGCAAAGGCAGCATCGTCAATTTCGGCTCGATGTCCGGGCTTATCTCCAACAAACCCCAGCCGCAGGCCCACTACAATACCGCCAAGGCCGCCGTGCATATGCTCACCAAATCGCTCGCCGGTGAATGGGCCTCTCGGGGCGTGCGGGTCAACGCCGTCGCTCCCACCTATATCTCGACCGACATGACCAGGGCCGGCATAGAAAATCCCGACTGGTACCCGACCTGGCTCGACATGACCCCGATGCACCGCGTCGGCACGCCGCCCGAAATCGCCTCGGTCGTCCTTTTTCTGGCGTCCGACGCCTCCTCCCTCCTGACCGGCAGCATCA
>JBGSYN010000155.1:0-13732 GCA_041750975.1 Geminicoccaceae bacterium | reverse complement strand
ACCGGCTGTTCGGCGACAAGCGCGGCCTCCTCGACGCAGTCGCGGAGCATGGCCTGGCCTCCTATGTCGCGGAGAAATCCGCGCGCGAGCCGCATCTGGACCCGGTGCAGGACCTTCGGGACGGGTGGGATATGCATGTCGCCTTCGGTCTGGCCCATCCGGGGCTGTTCGCGATCATGAGCGGCGATCCGCATCCGCGCCCGGCCTCTCCAACGATCAGGGCCGGTCTCGAAGTGCTGCGGCGGCGGATCAGGAACCTCGCGCTGGCGGGACGTCTGCGGCTCAGCGAGGAGCGGGCGGTCGCGCTGTTGCAATCCGTGGGGGTCGGCACGGTGCTCACCCTGCTCGGTCAGCCGGAGGGGGCACGCGATCCCGGACTGTCGGAGACGGCCCGCGAGGCGGTCGTGGCCGCCATCACCGGCGAGGCGATTTCATCGGCGGCACGGGGACCGAGCGGAGCGGCCGCGGCATTGCGTGCCTCGCTGGACCAGACGTCTGTCCTTACCGACGGCGAAAGGCACCTCCTCGAAGAGTTGCTCGACCGCGTCGCCGATGGCGAATAGCAACCGCCTTCCGCAGGTCAGATTCACGACCGTGCCCCTCGCCGGCTCGCCAAACTTTGCGAACGGTTAACCGCTGGCCATCGATCGTTGCCGGATTCTGTCCAAGGCAAAGGTGTCGTGGTGGCGGAAGGCGATGAGCAGGAGACAGGCAGCAAAGGTGATGCTCGTCGGGTAGAAGACTTGCGAGTTGAACACGATCCGGTCGACGCCCGAGATGTACCAGCGGAACGGATCGAGGATCGCCCACCAGACGCTGGCCGCCGTTCCGCCGTTGATCAGAGCCTGGAGCGGCAGTGCCAGCCTCCGCCAGAGGCCGATCACGCAGAGGCCGCCGATCAGGACCTCGGCCCCGCCCACAAATAATCCAATACCGGTCCCCATCGCGTCGCCGAGTTCGACGTTGCGCTGGACCATCAGCGGCGCCCTGCCGGTGACGACCTTGTCCAGTCCGAACCAGACGAGAAGAAATCCGGTCGTGACGCGCAGGGCAAGGAGAGTAATACGCTGCGCCAGCGGGGAGGTGATCACACGATCCAGTTGCATGGCGGACTCCGGGTGCACGGATCGCGAGGTGAAAGGCCACGCGTCAAGATCCGGCCCCCGACCATACCACGGAAATGACGCCGTTCGGGATGTGAAACAACCATCCGCGGCTCGAAGCGATCGCCGGCTACTCCTAAAACCCACGGACAGGAGCCGCGGGCAAAATCTTTGAGGGTTTGATACGTGCTGTCGCGAATCTTGGTCCCCGTCGTTCGCTGCGGCCCGTCGAGGGTCGTGGATGGGCTCAAAGCATTCGATCGGTTCCATAGGCCCAACGCGCTTTGTTCGGTGGATAGGTGGGTCTTTTTGAAATGATGGCTCCGGTCCACCCGAAGCGGTACTGGAGCTTCGTGCGGCCACCGAGCGTTGAATAGGTTTCTCAAGCCCCGGACCGGTCATGGGTGCTTGAATAGCGCGTCGAGAGACGCGTTTTACGACCTGACTGCAGCAAGGAGAGAGACAGTGACGACCGTGATCGACATCGACTCTATGGATGGCACAGGAAGCTTCGTCGCTTATTGCGCTGAGCCCGCGGACACGCCGCGCGCCGCAATCGTCGTGATCCAGGAAATCTTCGGGGTCAATGCCGGTATTCGCCGCAAATGCGATGCCTTGGCGGTGGCGGGCTACCTTGCGATCGCACCCGATCTGTTCTGGCGGCTCGAACCCGGAATCGAGCTCGATCCGGACGTGAAGCCCGAACTCGAGCGCGCATTCGCGCTGATGGGAAAGTTCGACCAGGAACTTGGCATCACGGACCTCCAGACGACTATTAAGGTCGCCAGGACACGGTTGATCCAGGGAGGCAAGGTCGGGCGTGGTCGGCTATTGTCTCGGCGGCCGTCTCGCGTTCATGACCGCCCAGCGCACCGATGTCGATGCGAGTGTCGGTTATTATGGCGTCGGCATCGACGGCTTGCTGGGCGAAAAGGATGCCATCACGCATCCGGTCATGCTGCACATTCCGCAGGAAGACCACTTCGTCGACAAGGCGACGCAAGCCCGAATGCACGCAGGCTTGGATGATCATCCCAACGTCACGATCTTCGACTATCCCGGCGTCGATCACGGTTTCGCCACGGAGTTCGGCAGCAGGCGCGCCGACGCGCAGGCAATCTTGGCCGACGAACGTACGATGGCGTTCTTCGCCAAGACCCTCGATTAGGACAGGCGCTCGATCTCGAACGCGCGGAGCAGCCATTGCGGGGCGTGGCGCATCGAGCCGTTCTCGAGCAGGTGCGTCAGCTTTTCGAGCAAACTCGCGGGTCCCGCCGCATCGCAGAAATGATCGTGATGGGCTCCGCTTGTCAGGAGAGCGGTATCGATCCCGGCCTCGATTGCTCCCCGGATATCGATATCGACATCGTCGCCGATCGCAACCACGCGATCCGGGGGCAGATCGAGCCGTTGCAGGGCTTGTCGATAGATCGCCGGATGCGGCTTGCCGATCCAATGAACGCGGCCTCCCGCCCGCTCATAGTCGTTGGCAAGATTGCCGGGGCCGCGATCCAGCCATGCCGCGTCGAGCACATAACTATCCGGATTGCTGCAAACCAGAGGAAGATTGCGCAACCGCGCGAGCGTCAGGACACTGCGGCAGCGCTCGATGCCCGCATTTCCGCGATCGACGCCGGCCAACAGAATAAAGTCCGCTTGCAACGGGTCGTCGACGACGCGAAACGGCATTTTCGAGGCGATGGCGCCATCGATGGACCAACCCAGAGCCAGGCAGGCATGGCCGAGATCCATCGCCGATTGCGGTTCGCGATCCGCCAGAAGCTCATTGGCGAGCCCTGTCGAGCTGATCATGGTCGAGCCGGCGGGGAGGACGACGCCGTGCCGGCCCAGTTCATTGGTCTCGGCTTCATGATCGAGGCTCGAATTGACGACGATGACGACCTTTTTGCCGAGGTCGACCAACTTGTTCAGTGCCCTGGCGGCACCCGGCGCCGCACCGGCGCCGTGATGCAGCGTGCCGAAGCCGTCGACAATGAAGCCGTCATAAAGGTCGACCAGCGGGGCGATCGACGCGATCGAGCGGGTCTCGATAGCCGTCTCTGCAGAGGCGATGGACATCAAGGATTCGACTAGCGGCAGCCGGTGTTGGGCAATTCCCTATTGATTGGCCCCTACCGTGACGCCAGGTTTTGACAGGTTGATGACAGGCGGCGATATCGGCGCCTGGCCCAGGTCACACATTGTCGCTGCTTCGGCATGATCGGGTGGGCGATCCGGCTGCCGGCATGCTAGTCTGTGTTGCAAAATCTCGTTGAGGAGCCACTCGAAAATGTACATCGCGATGAACCGTTTCCGGGTCCGCAAGGGGTTCGAGGCAGACTTCGAGAGCGTCTGGCGGGATCGCGACAGCCATTTGCGATCCGTGCCGGGTTTCAAGCAGTTCAGTCTGCTCAAGGGCGCTAGCGGGGAAGACCATACCCTCTATGCGTCGCACTCGATCTGGGCGTCTTATGACGCCTTTATAGCCTGGACCAAGTCCGAGGCCTTCCGGCAGGCGCACCGCAATGCCGGCGCCAATCGGGAACTCTATCTAGAGCCACCGGTCCTCGAAGGCTTCGACGCCGTGCAGTCATTTCAGGGCGACGCCGGGGATGTCGGCGAGAACGCCGCCGCATAGCAAAAAGGCCGGGGTAGACCCGGCCTTTGCGATAGTTCCAATCCGCTGACGAATCAGGCGGCGAACTTCTTCATCTCTTCGACATTGGCGTTGACACGCTTGCTCAAGATTTCGGCGACATCGTTCTGGGCCTTCAGGCTCAAATCGTAGCCATTCTTGGCAACGGCCATGGCCTTCTCGGCGACCGCTTTGGTCTCTTCGGCATAAGCCTCGGGCTTGGCCTGCATGTCCATCTTCGTGGCCATGGATTCCGCATTGCCGAGCGCGTCGCGGAAATAGTTGAACTGTGCTGCTGCGAGCGTCTGCGCGGTATCGAGCATGACCCTCTGGGCCTCGAACATCGTGCCGAGATTGGCTTTGTGCATGGCGAGAACCTGCTCGACGTCGACTTTGCTGAAGTCGAACTTGCCGAAATCGAACTTGGGGGTGGTTTTGGTGGCCATATTCACGTCTCCTGTGTGCTCATGTGACACAGTTCAGATAGTCACTTTGCTGCGCTGCACAATGACCATCTTATTGCGTTGCAGCAAAAATCGCGCATAGCACCCTTGCAAAAATGCGCCATGCCGAGTGCCCCTATTTTTTCTTTTTCGGCATGTAGAGATCGGTGATCGTGCCCTCGAAGGCCTCAGCCGCCAGCCCCACCGTTTCCGAGAGGGTCGGGTGGGGGTGAATGGTCAGAGCGATATCCTCGGCATCCGCACCCATTTCGATAGCGTGCGCCACCTCGGTGATCAAATCGCCGGCGTTCGGCCCGACAATGCCCGCACCGATAACCCGTTTGCTTTCCGGATCGAACAACAGCTTGGTCAGTCCTTCGGTCCGGTTGATGGCGAGCGCGCGCCCCGAAGCGGCCCAGGGAAAGACGCCCTTCTCATAGTCGACGCCCTGGTCCTTGGCCTCGTGTTCCGTAATCCCGCACCAGGCGACCTCGGGGTCGGTATAGGCCACGGCCGGAATCACCTTGGCATCGAACGAGCTCTTGTGGCCGGCACAGACCTCGGCCGCGACCTTGCCTTCATGCGTCGCCTTGTGCGCCAACATCGGTTGGCCGATGACATCGCCGATCGCGAAAATATGCTCGACATTGGTGCGCTGCTGCTTGTTGGCATGGATGAAGCCGCGCTCGTCGACCTCGACCCCTGCCTTTTCGGCAGCGACCAGCTTGCCGTTGGGTTTGCGGCCGACGGCCACGAGGATCCTGTCATAGGTTTCCGACTTGGGCGCATTGCCGCCCTCGAAGCTGACCTTGAGACCGCTTTTCATGGCCTCGACGTTGGTCACCTTGGTCTTGAGATAGATGTTCTTGTAGAGCTTCTGGATGCGTTTGGTGAGCGGCTGCACGATATCCTTGTCGGCGCCCGGGATCAGCTGATCGGTCAGTTCGACGACGCTGACTTCCGCGCCGAGTTCCGAATAGACGTTGGCCATTTCGAGCCCGATGATGCCGCCGCCGACCAGCAGAAAACGCTTCGGGATCTCTTCAAGATCCAGCGCACCCTCGCTGTCCATCACCCGTGGATCATCGTGGGGTATGAAGGGGAGCGTGACCGGCTCCGAGCCCGCGGCGATGATCGCCTTCTCGAAGCTCACCGTCTGCTTGCCGCCCTCGCTCAGTTCGACCTCGATCATGTTCGGCCCGGTGAATTTGCCGCGACCCCTGAGCCATTCGACCTTGCGCTGCTTGGCCATGCCGCCGAGCCCGCTGACCAGCTTCTTGACGACCCCATCTTTCCAGCTGCGCAACTCATCCAGATCGATCTTGGGTTTGGCAAAACCGAGGCCGTGCTCGCTCATCTCCCGGGCATCGGCAATCACCTTGGCGGCATGCAGCAGTGCCTTCGACGGAATGCAGCCGATATTGAGGCAGACCCCTCCAAGGGTCTCGCGGGGATCGATGATGACGGTCTTGAGGCCGAGATCGGCCGCCCGGAAGGCCGCGGTATAGCCGCCCGGCCCGGCGCCGATGACGACGACCTCGGCATGGACATCGCCTTTCTCGGAAGGCTCGCTCGCGGGTTTCGAGGCCGGCGCTTTTTCCTTCTTTTCCTCCGGTTCGGTTTCGGATTTCTCTTCCGACGCCGCCTGCTCGCCGGCCTCCTCGAGTATCATGATGACGTCGCCTTCGGAGACACGGTCGCCCGCCTTGACCTTCACCTCGGCGATCGTGCCGCCGCGCGGTGCCGGGACGTCCATCGACGCCTTGTCGCTCTCGAGGGTGATCAGGGAATCATCGGCCTCAACTGTCTGACCCGCCTCGACCAGCACCTCGATGATCTCGACGTCGGTGAACTCGCCGATATCCGGGACCTTGATCTCGCTTGCCATGGCTCGGTCCTTTCGATCAGAGAACGAGGCGGCGCACGTCCTCGAGGACGTAGCAGAAATGCCGCATGAAACGAGCCGCCAGCGCCCCGTCGACAACCCGATGGTCGTAGGTGACATAGAGCGGCAGCATCAGCCGCGGCACGAACTGCTCGCCGTCCCAGACCGGCGCCATTTTCGAGCGGACGACACCGAGGATGGCGACTTCGGGCGCATTGACGATCGGCGAGAAATCGGTGCCGCCGATCCCGCCCAGGCTCGAGATCGTGAAGCAGCCGCCCTGCAAGTCCGAGGACTGCAGCTTGCCGTCGCGCGCCTTCTTCGAGACCTCGCCGAGTTCCTTCGAGATGTCGTCGATGCCCTTGCGGTCGACGTCCCTGATCACCGGCACGACCAGCCCGTCCGGCGTATCGACGGCGATGCCCAGATGGAAATATTTCTTGTAGATCAGGTTCTGCTTGTCCGGGCTCAACGAACTGTTGAACTCCGGGAACTTCTTCATCGCCGAGACCGACGCCTTGATCAGGAAGGACAGGAGCGTGACGCGGAAGCCCTGCTCCTTGGCGGATGTGTCCAATTCCTTGCGGTAGACGTCGAGATCGGTGATGTCGGCTTCATCGCCATGCGTCACCGCCGGGACGTTAAGCCAGGCACGTTGCAGATGCGGGCCGCTGATCCGCTTGATGCGGGAGAGCGGCTTTTCCTCGATCTCGCCGAACTTCGAGAAATCGACGGCCGGAACTTCGGGGATCCCCATGCCGCCACTCGGTGCGGCCGCAGCACCCGGGGCACCGCCGCCGATATGGGATTTGACGTCGTCCTTGGTGATCCGGCCTTTTTCGCCGCTGCCCTTGATCCGATTGAGATCGATCTCGAGCTCTCGGGCCAGCCGCCGCACACTCGGGCTCGCATGCACACCGCTGAAATCCGGAAGGTCGCCGCGGCCACGATCCGGGGCCCGGCTCGGCTCGGCTTTCGGGCGCTCAGGCGCGCGGCTGGGCGCTTCGGCCTTCTCTTCGGTCTTGGCCGGTTTTTGCTCTGCTTCCTCCTCGTCCTCCTCCTCGGTCTCCTCGTCCTGGTCCCCCTCCTCAGCCCCCTCCTCAGCTTTGGCCCCTTCCTCCTCCGCCGTTTCGTCGCCGGTCTCGACCAATGCTATGACATCGCCCTCGGAGATCCGGTCCCCGGCCTTGACCTTGACCTCGCCAACCTTGCCGGCGAAGGGCGCCGGCACCTCCATCGAAGCCTTGTCGCTCTCCAGGGTGATGAGCGGGTCCTCTTCCTTGACCTCATCGCCCTTGGCGATGTGCACCTCGATGATCTCGACGTCGTCGAAATCACCGATATCGGGCACCAGTACTTCCTTGGCGCTCATTCAGCCCCTCCCTCTGATCAATTGCTCCCAGCTACGCGCTATCAGGCGTAGAGCGAGTAGGTTTTTTCCGGATCGATCTCGTATTTCTTGATGGCGTCGGCGACGGTCTTCATCGGAATGACTTGTTCCTGCGCCAGGGACATCAGGGCCGCGATCGTGACATAGTAGCGGTCGACCTCGAAATGCCGCCGCAGCGCCTTGCGAAAATCGCTGCGCCCGTAGCCGTCGGTGCCGAGCACGGTGTAGCGCCTCGGAATGAAGGCCCGGATCTGATCGGCATAGAGGCGGATATAGTCCGTCGCCGCGATCACCGGGCCCTCGTGGCCCTCCAGGCATTCGGTGACGTAGGGTATTTGCGGCTCCTCTTCGGGATGCAGCATGTTCCAGCGATGGGCTTCATGTCCGTCGCGCGAGAGCTCATTGAAGGAGGGCGCACCCCATAGATCGGCGACGACACCCCAATCCTTCTTCAACAGGGCCGCCGCCTCGATGACCTCGTTGAAGATCGTGCCCGAGCCCAGGAGCTGGACGCGCTTGCCCTTGGTCCGATTGCGGCCACCGTTCTTGAACAGATAGAGGCCCTTCTTGATGCCCTCTTCCGCACCCTTGGGCATGGCCGGATGGTGGTAGTTCTCGTTCATCAGGGTGACGTAGTAATAGACGTCCTCGCGCTCCTCGAACATGCGGCGGAGGCCGTCCTGCATGATCACGGCGACTTCGTAGGAGAAGGTCGGATCGTAGGAAATGCAATTCGGGACGCCATGGAACAGCACATGGCTGTGGCCGTCCTGATGCTGCAGGCCCTCGCCATTGAGGGTCGTCCGCCCGGCGGTGCCACCGAGCAGGAAGCCGCGGGCGCGGCTGTCGCCGGCCGCCCAGCAGAGATCGCCGACGCGCTGATAGCCGAACATCGAATAGAAGATGAAGAAGGGGATCATCGGCTGGCCGTGGACGCTGTAGGAGGTCGCAGCGGCAATCCAGTCGGCCATGCCGCCAGCCTCGTTGATGCCCTCCTGCAGCACCTGCCCCTCTTTGTCCTCTTTATAATACATCAGCTGGCCGGCGTCCTCGGGCTCATAGAGCTGGCCCTTGGGCGAATAGATCCCGAGCTGCCGGAACATGCCCTCCATGCCGAAGGTGCGGCTTTCATCGGGCACGATCGGGACGGCGAACTTGCCGATCTTCTTGTCCCTACAGACCGTGTTGAGAAAGCGGACGAACGCCATCGTCGACGAGATCTCGCGATCGCCGCTGTCCTTGAGCAGCGCATCGAACGCGCTGAGGCCCGGCACCTCGAGCTTGGGCGACACATGCAGGCGGCTATTGAGGTAGCCGCCAAGCGCCTTGCGGCGTTCGCGCAGATACTCGAGCTCGGGGCTCTTTTCCTCGAAGCGCAGGAACGGGATTTTTTCCAGATCCTTGTCCTCGACCGGGATCTTGAAGCGGTCGCGGAATGAGCGGAGCGCCTGCTCGCCCATCTTCTTCTGCTGGTGGGTTATGTTCTGGCCTTCACCGGCCTCACCCATGCCGTAGCCCTTGACGGTCTTTGCCAGAACGATCGTCGGCTGGCCCTTGGTCTCCATGGCGTTCTTGTAGGCGGCGTGAATCTTCACCGAATCATGCCCGCCGCGATTGAGCAGCCACACCTCTTCATCGCTCATCTCGGCGACGAGCTGCTTCAGCTGGTCGTATTTGCCGAAGAATTTTTCCCGCGTGTAGGCGCCGCCATTGCGCTTGAAAGCCTGATACTCGCCGTCGACCGCCTCTTCCATGCGCCGGCGCAGGAGGCCGGTGCGATCCTTTTCGAGGAGCGGATCCCAGCGGCTGCCCCAGATCACTTTGACAACGTTCCACCCCGCACCCCGGAAATTCGTCTCCAGTTCCTGGATGATCTTGCCGTTGCCGCGCACCGGGCCGTCGAGACGCTGCAGGTTGCAGTTGACAACGAAGACGAGATTGTCGAGCCCCTCGCGAGCGGCAACCGTGATCGCACCCATGCTTTCCGGCTCGTCCATCTCGCCATCGCCGAGGAAAGCCCAGACCTTGCGGCCCTCGGTTTCGACGATGCCACGGTTATGGATGTATTTCATGAAGCGCGCCTGATAGAGCGCCATGAGCGGTCCGAGACCCATCGAAACCGTCGGGAACTGCCAGAAATCCGGCATCAGCCAGGGATGGGGGTAGGAGCTGAGCCCGTCGCCGCCGGTCTCCTGGCGGAATTTCAAGAGCTGCGCTTCGGTCAGCCGGCCTTCCAAAAAAGCCCGCGCATACATGCCCGGGGCGGAATGGCCCTGAAAGAAGATCAGATCGCCGGGCTTGTCCTCGGTCGAGCCCTGCCAGAAATGGTTCAGGCCGACATCATAGAGTGTCGCCGAAGAGGCATAGCTCGCGATATGCCCACCGAGCTCCGAGCTTTCCTTGTTGGCACGCAGCACCATGGCCATGGCGTTCCAGCGCGTATAGCAGCGGATCCTGTATTCGAGCTCGAGGTCGCCCGGATAGTCGGGCTGGTCCTCGAGCGGGATCGTGTTGAGATAAGGGGTGCCGGCGGTGAAGGGGAGGTCGGCGCCATGCTCATGGGCCCGGTCGATCGCCTGCTCGAGCAGAAACACAGCTCGATCCCGGCCCTCGAATTCGAGCACCGAATCGACGGCGTCGAGCCATTCATTGGTCTCCATCGGATCGGCATCGTTCGCCAGCCGCAAGTCATCCATCGTCAAACTCCCTCTTGGTCAACGCAGGAAAGTGCCCCCAGGGCCGATGAAACGTCAATGGGCAAGCCAGGTTTCGGTCCTTAACCGCAGGCCCTACTCTCGATATGACCGCCATTCCGGTTCATTGGCGAAGACGAAATCGTAATAGTCCCGACCAGACAGGCCTTTGGCCCCATCTTCGTCGAGCACCACTTTGCAATTGGGGTGAAGTTGCAGGGCCGAGGCTGTGATCATCGATCTGAGCGGACCCTCGACCGCCTCGGCGACGATGTCGGCTTTCGAAACACCGGTGGCGAGCAGGATGATTTCCCTGGCCTCGAGGATGGTGCCGACACCCATGGTGAGCGCCCGTTTCGGCACCCGCTCCGGATCGCCGCCAAAAGCGTCGGCGTTCTGGGCAATGGTCGCGGGTGTGAGCGTCTTGACGCGCGTGCGCGACGTCAGGGCCGAAAGCGGCTCGTTGAAGCCGATATGACCCGCCGTGCCGATGCCGAGAAGCTGCAGATCGATGCCGCCCGCATTCTTGATCGCTTGTTCGAAACGCTCGGCCTCGACGGCATGATCCGCGGCCACGCCGTCCGGGACATGCGTATTCTCGGGGTTCAGATCGACGTGATCGAACAGATGATGCCGCATGAACTGGTGGTATGAGTTGGTGTCCGTCGCCGGCAGACCGATATATTCGTCGAGATTGAAGGTGCGGCAGCGGCGGAGCGACAAGTCATGCTCGCCGATGCGCTGGACCAAGCGAGCATAGAGCCGCTCCATCGTGCGGCCCGTCGCAAGACCCAGCACGCAATCGGGCTTCGCCTCGATCCGCGCTACGATCAGCCGCGCCACGAGGTCCGTGGCGGCGGCTTCGTCGGGTCGAATGATGACTTCCACGCGAGCGCTCTCCCGGCGGTGCCGCCGTTGAGTTCAGGGGATCACATCGGCCCGATGCGAGGCGAGCCCTGATCGATGATCCTCATGCTGGCGTCGAAGCTGGCTTTCAAGAGCCGCAGCTTCAAGGTCTGGTGATCGGGTGCGTCCCAGAGGTTGTCGAATTCCCAGGGGTCGGCCTCGAGGTCGTAGAGCTCGCCGAACTCATGCCGGTGATAGTTCACGATCTTGTAGCGACGATCCCGATACATGGTCGCGAGCGAAGCTCCGGGCAGATCGAGGGCGTCATAATATTCGGTGCGCACATAGTCGCGGTGGTGGCCGGCGGGCGCCCTGCCTTCGAGGATCGGCCGGAAACTCCTGCCCTGCATGTGCTGCGGGATCTCGAGCCCGGCAAAGTCCAGAATGGTTGGTGCCTTGTCCGTGAGCTCGACCAGAGCGTCGCTGACGACACCGGCCTCGATCCGGCCCGGGCAGCGCCAGATCAAGGGGACGCGGACCAGGCCCTCGTAGAAACGGCAACCTTTCTGGATGAGGCCGTGATCGCCCAGGGTCTCGCCATGATCGCTGGTGAAGATGACGATGGTGTCCTGGGCCTCGCCGCTCGCCTCGAGACGATTCAGAATGCGTGCCAGCTGATCGTCGATCAGCTTGATCATGGCGTAATAGGCGGCCTGCAGGGTCCTGGCGTCGCGCAGGCCGCCGCTCTCGCCTGCGAAATCGGGCTCGCCATGGCCCCTGGCGAGGATCGGATGGTTGATGTCCAACTCGGCAGGATTGCGGCCCTTCGATTGAAAGTCGACAGGGGCCAGGATCTCCTGCTGGCGGAGATCGCTGTCCTGGAAATGGGGGCCCGGCATGGCCGCGGGATCGAACATCTCACGGTAGCGCTTCGGCGGATTGAAGGGCGGATGCGGGTCATAGATATTGACCGACAAGAGCCAGGGCTTGCCCTTGTTGGCCTCTATGAAGTCCATCGCCATCTCGGCGCACCAGGTCGTCTGGTGCAATTCCTCAGGCACGCCGTCGATCGACTGGGTGAGCTCGCCGAGCACGGCACCCTTGCTCCGGACCCAATCCGCATAAGCGTGGCCGACTTGCCAATTGTCGCGGGGCGCGTGGCTATAGAGAAAGGTGCTGTAGCCGTCATCGGTTCTGGGCTCGATCCGCTTGTAGGCGCCGGCCAGATGCAGCTTGCCGATATTGCCGCAATGGTAGCCGGCATCGGCGAACATCTTGGTGACCAGCGGCACGTTGTCGGGAAAGCGGTCATTGCCGTTGCGGTTCACATGGACCGTGCTCGGATACATGCCGGTGAGGAAGCTGGCGCGGCTCGGCGTGCAGATCGGCGCCTGGCAATAAGCATGGGTGAAGGCGGTACCCTCGGCGCAGAGCCGGTCGATGGTGGGTGTTCTGACATGCGGGTTGCCCAAGGCGCCGATCGTGTCGAAGCGCTGTTGATCCGTGCAGATCCAAAGAATGTTCGGCTGGCGCTCGGCCATGTTTTTTCTCCCTTTTTATGCAGCTTCGGCGAATGCGCCCTTGAGTTCGAGCTCTTCGGCATAGTGGCAGGCGGCGATGTGACCGCCGCCGACGTTACGCAGTACTGGCTGTTCCTTGCGGCAGCGTTCCGTTGCGTAGCGGCAGCGCGGATGGAAGAAGCAGCCGGATGGCGGATTGGCCGGATCGGCGACCTCGCCCTCGAGCCTGATCCGCCGGCGGCGATCGCGGAGTTTCGGATCGGGCACCGGCACGGCCGACATCAGCGCTTCCGTGTAGGGATGTTTCGGCGTCGCATAGAGCCTGTCGCGGTCGGCGAGCTCGACGATCTTGCCGACATACATGACCGCGATCCGGTCGCAGATATATTCGACGACGGAAAGATCGTGAGCGATGAAGATGTAGGTCAGGCCGAGGCTCGCCTTGAGCTGGTTCAGGAGATTGAGCGTCTGCGCCTGGACCGAGACGTCGAGAGCCGAAACCGCCTCATCCGCGACGACCAGCCGGGGATTGAGGGCGATGGCCCTGGCAATGCCGATGCGCTGGCGCTCGCCGCCGCTGAAGGCATGCGGGTAGCGGCGCATATATTCCGGCCTGAGGCCGACCCGGCGAAGGATATCGGCAACCCGGTCCTCGAGTTCGGAACCTCGGACGATGCCGTTGGCGCGAAGACATTGGCCGACGATCTCGACCACCGGCAGGCGCGGATTGAGCGAGGAATGCGGGTCCTGGAAGATCATCCGGATCTCGCGCCGCAACGGCGACAGGCCGCGGCGTCCGAGATGGGCGAGATCCGTCACCCGGCCGTCCTTGTGGCGATAGAGAATGCTGCCTTCGCTCGGCTCCAGGATGCGAGTGATGCAGCGGCCCGTCGTCGTCTTGCCGCAGCCCGATTCGCCGACGATACCGAAGGTTTCGCCCGGTCGGACATCGAAGCTGACATCGTTGACCGCATGCACATGGCCGACGGTCCGCTTCAGGAATCCCTTTTGGATCGGGAAGCGCATGGCGAGGTTCTTGACCTCGAGCAGGGGTGCCGGTGCTGCGCTCATGCCGCGGCCTCCGCCCGGTCATAGAGCAGGCAGCGGGCGCTGTGGCCAGGAGCGATGGCCACCGGCAGCGGCTCGATCCGCTCGCAGCGCCCGGCCATGAAGGCATCGCAGCGCGGATGAAAGCGGCAGCCGCCGGGCCGTCTCGA
>JBGSYN010000154.1:0-17280 GCA_041750975.1 Geminicoccaceae bacterium | reverse complement strand
CCACCCCAGTTGTTGCGCTGCGATATAACGGCTTCGATCAGACAGCGCTAGTCGAAGAAAAGGCCCCACCTTCAACAACAGACTGGCTGCAAGAACAGACGAGGGGCAAAACGTTTGCCCCTCGAGCACCCCGCGGCATGTGGAGGAAATTAGCGGATTCTAAGTCATTTCGAGCTTGATGGACCGGCCCACGGCCTTCGCGGCACGGGTCAGCGTCGCCAGCGTCACATTGCCGTTCTCGGAATCGAGCAATCGATCGAGTTGAGATCGGCATGGAGACAGGGCTCAGGAGCCACTATCCTCAAAAAGATCGCATAAGTCTCATGCTCTCTTTTTTTCGGCGAAAACGTTTTGCACGCTTGATGTGGTAACATATGTTGCTACAACGTTACCGTGTTTGAGTGGGACGAGCAGAAAAACCGCATTAACCTGCAAAAGCATGGCCTCGCTTTTGACGATATTGTTGGCGTCTTCTCGACCGATGATTGCTTGGTGTTGGAAGACAAGCGCAAGAGTTACGGCGAGGTGCGGTTCATTCTTATAGCGCCCTTCAAGGGAACCTATGTCCATGTCACGTTCACCCGTCGAGCCGGCAGTATTCGTCTGATTTCGGCGCGTCGAGCGAGCAAGCGGGAAAGACAGGCCTATGAGCAACGAGGAGCTGACAAAGGCTATCGTCACTGAAGACGGCGAAGTCTTGGTTCGGAAAAGTGACGGCAGCTATCGACCGGCAGACAATCGTACTGACTGGGATCGATTGCGGGCCATGTCGGAACAGGAAGTTGAAGCCGCCGCATGCGGGGACCCTGACGCACAGCTGCTTGATGATGCTTTCTGGCAGACCGCTCGTGTGGTCGTAGCGCCCGGCAAGAAGCATACGGGTCTTCGCATCGACGCCGATGTGCTCGATTGGTTCAAGAGCCACGGAAAAGGCTGGCAAACCCGCATGAACGCCGTCCTTCGTGCCTATTACGAAGCACAAACGAGGGACTAACAGGTTTCGGACATAGTTTCAGGCTCCGCCCCACAACCGCCTGGTGGGTGTGGTCTGCGAGATTGCTGGCATCGATGGCCGAGACCTCTCCCACAGGGTGGCGGTGTCTGTTCGAGGCGAGGGATAGGGTGCTTCTTCCGCAACGCCAGCACAGTCCGTGTCAAATTCGGCATGATCGCCGACGCGCTCTTTCCTAGGGATCGCTGAGACTCGCCGGGGAGATGCGATCTCCCCGGACCCCACGGCATGGAAGGGGAGGTGCATGGAACCCAAAAACAGTGACGAAATCGTCGTTGGCATTGCTTGCTGTCTCATTCGCCTTTAATCCGTGCGCGGATGTCAGGTCATCGCGACCCCTCTTAGGCGCTATCCAAGTCGTCTCGATATCGCTATAAATCCTCCAGTAGTGATTGGAGATAGCGAACTCGATCACTATTTTGAAACTTCAGGATAGATAAATAGTCTAACAATACCCTTTTGGATTCTGATACATTTGATACCCATCGAATACCACAAAAATATCGTATCACTGTATCAATATGTTATTCCCAAGATAATTTTAGTGGAGGATTAAGAAGATGCCGCTCTTTCATCCACTTATCTAAAACTAAATCAAGATAGTCTGTGCTACTACCTCGTTTGCAAACAGATGCTAATTCTCTTTCGACATTCGCTAGTAGACAATGTCCAGCCTCAATTACACTGTTATCAACGTTTCCAATTACTATATGACTGTGAGGCCTGGCTTGGCCAAAAATGAGATCGGCGAGCTGGTGGCCTGCTGCCGGGAGACGATGGGTCTTTCAGAGGAAGATCGGCTCAAGCAGCTGGAGCGGGCGGCCCTCGAGCTGCTGGAGATTGCCGTCGAGGAGCGTGATGTTCGGGTAGCGCTTTTTCTCGCCGATCAGTTCGGCCGGGGCAAGAACCCGGCTCGGGTCCCGTCTGAAGCCGTCAACCGCAAGGTCATGCAATCGGCGAAGCCGCTCGATCAACCTTTGGCGAAGCCGAAGCCCGCGCCGGCCGATCCGGTTGCTGCCCAACAGGCTGCGCGCTAGTCGAATTTCATGCGGCCTTGGGCTAAAGGCGTCAGCGAGGCCCGCCGTCAACTCAGCGACGAGCTGGTCCTGGCCTTTCCCTCGAAATCCGAGCATCCGGTTACGACGTCGACGCTCAGACCGGCTCGGCTCCCCGTGATCTTCCAACAATGAGGCAAGAGCCCCCGGTATTACCGGCCCTTTTCACCCACTCTGCTACGTCCCCTCTGGCTCTCCTCACCGCCAAACCCCCGCGACGGCCCCAAAGTCTAAGGGGTTCCAGGGTCCCATGAAGGCCCCTGGTCTTGCTTCCTATCAGGGGCAAAAGCCCCCTTGTCCTGGCTCCCGCCTAAAGCGCGTCGTCGCCTCCGGACGCAATCGCGAATTTCGAAGCAGCGCTCTGATCCTTCAGCGCCCTTGCCTCGGCGAAGTCCAGGGCGGCTTGCTGTTGGCCATCGTGATAGATGAACAGCAGGCGGCGGCGCTGTGAGACGAGACGCGCGGGCAGGGGGTCGTAGCGCATGCCTTCGCCGCCGAGCAGGGGTGAGATGGCGCCGACATCGGTGCGGTGTTCGAGTTCGACCCTGAGCAGATGCAGGCGGCTGCCCTTGCTGTCGACGCCGACGAAGGGGATGCCGGCGAGGCGCAGGAAACTTGTCGGATCCGAGGCCCGGGCGAAGTTCTCGACAAAGCTATCCTCGACCAGGTCGAGATCCTGGTTGGTTGGAGCGATGGGCGGCGCACTGCCCTCAGGCAAATGCGGGACCTGCCACTGGGTGGTAGCTTGCGGCCGGTTATGGCCCGGCCCGATGGGTCTGGGCGCGGGGTGCTCGTGGCCACCGCCGTGGTGATGGGGATGATCGTGGTCATGCATGGCGCGTGTCCTCGATCAATAGCTGACCGGTTTGTCGATCAGGGGTTTGTGCGTGCCGAGCTTGCCGTGGGCGACCAGCGAGCCGAGCGTGTCGACGATGACGCGCGTGCCCATGAGCGAGGTGATATCGGAGGTATCGTAGCAGGGTGCTATCTCGACGACCTCGAGCCCGCAAATGCCTTGCGCTGCGACCAGGCCCAGAATGCGCAGCGCCTCGCGCGGCAGGAAGCCGCCGGGTTCGGGCCAGCCGGTGCCGGGAACGAAGCCGCAATCGATCGAATCGATGTCGAAGGAGATGTAGACCGCGTCCGTTCCCTCCCAGGCGAGATCGAGCGCGATTTCGGCAGTCTTTTCCAGCCCGTAAGTCTCGATGTCGCGAATGGTCAGGACGTTGGACTCGCGCGTCCGGGCGACCTCGACCCCCGGCCGCGGCACCTGCCAGCCGCCGATGCCGAGTTGCACCAGGTTCTTCGGCGAGACGTTCGGCAGATTGGTCGCCCAATACCAGGGGGTCGTGTGCATCCGCTCATCCAGATCTTTTTCCTGCATGTCGATATGCCGGTCGAAATGGATGATGCCGATTTTCTTCGAGGTGCAGTTGGCGATGCCGCGCACGCAGGGAAAGCCGATCGAGTGATCGCCGCCGATCATGATCGGCAGCGCGCCCGAGGAGAAGACATGGGCGACGCCGCGGGTGATCTGATCGAAGCTTTTCTCGAGATTGCCCGGAATGGCGAAGACATCGCCCGCGTCGCAAAGGGTCATCTGTTCGCGCAGATCGACGCCCGTTTCGTAATTGTAGGGCGTGTAGAGGGCCGAAATCTTGCGCACACCTTGCGGTCCGAACCGAGCGCCCGGGCGATAGGTAGCGCCACCGTCGAACGGTATGCCGAGCACGGCCGCATCGTATTTGCCGACGTCGCGGACATTCTCGACATGGGGGGCTTTGAGAAACGTGTTGATGCCCGCGAAATGCGGCAGTTCCCCCCGCGAAAAGGTCGGGATCGAGCGGTCCGTCAGGCTTTCCGCACCGGGCAGACCATTATCGAGCGCCCATTTTTCCTGGCGGTTCCAGCCTTCGCTGGAGAGCTTGCCCTCGGCCTGCAATGCCTTCCAGCCCTGGGTCTCGAGCTTGTTGTAGTCGGGGTGATGAAGGCGAACCGAGTTCCGCATCGGCCGAACGCCCGCATGATGCGACCGGCGGATACCATGATAGTGGATCAAATGATTCCTCCTGCATGCCCGACTGTTGCAGCGTCTTCGCAGCCATGATGCTCGGTATCATCGATCGTTCGTGGCTGGCAACACGTAGCGCCGCGGTCGGCGACGTCGAGCATCAGCCAAGGCGTCGCCCGGCTGATCGGCTCAGCCGTAGAATTCGGGTGCCAGCCGCGCCTGGTGCACGAAGTTCGGATCATGCAGCAGCACCAATTCACCGCCGGTCTCGCTGGCGATGCGTTTGACGCGACGAATGCTGGCGAGTGCGGCCGCATCGTCGACACTGCCGCCCGGCAGGATTTCCTCTTCGAAATTCTCGCGGAAGGTCGCCGGCGTCGGCCGTGATGATCTTGGTGGCACCCGAGGGCAGGGTGACGGTCATGGATTGATGGCCGGGACGATGGCCGCGGGTCAGGATCAATTCGATGCCCGGCATCGGTCGCCAATCGCCCTCGACGATATGCCAGTCGATGTCCGGTGCCGCAATCTCGCGGAAGAAGCGGTTGCCGCGCTGCGCCTCCGAGAACGCGAATTCATGCTCCAGGCGCTGAATCGAGACGCGCGCATGGCGGAAAAGATGGAGGTTGCCGGTGTGGTCCGCATGCACGTGGCTGAGCACCACATGGCCGATATCGCTCGGCGCGACCCCGATCGCGGACATTTGGGCCACGATCTCATGCTCAGGCAGAATGAGGGGCGGCGCCGGCATCATGTCGCTTACAAACAACTCCTGGCTCTCCCCGGGATCGCGCAGATTGCGGCTATCGAGGCCGGTATCGAACAGCACCCAGCCTTGCGACGTCTCCAGCAGATAGGCGCAGATCGGCTCCGCCAGGACAAACCGCGCCCCCCGATCCCGCGTCGACACGGTCTTCGGCAAGATCTCGTAGCCGCACAGGAGGATGTAGAGTTTTCGAACTTCGGTCAAAACCTCTCTCCCCCCGCATATTGGTCAGCTTGCGCCCAGAACTCGATCAGCGCCATGTGCGGCACACTCAGGGCAAAGAGCCCGATAAAGACGATCTGTATTGCGGCGCTATCGTAGGCAGTAGCGGGAACGACCAAGGCCGCAAGGATCGCCCCGAGCCAAGTGATGCCGATAATCGGCCCGCACCGCAATGCGACCGCCTGAGGCGTCTCCAATCCCGCGTCCGCCGCGGCTTCGATCAGATGTCGTGGGCTGTGCAGGAAGCAGAAATAGACGACGAAATAGACCAATGGCGGCAGCACGGCCGCGGCGGCGACAATCCCGAGGATCTCGAACCGTGTGCGCGGATGCCGGATCGATCGCGCGATGAAGATGATGGCGGCCAGCAGGGCCCATCCTGTCACCTGCAATGCCCTGGAAACGGCGAAGGCGGAAGCCTCCGGCACCAACATTGCAAAGAGTGCTGCGACTTCGCCGCCATGAAAGAGTGCAGGCAAGGCTATCACGCCGCCACCGACAACGAGCCGCTGAGCCAGGCCGATCTGGGCTCGCCAGTCGCCCGAGAAATGCAGCGCACTCATTGTCAAGAAGAGCGACAAGGCGGCGACAGGTGAAAACAGCCAAAGCCCGATGGAGGCGAGCACGATCGCCAGATAAAGGAGGCCGAACTTCAAGCCCTGAACGCTTGTAGTCCAAAGCCCGGCCTGCCGGGCGATGTCGAGATCAAGGGCGCCGTGGGGCAAGCCCAGCAGCGCAACCATAGCGACCAGCAGGACCACTTGCACCTCATGAGGGAGGCCCAAGGTCATGGTCGCGAGGCAGGCTAGTGCAGCGACACTTACGAAGATCCAACCTTCGATACCCTTCGCATGCATCAGGCTGGCAAGCGGCGGGCTACGGCGAGAGTTTGGGGGGAAAGTGTGGCCAGGGTTCTGAGAAAGGGCATTGTCGGCAAGGCCGATGCAATTTTGACGAGATCGAGCGGCCCTGCTTCATCGGAAAGGAATCCGACGAACGTATGGGGTTTGATTTGGGTGGCGAGGCTTGAAAACAGCCTCGGGGCCATGGCCGGGTTCCGACGTATCACCTCGAGGAAAAGCCGATCCATGGCAGCCCTTACCCATGGATCTGGCGGATGGGGCAGAGGCGCATGTCCGCGGATGACCGCCTCGGCGCAAAGGTCGGCCCATCGCTGGATGCGGATGAAGGCGTAGCCGGTGGCGGCGCGCATTGCGCCGGCCGCGGTGCCGGCCCTGACAATGCGTCCTGAACCGTTGCAACCATGGGACAACCCCATTGGCAAAACGCCTTGCTCGCGCCTGATAACCTGGTATCCGGAATCGTCGATCCGTCGATCGATGGCCTCAGCGAGTTCGGCATCGAGGCTTGCCGGAAGCTGCCGGGTTTCGGTAAACCGCGTGACCTCGATGAGTGCCCGGGTTGCGCTGAAGGGCAGGGCATAGGTGAAGACGAAACCGCCCTCATCGACCCGCATCTCGGTCATCAGGTCCACCGCATGCGTCTCGAAGGCCGGCCGCTCGATTTCGATCTCCACACCCTTGAAGACTTGGTGCATGATCGCGGTCTGAATCAGGGTCGCGGAGGGTGGACGCGTATCGACGACATGGTGGGCGGTCAAGAAGCCATGGCTGGTCTCGATCCGCACTTGCCGGTCGTCCTGCTCGATCCCGAACACCCGGGTGCCGCCATGAAGCCTAACATTGGCGCTGACCTCTATGTGGCGGCGGGCGTCATCATAGAAACGGCCGGCCGGGACCACCGAATAGGGCCGTGATGGCAGATGATGCAGGGAGTTGCGTTCGCGCGTTCCGATGCGCCAGCATGGCCAGCGTTTGACGACCAAAGGGTCGATGATGGGGTCGGTTTCGGATTGACGCCAAAAGGCCCATGTGCGGTCGCTGTGGTAGGTCTCGCGCGGCTCGATGACGGCGACCTTCGGCGACCGCGGATCAAGGGAGGCGATCCGCCGTGCAAGTGACAACCCGGCACAACCACCGCCGAGAATGGCAAGATCGACGTCTGGTGTTGTCACGCGCTGATGGATCCGAATTCGTGCGGCGCATTGGTTGCACGCAGGTGGGTAAGCGAGCGGTGCAAACTTGGGTCGTGCTTGCGCGCCCTTCGGCCAAGCCGCGTGTGGCTGTGGTGCTGGATCAGTATGCGTGCCGTGATCCTTAGTTTGCGCCACGGCGAGACGACGGCGCGGCCCTCCCAGAATGCCAGTTCCCGGCGCTCGAGTTCGCGGCCGATCTCGCGGTAAAGACGTGCTGCGATCGTGATCGCGAGCCGCGGCTTCTCCGGAAGATAGACCAACCCGGCCTCGCCACTCCGATAGTAGCGCTCTGCGAGCCGCAAGACCCTCGCTATGGCTCTTTGCACGGATATCGACGCGGTGTCGGTAGAGGCGACGATTTGTTCAGGCTTCAATCCCTCGGTCCAATCGCCCGGCAGATAGCGGCGGCCGGCGGCTGCATCCTCCATCACGTCCCGGGCTATATTGGTGAGTTGCATCGCGATGCCGAGATCGATCGCGAATGGTTCGGCGCAGCGATCCCTGATTCCAAGCAAGGGGCCCATCATCAAGCCGACCGTGCCGGCAACCCTGAAGCAATAGCGCAGAAGCTCGTCGATACTGGCAATCTCGACCCGGCCAAGGTCGTCGCGGACCCCACGGACCAGTTCGGTCGCCGCGGTAAGATCGAGTTCGGTCGAAGCCGCCAATGCCAGGAGATCGGCCACAATCGGATCGGTCGATCGCCCGGTGGAGAGGCCGCGCTCGATCTGCCGCAGCCTGGAGTCCGCCTGCACTTGGTCAAGGCTCAAATCGGCAAGGTCGTCGACCTCGCGACAGAAAGCGTAAAGGCGCGCGGCATTCTGGGCTTCGGTCCGCCCGAGAAAATGGCTGGCATAGCGGAAACTCCGCCCGTGTCGCGACAGCACTTGGATAGGGGCCTCCGGCCCATCTGAAACGCTTTCACGAAAGCTATGGGATTGAAACACCAGAAATCGTTTCATGCTGCCCGCCGGCAGTGAAGATTGGCCAGCATCATGGCGGCATAGTCCCCGAGGAGAGCGGCACAGCCGGACGGTAGAAGATTTGCCAGATCGATCGCTTCGGCGAAGGCAAGTTCGGCTCGAACCTTCGACAATGCTATAGCTCGATCACGGCCATGGTGCTTTTCGAGAATGGCGACGAGATTGGAGCCGCGAAGGGTACGGTCATCCAGATCGGCGAGATCGTCCGCAATCTGGTAGCCAATCGCGAAGGCGTTGGCGCCCTGCCGGGCGGTGGCCAGATCTTGATCGCGTCGTGCCAGGATTAAAGGCATTTCAAGGGGCAAACTCAGGAATGCCCCGGATTTGCCACCAACCATGACCTCATAGCAGTTGAGGTCATGGATCTCTTGTCCGAGATCGAGGCTTTGTCCGGCAATCGCCTGCGACGTCCGTTGATGCAGCAAGCGCATCAAATGCCGGGACTCAGCAGCTATCCGCACTTCTGCAAGCGCTCGAAAGCTCAAGGAGAGAAAGAGATCGCCGACCAGCAGGGCGGTATCTCTGTCGAACCTGGTCCAGAGTGCCGGCTGGCCCCGACGCGATGGGTCTCGATCCTGCAGATCATCATGGACCAGCGAGGCGTTGTGCAGAAATTCGCAGCACGCCGCTAACGCATTTGCATCATCGGGATCGATCGACAGAGCTTGGGCACAGGACAGCGCAAGACGCGCCCGGACCTGCTTGCCGCTGGCCGAGAGATGATAGCGAACGGCAGCGGCTATTCTGGTATTCGGATCGATCTCCTCGGCCGCCAATTCGGTCATGAGATTGCGGACCCGATGAAGTTCGTTATCGGGACAGGACTCAGGTTCTGCAGGTGTCATGATATCAATCCTAGGACCCAGAATGAAAGGCGGCGGTCAATGAGCCGCCGCCTTTGCAATCATGAGGTCGTTCAGGCAGCGACGGCGTGGGCTCGTGCGGCACCCTGCGCCATCTCATGCTCCGATTTACGCATCGCGATCATGTAGATGAGCACACCGAACACGGCCTTGGCTACGATATCGGTGACGGTGTACCCGACCTGGACCGCGGTCGTGGCGGTGCCCCCGGTCAAACCGACCATCGGAAAGATGAAAACGACCGGGTAGAATGACCAGGATATGACCGTCAACCAACGGGCCCCATTGACCAGGGCGCGCACATTTTCCGGTTGTGCGCCGATCGAGTTCCTCAAGCCCACGAAGAGTTCATAGACAATCCATAGGAAGGGAACCATGGCGAGCGCCCACCACAGCCAACGGGTGCCATTGGCAGCGGCAATTTCGCCCGGGTAACCCAGGACAATCATCAGTGCTGCGAGTGCGCCCAGTCGAACGCCCTTGGACCAAGTCTCGCTCGACGTTAAGCGCATGACCAGGATCAACTCGACCAGCAGGAGCGGCACCGTCAACAGCCAATCGACGTAACGATAAGCGTCGTTGAACGGGACGCCGGTGGCAACGATGCCGCCTTCGGCAAATTCGAATGCGCTGTCCCAACTCGCGAAGATCCGGACATAGTGATAGAGTGCTATCGCCGTGACGAGACCGGTCAGCGTCAGCGCGGTGCGATAGGCAGGGGCGACCTGAGAGCGCCCAAACCAGAAAAATAGTGTTGCCGCGCCCATTGTCGCGATCGTAAAGGAGAACGCGTTATAGACTAGGTTGTACTGGCCTATAGAAAGTCCATCCATAGTGCTTAGTCCATCTGCAGTGATTTTTGTGTCAAGTTTCCGTTACGCTTGACTCAACTGGGCAAAATAGATCCCTGTTGTACTGCCAAATAGTCGCACACTTATTTATAGTTCTCACCAGAATACGTGTCGGATACTTCGATACGAGAAAAAATACGTGGAGGCGGTGCTTTAAGATCACTGAAATAGCTGGTTCTGCAGCTTTTTACATCGACATAACGTCGCGTATATTACGAGCGATTTACGCTAAATCTACGAATGGGCACGACTTCGCCGTCGATCAGATCCCGGCGGCTTCAAGCCATGTAGAGGCCGCCATTGACGTCGAGGGAGACGCCCGTGACGTAGTCGGCAAGCGGCGAGGCGAGGTAAAGCACAGCACCCGCGACATCGAGATCGCTGCCGACGCGTCCCATCGGCATTTCCCGGACCGCCGCCTCGCGCAGTGCGGGCTCGACCTTGCGTCCCTTGCCCTCCCAGTCGATCCAGCCTGGGCAGATGGTGTTGACGGTGATGCCATGAGGACCGCATTCCCGGGCCATGCTGCGCGAATAGGCGATCACCGCACCCTTGGCCCCGGCATAGGCGGGCGAGGTGCCGATGAAGGCTTTTCCGGATCGGCCGGCGACCGAGGCGATGCAGATGATCCGCCCCCAACCGAGCTTTTTCATGCTTGGCAGCACCGTTCGGGCCGCCGCGACATAGGCCCGGACATTGATGTCGAAGACGCGGGCATAATCGGCGTCGCTCAACTCGTCGGCGCGTTTGGCAATGCCGCCGCCGGCATTGTTGACCAGGATGTCGATCTTGCCGAACTGCTTGAGGCCCGCCTCGACCATGGCCTCGACCGACTGCGAATCCTCGACGTCGCATTGGACCAGATGGGCCCGGCGTCCCTTGGCTTCGATCGCCTGTCGGGTCGTCTCGCCAGCCTCCCGATTGGTCTTGTAATTGATCACCAGATCGCAGCCGGCCTCGGCCAGATGCATGGCGCTGGCCCGGCCGATGCCGCGCGAGGACCCGGTGACGAGCGCCGTCTTGCCGCTAAGATCGATGGCGAACACGCGAAGCCTCCTTCAGGTTGTCGTTTTCGTAGTTTCGCTACAAAAACCCTCCAATGGCACCTCGGCACTCTTGATCCCGAGCCGTTTGGAGGGTATCAGGTTTGTAAAACTACCGAATGAATGGTCGTGGGAAAAGGGCTAAACGAACCTATGCTGCAAGTCCTGCAACGGGCACTCATGCAAGCCGATCCGCGGCTCAGCCGCTTCACGCCGCTGCCCCGCATTCTCTCTTTCGACGATTTTTCGAACGGCATGTCCGGCTGGACGGCGCTGACCGGCAATTACGAGGAAACGCTCGACAACGTGCTGCCGGCGTTTCGGGGCATGTACGCGCCCCAACTCAGTTGTGCCACGCATTGGGATACCGGTTCGCATGGCGGCTTGAGCAATTCCTACGCACTCAAGATCGCGACCCGGTCCACCAGGGGCGCTCTCAACCTGGTGTTGAAACGCCTGACCTTCCCGGAGGTCTGCACTATTCAGGTCGAGTTCTATGCCGCAGCCAAGCCCGAGGCGAACGAGCTCCGGCTCTCGGACCGCGATGTCGGTTCCTTTGGCATCCTGCTCGATCTGCAGGACCCCGACCGCACCGAGGCTCCCGGGCGGCGCGCCATGCCGCATCTCAAATACCGCAACGCCAGGGATGGCAAACTCATCCAGCGCTGGCAGTACAAGAGCAGCGTCGAGAGCCCGCACCAGGTCGGCACGACTGGCGAGACCCGATCCCATCCGCATTTCGCCGACGAGGGCTGGCAGGACATCCAGGACGGACATCAGATCCTTTGCTATAACGAATTGCCGACCAAGCTCAACTGGCACTATGTGCGGATGGCGGTCGATCTCCGCTCCATGAAGGTGACGGCCTTGCAATGCAACGACCGCCATTTCAATACCGCCTCGATCGAGACCATGGTGATGCCGGCCTGGCCCAACCTTGCCTGCATGCTGAATATTTGCCTTTTCTGTGAGACCGCGACCGACAAGCGTTGTTTTTACTACGTCGATTCCATTCTGGTCTCGGGAGACTGGGGCCATGAATGAGGCCTATACCGCGGTCATCGTCCGCGGCGAACGCTGGGAAGGCGATGTCGAGACGGAACCCTATGAGGCACCCTGGGCCCGCGAATGCGTCGTTTTCATCCGCACCCTCGAATCGTCGGCATCCGGGCCGAGCTCGGCGCAGGTCCTGATCTCGCCCGACGGTATTCATTGGGCCAGGGAAGGCTCGCGTGTCGAGTTGCCCTTCCATGCGGGTGGTGTTGCGTTCGCCAAGCTCACCAATTTCGGCCATTTCCTGAAGCTGCGCGCATCAATTCCCACAGGCGCCTGGCGCAAGGTGATGGTTACGCTGGCGCTCAAGGGATGAGATGCTGGGGATGAGCGCAAACGGTAGTCTGCTGACCGATATCGAAAAGGGGCTCGGCCATCTCCGAAGTGCTGAGCGCAAGGTCGCCGAGGTCATTCTCGACGATCCGGCCCTGGTCATTCGCATGCCGCTCGCAATGATGGCGGAACGCGCAGGCGTCAGCGAGCCGACCGTGATCCGCTTCTGCAGGGCTGCGGGCTGTGCCGGCTATCCCGAACTGAAACTGAAGCTGGCGCAAAGCCTCGCTGCCGGAACCGCCTTCATCCACCGCGAGGTCGAGCCGACCGACGGCCTCGACACGGTGGTCGACAAGATATTCGATTCCTCCATGAGCACGCTCGCCCGTCTCAAGGAGAACCTCGACCGCACAGCACTCGATCGTGCCACGACGGCGCTGGTCGCCGCCGCCCGGGTCGATTGCTACGGCGTCGGGCTCTCGACCATCGCCGCCATGGATGCGCACCAGAAATTCATGCGCCTCGGCGTCGCCTCGACCTTATGCCTCGACGGCCATCTGCAGACCATGGCGGCCTGTACCCTGAAGCCGGGCGATTGCGCGCTCGCCTTTTCCTATACGGGCCAGATCAAGGATATTATTCGGACGGCCGAACAGGCGCGGGCTCAGGGTGCTTTCGTCATCGGCGTCACCAGAGCCGAAACCACTTTGGCGCGGGCCTGTTCGATGACGCTCGCCGTCGACACCATCGAGGACACTTTCATCTATGCCCCGATGACGACGAGGCTTGCTCATCTGGCCGTGGTCGACATCCTCGCGACCAGTGTCGCTCTCCGGCGCGGCGGCGACACCGCCGAGGAATTCCAGCGCATCAAGGATTCACTTGAGGATCAGCGGGTGATTGCCGATGCGCCGGGGAAGCGCCGCCAACGATCGGCGGCATGACTGACAGGCACTGATCAAGTATTCGGTAAACTACAAAAGGGGTGGCGGAAATGAAAACGACATTATCAGGCAAGCTCACTACGTTATTGGCAAGTGGCGCCGTGCTGATGCTGCTCGGCACCTGGACTGTCCAGGCGCAGGAGAGCCTTACGGTGATGGGCCATGCCGTGCATCAAAGTGTCAGCACGGAAGGCGAGGGCGGCAATATCGTTGCCGAGTTCGAGGAGGCCAACAATGCGTCGGTCGAATGGCTGACCTTTGGCGTGACACCACTGCATGAGCGGCTGTTCCGCGAGGCCAGTCTCGACGACGGCAATGTCGATGTGGCCTTTCTCTTGAACAGGTTCGCCAACGAGAACGTGGCCAATCTGTTCGAGCCGCTGGATGCCTACCAGGAACGCGATCCGATCCCGGAATTCGAGGGTATTTCGGCGGGCATGAAAGAGGCCATGACGTTCGACGGCAAGCTCTATGGGATTCCGTTCCGCCACGCGACCCACGGCCTGCATTATAACGAGACATTCCTCGCCGAGCAGGGATTGGACGGTCCGCCCAAGAGTTTCGAGGAGTTCATCGAATACGCCGAGAAGCTGACCTATGAGCGCGAGGACGGCACGCAAGTCCATGGCTTCGTCCTCGGCGGGCAGGGGCCGGCCAATATCATGGACGTGATCTGGGCCTCCGGCGGCGACTTCCTGACGCCGGATTTCGAGCTCAAGGCCAGCGAACCTGGAATGGTCGAGGGGGTGGCGCTGCTCGCCGACTTCTATGAGCGCGGCATCATGCCCGAGGCCTATATCGGCTTCACCACCGAGGACGTCATCACCTTCATGCAGCAGGGCCGGGTGGCGATGTCGATCAACCCCTTCGGCCGCCACACGCCGTTCAACGATCCCGAGAAGTCGAAGCATCCGGGCGAGATCAACGTCACGGCCATGCCTCTATCGGATGCCTCGGGTGTAGCGGGCGTAGCACCAGTCAAGACGGAAATCTGGGCGCTCGCGATCCCCAGGAATGCCCCCAACAAGGAACTCGCCTGGCAGTTCATCAAGGCGCTTTCGACACCCGATGCGACGGTCCGCGCCGCAATCAACGGTAATGGTCCGGTTCGCCCTTCGGCCTATGACGACCCGCGGGTGCAGGAATTGGTGCCCTATGCGGATGCCGAGAAGCTGGCCGTGGAAGTCGCCAAGGTGCCCTTGCCGGGCTTTGCCGATTCCGCCAAGGTTGACGATATGGTCAAGGAAGAAGTGCAGGCAGCGCTGCTCGGTGCGAAGACACCGCAACAGGCGATGGACGATCTGACCAGACGGGTCGAGCCGCTTCTGCCGAAATAGCAAATGATGGTGCCGGCGGGGAAGTGAAGATCCCTGCCGGCATAATCTCCGGCTCTTCGACTATTTGATGTACAAGCTTCGCTGGTATCATCTTTTGATGATCTCACCGGTCCAGCTCTTGCTGATCGGCTTTATTTTCATTCCGTCGATCTACGTACTCTGGCTCAGTCTGCATCAATCGAGCTATGGCACCGAGACCATCTATGTCGGGCTCGCCAACTACATCTTCATCTTTGCCGATCCGATCTTCTGGCGCGCCTTTTGGAACACCTTCGTCGTCGTCAATATCGTCGTCTATGGGGAGCTGATCCTGGGCATTGGGCTGGCTCTGCTGATCGCCGGCTGGTGTCCCGGCAAGCGGCTGGTCATTTCGATCCTCCTGATGCCCTACGCCGTCACCGAGGTCAGTGCCGTCGTGATGTGGCGATTCATGCTCGAGCCCGATGTCGGGCTTATCAACTGGCTCCTGGATAGCGTCGGCGCCGGCCAGATCTCCTGGGCGACGAGCCGCTGGCAGGCGCTGGGCGTTGTCTCGGTCCTGAGCATCTGGCTGACGCTGCCCTTCACCTTCCTCATCCTCTATTCGGCCGTCACCACCCTGCCGCGCGATGTCGTCGAAGCCGCCACCGTCGACGGTGCGACCCGCTTCCAGACATTCTGGAACGTCACTCTGCCGATGATCATGCCGGCCGTGCTGGTGGCGCTCCTGTTCCGCTACATCTTCGCGATGCGCCTCTTCTCCGAAGTCTGGCTCTTGACCGAGGGCGGCCCGGCCCGGCTCACCGAAGTGCTCGCCGTCTACCTCTATAGGCATGGCTTCCGCTATCAGGAATTCGGTGTTGCGGCGGCCACCGGCTGGGTGATGGTAGCGCTCTCGTTGCTGATCGCACTCTATTACCTCTATCAGATGTATCGTCGGATGTTCCGCGATGCTTAGGCTTTCGGCGCGCGAAAAAGCCGTTCGCCTCTGCCTGATCGGGCTGGCGCTGCTGTGGTCGGGCTTTCCGATTTATTTGGTGGTGGCCTCCTCCTTCAAGCCGCCACGGGAAATCTTCGAGGTTCCGCCAAGCCTGTTCTTTCAGCCGACCTTCGACAATTATCGCGAATTGTTTCGCGTCTGGCCGGAGTTCTCACACAATCTGCTGAACAGTCTGATCGTCACGATCGGCGCCACGCTGCTCTGCATCACGTCATCCGCTCTGGCGGGCTATGTCTATTCGCGCTGCCGCTCGAGCCTGCTGACGGGCTCGGCCTTCTTCATGCTGTTCGTGCGGATGCTGCCGCCCATCATCATCACCCTGCCGCTTTTTCCCGTCGTCAACGAGTTCGGGCTCAACGACACTTACGTGATCCTGATCCTCCTTTACGCGACGTTCTTCGTCAGCCTTTCGACCTGGATCATGAAGGCCTTCATCGACGATATCCCGCGCGAACTCGAGGAGGCCGCCTTCATCGACGGCGCTACCGTCCTGCAGACCCTGCGCAAGGTGGTTCTGCCACTCGCCGTTCACGGCATCGTCGCGGCCTCGATCTTCGTCTTCGTCTTCTCATGGAACGAATTCATCTTCGCGCTGATCTTCACCACCCGCGACGCCAAGACAGCACCCCTGGTCATCAGCGAAATCCTCGGCACGGTCGAGGGGGTCGATTGGGGCATGCTGTTCGCCGCCGCCACCATCCAACTCGTGCCGATCACGATCTTCGTCATCGCCGTCCAGAAATATGTGGTCGCCGGCCTCACCGCCGGCGGCGTCAAGAATTAGAGATCCCGCATGCGCGTTCAAATAATCGAGACCTTCCCGCTTACCGCCCGGATCACCGACCCGCAAGGCACGAGCCAGGCGGATTGGAGCCAGGTCTCCTGCCTTCTGGTCAAGATCACGACCGATGACGGCCTGATCGGCTGGGGCGAGGGGTTGTCGCGAAAAGCGCCTCGCGCCTTCGCTCATCTGGTCGATGAATTGCTCGCCCCCATCGTCATCGGCGCCGATCCGTTCGCGGTCGAGGCCCTCTGGCCGAAAATGGCGCGCGTTTTCACCGGCCGCTTTGGCGGTGCGCTGATCGAGGCCGTGGCCGCTGTCGACATCGCGCTTTGGGACATTGTCGGCAAAGCGCTCGATGCGCCGCTCTATAAGATTCTCGGTCACACCGGCAGGGGTTCGATTCCAGCCTACGCCTCGGCCATCGGCTGGAACGATGACGATGTCGCCATCCGGCAGATCGAACAGTCACTGGAATGGGGTTTTCGGGAGATCAAGGTCAAGATCGGCCAGCCCGTCGATAAGGCGATCGCCCGCTGCCGCCTCGTCCGCGAGCGCGCCGGCCCCGGGATCAGCCTCAGCACCGACGCCAATTGGGCGTTTTCGCTGAGCGAATCAGTGGAGGTCGCCCGGGCATTGGGTGAGTTCGGCTATATTTGGTTCGAGGAGCCGATCGAGCCCGAAGATGTCGAGGGCTATCGCCAGCTTGCCGCCAAGGCGCCAGTCCGCCTCGCCGCCGGCGAGAGCGAATTCACCGCTTCGGGCGCGAGAGATCTGATCGCCTCACGCGCCATCGGTCTGGTCCAGCCCGACGTCGCGCGCTCGGGGGGCATCACGGAAACCAGGAAAATCATCCATCTGGCCGAAGCCCACCACGTCGCCTATGCCCCGCATATCGGTTTTTCGGGTGCGGTCTGTGCCGCGGCCAGCCTGCATCTCGCAGCCTCGGCCCGCAATTGCGAGACCTATGAGTGCATGATCTTCGGCAATCCGCTGAGGGACGCCATCACCAAGACCCCCGTCGCCGATCGCCGTTCTCTCATCGATGGCC
>JBGSYN010000153.1:0-1661 GCA_041750975.1 Geminicoccaceae bacterium | reverse complement strand
TTCGAGCACACGGCAGCACGTTCGTCACCCGGGGCCTCAGTCTCGGCGCGGGGGCTCCCGACCGGCCGGCCCCCGAAGTGGCGCCTCCCGTAGCGGCGACCCCTTCAGTGCCCGATCTCAAAATCACCTTCGCCTTCAATTCGGCGGAACTGACGCCCGAGGCCAGGGCGCAATTGGATATTCTGGCGGAGGCCCTGACCGCCGAGATGCTGGCCCGGGATCAATTCGAAATCGCGGGCCACACCGACGCCCTCGGCGAGGAAGTCTATAACGAGGAACTGTCCCAGGCCCGCGCCCGCGCCGTCGTCGACTATCTGACCGGCCATCACGGCATTGCCCGCGACCGTCTCGAGAGCCGGGGCTATGGCGAGCTGTGGCTTGCCGATCCGGCGCGTCCCGGGGCCCAGGCCAACCGGCGCGTCGAAGTCCGCAATCTCGGACCGTCCTGAAGTCTTGCCGATGAGCGAGCACGACCCGACACGCATCATGCAGGGGCGCAACGACAAGCCGTCCCTGCGCGGGCGGCTGCCCGAAGGTTTCGTGCTGCATCATACCTACGAAATCGTCCGCCTGATCGGCAGCGGCGGCATGGGCGACGTCTACGAGGCCAGGCACCTGCTGTCGCAGGACCGCTACGCCATCAAAGTGATCCGCAGCGATCTCGTCGACGATGAGCGGGTCAGCGGTATGTTCATACGCGAAAGCGAGATCCTGAAGCGAATCCGTCACGACGCGGTCGTCAATTACGGCGGCCTGCTGCAGGACGAACAGGGCCGCGGTTTTCTCGTGATGGACTATATCGATGGTCCTTCCTTGCGCGACCGGCTGCGCCAGAAGCCGCTCTCGGCGGATGAGGGCAAGCGGCTCTTGACCCGCGTGGCGACCGGCCTTGCCGAAGTTCATGCCGCCGGGACCTTCCACCGCGATCTCTCGCCCGACAATATCCTCTTGCCGAACGAGGACATCGATCGCGCCGTCATCATCGATTTCGGCATCGCCAAGCTCAGCGAACCCGATGCCAAAACTTTTGTCGGCGGCGATATCGCTGGAAAATACGGCTATATTTCGCCCGAGCAGCTGGGCGTCATCGAGAGCCCGGTCGACGCCCGCTCGGACATCTACAGCCTCGGTCTCGTCGTAGCGGCCGCTCTGCGCGGCGAGCCCCTGGAGATGGGAACCAACTGGGGTGCCGTCGTCGAGGCGCGCAAGCAGGTGCCGAAGCTCGATGAATGTCCCAAGCCATTGCGGCCATTGCTCGCCAGCATGCTGGCACCCAAGCCCGAGGATCGTCCGGCCTCGATGAACGCGGTTCTGGAGCGGCTCGGCAAGACCAGGGGTACGCAGGCGCAAACCCGGGCACCCGGCCAGCAGGCGTCGTCCAAAAGCGGCGGCGGGTTTCGCAAGGCCGCGATCACCGTGCTCATCCTCCTGGCCATTGGCGGCGTCGGCTTTGCCGGCTACCGCTTCATGGGAGCGCCGCCGGTTCTGGTCGATCCGGACATGATGGAAAACCTGCCGACGGCCGAAACGCCCACGACCGACGACTCCCCCCTGGCTTCCGAGCCGGTCGAACCGGCGCGAACCGATGGGATCGATACGGCGCAATTACAGGCGCTGGTCGATTCGGTTCCCTGCGCTGCGCTCAATGTGTCGATGGACGA
>JBGSYN010000152.1:0-38410 GCA_041750975.1 Geminicoccaceae bacterium | reverse complement strand
GCGAGGCAGGGCCGGCAACGACCTCCATATCACCTACTCCGTGTTCGGACTAGGAGAGCACTTTCTCCTTGCGCAGGAACTTGGGCAGTTCCTCCTGGTGATCGTGCTCCTCGACCCGATTGGCCTCGGCGATCAGGTTGGCTTCGCGATCCCAGGGAAGGGATCGATCGATGGCCTCTTCGTGCTGACCGATTTGCTCCTCGGTCCCAACCGGTTTCGGAGCGCCCCGTAGTGCACCGCGAAAACGATCGAGAATATTCCGGCCGCCATCATCGCCACGCTCGCGACCCCGATAGCCTTGCACCATGGGATCGGCAAACTCCGAGCGGGGACGGTGCTTCGCGGCCGGATTAACGGCGGAAGGAGGAATGAAATTGCCGACTCCTTCCGCGAGCTGGGCCTGGTGCGCCGCCTGAGTCCCATTGGTTGGCCCGGTGCCGTCCCGGTGCATCTGGGCTGCAGCTCGAAGTCTGGCTGCGATGCTGGGCTCCGCCTGCTGCCCGGTCGTGTTCGGGTGCGGCAGGGGCTGGACGCCCATCGGCTGCGAGCGGAAGCGGAAAGAGGCGCTCTGCGTCACCTGCTCGCGGGCGCTTTCGGCAAGATGATCGCCCTTGGCCGCCTCGCGCTGGCGGCGGCTGTCCGCACCCTCGATCCCGGTTGCGACCACGGAAACGCGCATCTTGCTTTCCATGCTCTCATCGAAGGTCGAGCCGAAGATGATGTTGGCGTTGGCATCGACCTCTTCGCGAATGCGGTTGGCCGCCGCATCGACCTCGAACAGCGTCATGTCGAGACCGCCGGTGATGTTGATGAGAACGCCGGCAGCCCCCTGCATCGAGATCTCGTCGAGCAGTGGGTTGGAGATCGCGGCCTCGGCCGCCTCGATCGCCCGGCGTTCGCCTTCGGCCTCGCCCGTGCCCATCATCGCCTTGCCCATCTCGCTCATCACGGTCCGGATATCGGCGAAATCGAGGTTGATGAGGCCCGGCATGATCATGAGGTCGGTGACCCCGCGAACACCCATGTGCAGGACCTGGTCCGCCATTTGGAAGGCCTCGCCGAACGTGGTCCGCTCATTGGCCAGCCGGAACAGGTTCTGGTTGGGGATGACGATCAGCGTGTCGACATATTGCTGCAGTTCGTTCAGGCCGGCTTCGGCGAGCCGCATCCGATGGGCACCCTCGAAATGGAACGGCTTGGTGACGACGCCGACCGTGAGGATACCCTGCTCGCGCACGGCCCGGGCAATGACCGGTGCCGCACCCGTGCCGGTGCCGCCGCCCATGCCGCCGGTGATGAACACCATGTGGCTGCCCTGCAGCTGATCGAGGATCTCATCCAGGCTCTCTTCGGCCGCGGCACGCCCGACTTCCGGACGCGCGCCGGCGCCCAGACCATGCGTGATGGTATGGCCGAGCTGGATCTTCCGATCCGTGAGGCAGGCGCACAGAGCCTGCGCATCGGTGTTGCAGGCGACGAACTCGACCCCTTCGAGATGGGCCGTGATCATGTTGTTGACGGCGTTGCCTCCGGCACCGCCGACGCCGACGACCGTGATCCGGGGCCTGAGCTCCTGGGTGGTCGGCATACTGAGATTAATTGTCATGATTCTCCTCCAAATTGCGGGTCCGACTTGCGGGTCCCTCGGGTTAGGGTCGATCGTTGGGCAAACGGCCGACCGGAAAACTCGTTAAGCCACTAGAAATTCTCCCGGAGCCAGCGGCTCATCCGCACGACCCCCCGAGCAAGTCCATTGGCTTCGGCGGAATCGTTCCAGCTGAGCGCCGGATCGCGGTCCGTCACCAGTGCCAGACCGCCGGATGCAGCGGCACAGCAAGGCAAATCCTCGACACCTTCGCGGCCGACGACGAGATCGGGCCGTGCCCGGCGCACCGGCAGCTCGAACATTTCCTCGGCCAATTCATCGATCCCCTCGAGCTGACTGCCGCCGCCGGTCAGGACCAGCGTCTTCGGCGGCCTGATCTCGAAGATCCGGCGCGACTCCCGCATCCGGTCCTGCACCTCGTCGAAGATCTGCCGGACCCGGTTGCGGATGATCTGCGTGATCATCGCGCGTGGCACCTCGCCGGTCGGCTGATCGACATGATCGCCGATGATCGGGACCTCGATTCTTTTATTGTCGTCGCAGCTGCGCCCCTGAACGCTGCCGTAGAGGCTCTTGAGCCGCTCCGCATGGCGCTGGGCGGTACGCAGTTCGAGAGCGAGATCGGCAGTGACGTCCTCGCCGCCGAGCGGCACCTGATCGATAAAGGCAAGCCGGCCGCCCGCGAAAAAGGAAACCCCGGTCGTGCCGCCGCCGAGATCGATCAGGATCGAGCCGCGCTCGACTTCCTCGGGCGCGAGGCAAGCTTTGCCCGCAGCGAAACTCGATACGACGACGTCTTCGATCTCGAGATGGCTGCGGCGCACACAGCCGAGGATATCGTTAAGCGCGCGGTCGGCGACACTGACCACGACCGCCCACATGTCGAGCGATTGGGCCGCGAGACCGCACGGATCCTTGACGGCCCGCCCGCCGTCGATGCCGAGGGTCAGAGGTGCGATGTGCAGAATCTGTCGGCCCTCGCCTTGCGCCTTGAGGCGCACCGAGCCGAGCAGTGCTTCGATATCGTCCTCCGTCACGGACCGTCCCGAGAGCGCCCGCGTGCCCTTCATCAGCTTGGTGCGCGGCGCGCAGCCGCTGACCGCGACGGCGATTTCCCGCACCGTCATGCCGGCCATGGCTTCGGCTTCGGCGACCGCCGCCTGAATGGCGTCCTCGACCGCATCGGTATCGCTGACGATACCCCGTTCCAGGCCCTCGGTCTGCTGGTAGCCACGCCCGAGCAAGGTGAAGCCGCGGCTGCCCCGTCGTCGCGCAACATAGCAGCAGACCTTGGTCGAGCCGATATCCAAGAAGGCTACGGGATCGGCCCTATAATGGGTCTTCGGGCCGACGATATTGCGCCAGGCCACCGCCACCGCAGCACTCATGCCGGTTGTCCCGCCAGCATGGACTGCGCCCTGTCGTCGATGGGCTGCATGACGAACCAGCCGGGATTGCGCAGATCGATCGCCGAAACCGCGCGGTTCAAGACCCGCTCCTCGCGCTCGAACCGGGCAAGTTCGCGGATCGCCGCTTCCGGATCGTCGGAAGGCAGCCGGACCTCGACCATATTGTCGAGCTCGAGATTCCAACGACGCTGCCCGACCAGCGTCGCCCCTGTGACCCTTGCTGCAAGCTGCGGCTCAAGCTCGAACAGGCGCCAGACCTCATCGAGACGGTCGCGCGCACCTCGTCCGGCAACGCGCGGCAGGTGAGCGAATTCAGCCGTCGCCTCGACATCGATCACCGTCCCGTCGCCGTCGAGCAGACGTTCGCTGCGGCCGTCGAACCACCGTGCGATGGGCCGATATTCATCAAGATCGATACGAAGCTCGTTGGGAAATGAACGTTTCACCGAGGCGGTCCGAACCCAGGGCAGGGATTCCAGCTGTCGTTGAATTGCCACAGTATCAACCAAAAGTATACTCTGCATCTGATAAGGTTCTAGTATTCGGATAATTTGTTTGGGGTCCGAGCGCTCCCTGCCGAGCGTGAAGGCTTCGGACACGACAAAGCCCTCGTCATTCAGGAAACCGACAAGGCCGGTCGCCGTCTGTTGCGTCCAGTCCTGCAGCATCGTCGAGCGTCCGAGCGACCAGCCGCTCACCGCCAGAATCGAAGCCGCCAGAAGAAGTGCTCCGGTGCGAAAGCAGAAAACCTTCCAGCGGGGCGGCGGCGGCGTCCGGCGTGGCCGGCGTTGGGTCAGGCGTTTCAGCTGTCGCATTGCGCGGCCTCCACCAAACGTTCGACGAGATCGCCGAAACCGATCCCGCGAAATGCCGCCTGCTCGGGCACGAGCGACAACGGCGTCATCCCCGGCTGGGTATTGACCTCGAGGAGATAGAGGCCGTCGACGCCCCGTTCGCGGTCGAGCCGGAAATCCGCCCGGCTGACGCCGCGGCACCCCAAGGCTTCATGCGCCTTCAGCGAGGCGGCCATGACGGCTTCGTAGACCGCGGCATCGAGAGGCGCCGGCACGAGATGCTTGGCGACCCCTTCCGTGTATTTCGCGCGATAATCGTAGAAGCCTTCGGTCGGCCGTATTTCGGTGATGGCAAGGGGCCCGTCGCCGAGGATGGCACAGGTAAGTTCGGTATCGCCGACCAGCGGCTCGACCATGACCTCGCCATTGCCGCCGGCGAGCCGATCCAGATCTTCCGGCTGGCGAACGATGACGACCCCGACGCTGGAGCCCTCATCGCGCGGCTTGACGACGAACGGCAGGGCGAAGGGGGAATTTTCCCGAAGCTCGCGGCTCCGCACCATGGCCCCTTCGGGACAGCGCAATCCCGCGGCGGCAAACACCTTCTTCGCCAACGGCTTGTCCATCGCGACCGCGGAGGCGAGCATGCCGGAATGGGTATAGGGGAGCTCCATCAGGTCCAGGAGGCTTTGGATCCGCCCATCCTCGCCGAAATGGCCATGCAAGGCGTTGAAGACCACATCCGGCCGGTCGCGTTCGAGCCGGCTCGCGAGATTCCGATCGACATCGATGCGGCGCACATCATGGCCGCGTTCCTGGAGCGCCTGGGCGCAAGCCTCGCCGCTGACCAGCGAGACCTCGCGCTCGACCGACCAGCCACCCATCAGCACGGCGATCCTCCGGCTCATGCCGCGGCCTCCATGAACTGGGCCTCGCCGAGCCGCTTGATCTCCCATTCGAGATCGACGCCCTGGCTTTCCCGCACGCGATAACGCACCGTCTCACCAAGCGTTTCGAGGTCGCTCGCCGTCGCACCGCCGAGATTGACCAGGAAATTGCAATGCTTGTCCGACACCATCGCCTGACCGCGTTGCAGGCCACGGCAACCGGCTGCGTGGATCAACTGCCAAGCCTTGTGCCCGGGCGGGTTCTTGAAGGTGCTGCCGCCGGTGGCGACACCCAGGGGCTGCGCTGCCGCCCGCTCGAGCTTGATCTCGCGCATGCGCTCGCCGATGCGTTCGGCATCGCCCGGAACCAGCTCGAAGGCGGCGCGGACGGCGACGAAATCCTCCGGCAAATCCGAGTGTCGATAGGCGAAACCCAGCGCGGCAGCAGCCAACCGGTGCAACCGCCCATGCCGATCCAGAGCCTCGACCCAGAGCAATCGATCGGCGGTCTCGCTATTGAATGCGCCGGCATTCATGCGCACGGCACCGCCGATCGTGCCGGGCACGCCGATCATGAATTCGAGGCCCGACAGACCTGCCCTGAGTGCAATCTGCGCGACACGCTGATCGAGCGAACCGGCTTCGGCAATGATCCGGTTGCCCTCGACCGTAACCCCGCCCAGGGCGCCGGCGGTCCTGATCACAAGCCGGTCGAGGCCGCCATCGCGGACCAGAATGTTCGAGCCGACACCCAGGACCATCACCGGGAGGGCCATATCCGAGGCTCGAAGCAGGTCCGCCAGATCCTCGATATCGGCGGGCTGGAACAGGACGGCGGCGGGACCGCCGACTTGGAACCAGGAGAACCGGCTCAAGGGCACGGCGTGTCGCAATCGCCCGCGCACCGGCGGCAGGTTGTGGCGTTTCGGCGTCATGACGCCTTCCTCGGCCGGCGTCGCTCGGCCAGCATTTCTGGGAGGGCGTTGGCCCATTGCGTGATGCTGCCGGCGCCGAGGCAGATCACCAGGTCGCCGCTCATGCCGACCCGATCGATGAAAGCTGCAAGCTCGTCCTGCCCCTCGATGGCGACGACCTCGCGCTGGCCATGGGCCCGGAGGCCCGCCACCAGGGCCGCCTGATCGACCCCCTCGATGGGCGCTTCGCCGGCGGCATAGACAGGCGCCACCGCGACCATGTCGGCATTGCCGAAACAGGTGCAGAAATCGTCGAACAGGGCGTGCAAACGCGAATAGCGGTGGGGCTGGACGACCGCGATGATCCGCCCGTCCGTCGCCGCCGCACGCGCCGTGCGCAGCACCGCCCTGATCTCGACCGGATGGTGACCGTAATCGTCGATGATGGTGATGCCGTCGACCGTGCCCGTCCGGGTGAAGCGCCGCTTGACGCCTTTCATGCGGCCGAGTGCGGTGCGGATGACGTTGACGCCGAGATCGAGCTCCCGGGCGATAGCGATCGCCGCCAGCGCATTCTGGACGTTGTGCAGACCCTGCATCGACAGCCGCACCGAGGAGAGCCGGGTCTCGCCATCGCCCTTGCGATCGCGGATCACGACATCGAAGGTCTCGCCGTTCGGGTCGATCTTAGGCTCGAGGGCGCGAATATCCGCCTGCGGGCTGAAGCCGTAGGTGACGACCCGGCGATTGGCGATGCGGCCCAGCAAGGCCTGCACTTCCGGGTGGTCGACGCACATCACGGCAAAGCCGTAAAAGGGCAGGCGCTCGACGAAATCGAAATAGGCCTGCCGCACGGCGTCGAAATCGCCGTAGAATTCCATGTGTTCGGGATCGACATTGGTGATGACCCCGATCATCGCCGGCAGACGCAGGAAGCTGCCGTCGCTCTCATCCGCCTCGACCACCATCCAGTCGCCCTCGCCCAGATGGGCGTTGGTGCCATAGGCGTTGATGATGCCGCCATTGATGACGGTTGGATCCAGCTTCGCCGCATCGAGCATGGCGGCGACCATCGATGTCGTCGTCGTCTTCCCATGGGTTCCGGCAACCGCGATCGACCATTTGAGCCGCATCAGCTCGCCGAGCATCTCGGCACGCCGCACCACCGGCAGCCGCCGGGCGCGGGCTTCGGCGACCTCGGGATTGTCCGCTTTGACCGCCGATGACGTGACCACGACCTCGGCGTCGCCCAAGTTCTCCAGCGCGTGGCCGATCCGGACTTCGATCCCAAGGCTGCGGAGCCGGCGCACATTCTGGCTTTCGCCGATATCCGAGCCCTGCACCGGATAGCCGAGATTGTGCAGGATTTCGGCGATCCCGCTCATGCCGATCCCGCCGATGCCGACGAAATGGATAGGCCCCAGGGAAAGTGGTGACACCCGCATCATCGGATCGCCTCCTGGCGCAGGCTCAACAGCGCATCGGCGAGTCGTGCAGCCGCATTCGGGTTGGCCATCGATCTGGCATTGGCGGCCATGGTCTTGAGCGCCGAAGGCTCGGCCATCAACTCTTCCAGACGCGCCGCCAGAACTTCGGCGGTAAAATCGTTCTGCGGCACGGCAAGTGCTGCGCCGGCGGCGGCTAGACGCTCGGCATTGAAGCGTTGATGATCTTCCGCTGCGAACGCATAGGGCACGAGGATCGAGGGCTTGCCGAGCTGCAGGATCTCGGCGACCGTCGACGCCCCCGATCGGGTGATCAGAAGATCGGCCGCAGCCATGCGCTCGGGCACGTCGTCGAAGAAGCTCGACAGCTCGACCTCGAGACCGAGCGGGGCATAGGCCGTGCGCACCCGCTCCAGATCCTCGGGCCGGCACTGCTGGGTAATCTTGAGGCGGGCCTGAAGGTCGGGGTCGAGTGCCGAGATTGCAGCCGGCACGACGTCGCTGAAGACCCTCGCCCCCTGGCTGCCGCCGAGAATGAGGATTTCGAACCTCTCGCCGGCGTGCGGCTTGGCTTTGGCGGCGAACCCCGGCCGCACCGGATTGCCCGAATAGACGCACGTTCCGGCCGCAACAGCCTCGGTCTTCGCCGTCGGCTCGAAGGAGAGGACGATCTTCTTGGCGAACCTTGCGAGGACCCGATTGGTCTTGCCCAGGAGCGCGTTCTGCTCGTGCAGCAGGAAGGGGACCCGCGCCAGCGCCATGGCGAGCCCGGGCGGCATGGAGGGATAGCCGCCGAAGCAGGCGCCGGCGAGCGGGCGATAGCGAAGATTGATCAAAAAGCTTTGGCCGAAACCCAGTGCCAGCCTCAAGGCCCCGGTTAGGCGAGTTCGCTTGCTGCCCGAGAGACTGCCCGCGGCGATCAATTCATGGCCGATGTCACGATCGATGAAGCGGGCGCCTCGGCTGTCGGTGACGAAGAGGACGCGCAGGCCCCGGCCGATCAGCTCGTGCGCCAGAGCCAGAGCCGGAAACATATGGCCGCCCGTGCCGCCGGCTGCGATCAAATAGGGACGGGCGGAAGCAGTGCTCATCATCTGCCCTCAAGCCGGGCGTCGCGCCGGGTGAGTGCGAGCAGCATGCCCATCGAAATGCTCATCGCCAGCATCGAGCTGCCGCCATAGCTGACGAAAGGCAGGGTCATGCCCTTGGTCGGCATCAGATTGAGATTGACCCCCATATTGATCAGCGCCTGGAAACCGAAACCCGAGAGCAGCCCGACGCCCGCAAAGAGCACGAAGCGATCTTCGGTGCGCGCCAGGCGCAGCAATGATTTGAGAACGACGAAGGCAAAAAGGCCGATCAGAAAAAGGCAAAGGACGATGCCGAATTCCTCGGCCGCCGCCGCGAAAATGAAATCCGCATGGGCATCGGGAATGGCGAACTTGATCTCGCCTTCGCCTGGGCCCTTGCCAAAAATGCCGCCGGCGCTGACGGCACCGAGGGCCTGCTCGACCTGATAGACCTGAACCCCCGGATCCATGAAGCTGTCGATCCGCATCGCCACGTGCGGCAGGGCGTAATAGGCGCCGACGACGACGCCGAGACCGACCAGGGCGAAGAGCGCAATCCAGAGCCAACCCAGGCCGGCGATGAAGATCTGCATGCCGAAGACGAGGCCGAGCAAGGCCGCCATGCCGAGATCGGGCTGGAACAACAGGCATGCCGCAGCCGTGGCGGTCAGGGCCAGGGTCGGCACCAGCGCCCGCGCCGCGACCTCGTGATTGGCAAGGATCGCCGCGGTTAGCACGGCAAGGCCCGGCTTCAGGAACTCGCTCGGCTGGAAGGGCCCGAACGGTGTCGCGATCCAGCGTTGGGCGCCATTGTTCTCGACCCCGATCAAAGGTGTGAGGGCAGTGGCGATTCCGGCGACGATGCAGAGTGCTATGCCGATCCGGAGCACGCCCCGGGGCGCTAGAAGCGATGTCGCGAAGAGCAGGACCGCCGAGACCATCAGGAAAACCAGATGCCGCTCGACAAAATACATCTCGCTGCCGAATTTGCGCAGGGCCACGGGCGGGCTTGCGGCGAGGATCAGGATCATCCCGGTGATGGCGATCATCGCCAGCAGCGACAAGGCATAGCGGTCGACGGTCCACCACCAGGCACCGAATATCGATCGATCGGTCCGCGCGAACACGCTCAAGACGCACCTCCGGCCACGTTTCGGCGTGGCTCGGCGAGTTCCTCCACCAGCGCCTCGAAGCGTTCGCCTCTGGCCTCGAAATTGGCGAATTGATCGAAAGAAGCACAAGCCGGCGCCAAAAGCACGACAGCTTCTTTAAGCCCGCTCTGCAGGGCCGCCGTCGTGGCGCGGGCGACTGCCGCTTCGAGCGTGCCGCAATTCGTCGTCGGCAACCGATCGTCGATGGCGTTGCCAAGTTCCGCTGCCGCCTCGCCGATGAGAAATGCCGCCCGCACCCGATCCAGATGCGGCAGCAGGTCGCGAAAACCGCCCGGCTTGGCGCGGCCGCCGGCGATCCAGAAGATATTGTCGAAACACCGGAGACTGCGGCTCGCGGCTTCGATGTTGGTGGCCTTGCTGTCATTGACGAACAGGACCGGTCCGAGGCGCGTGATTTCCGCCATCCGGTGCGGCAGGCCCGGAAAGCTGCTGAACCCGGCAGACGCGGCGTCGCTGTTCAAGCCCAGGAGCCGGACCGCGGCGTAAGCGGCGGTGGCGTTCTGCCAATTATGCTCGCCCCGCAAGGTCGAAAGTGCCCCGATCTCGGTGATCGCGGCAGCCGGTCCCTCCATCGCATCGAAGAGAATGCCCCGGTCGACATAGATGCCGCCGTCGGGCGCACTCGCGGTCGAAATCGGGATCACCCGAGCGCCGCTGCCTCGAAGCTGCGAAAAAACCATGCGGCTCGGCCTATCGTCGACACCGACGACGGCTGCATCGCCGGCATGCTGATGCATGAAGATCCGCCGCTTGGCTTTGACATAGCCCTCGAGATTGCCGTGGCGGTCGAGATGATCGGCCGTGATGTTGAGCCACACCGCGACATCGCAATGCAGCGATGACGCAAGGTCGAGTTGGAACGAGCTGAGTTCGAGAACGAAGATCCGATCCGGACCGCCCGGATCCAGTTGCAGCACCGGCTCGCCGATATTGCCGCCCAGAACGCTGTCCAGACCCGCCACCATCAAAAGGTGATGGATCAGTGCTGTGGTCGTCGATTTGCCGTTGGTGCCGGTGACGCCGACGATCTTTCGAGGTGCGATCGCCTCGGCGAAAAGGTCGATATCGCCACGGATCGCCACACCGGCGTTGTGGGCGGCCTCGATCGCCGGATGCGGCTGCGGATGGGTCAGGGGAATGCCGGGGCTCGCCACCAGGAGATCGAGCGAGCCGACGCTCGCCGGCGTTCCGGCCGACCCGGGGAGGCCCGCCATGGCGTGGGCGCGGTCGTCGAATAGCACGACCTCGGCGCCTGCCGCATCGAAGGCGACCGCCGCCGCCCGGCCGCTCTTGCCGAGCCCCAGAATTCCGATGCGCTGGCCTTGGTATCGTTCCAGCATGGTCATCGCAGCTTCAAGGTCGAAAGGCCGATCAGGGCCAGAATGAAGGCGATGATCCAGAAGCGAATGACGATGGTCGGTTCCGCCCAGCCCTTCTTCTCGAAATGGTGATGCAAGGGCGCCATGCGGAAAACCCGGCGGCCGGTGAGCTTGAACGACGTCACCTGGACGATCACCGACACAGCTTCCAGGACGAAGAGGCCGCCGACGATGATCAGGACCAATTCGTGCTTGACCATGACAGCGATGGCGCCGAGGGCGCCGCCGGTCGCGAGCGAGCCGGTATCGCCCATGAAGACCATGGCGGGCGGGGCGTTGAACCAGAGAAAGCCCAGCGAGGCGCCGACGATGGCGCCCGAAAAGATGGCGAGCTCCCCGGTGCCGGCGACATAGGGGATGCCCAGATAATTGGCGAAGATCGCGTTGCCGACGAGATAGGCGATGAAGCCGTAGCAGCCGGCAGCTATCAGCACCGGCATGATCGCAAGGCCGTCAAGACCGTCGGTCAGGTTGACGGCATTCGAGGCTGCCATCATCACGAACATCGCGAACAGCGGGTAGAAGATGCCGAGCGGGATCAGGAAATCCTTGAATACCGGCACGGCAAGGCTGGTGGCGAGCGGCGAATCGGTGAGGGTGACGATGATCGATCCGGCGACCAGACCGATCGCACCCTGGCAGATGAGCTTGTAGCGCCCCGGCAATCCGCGGCTGCTGCGTTGCGTCACCTTGGCGTAGTCGTCGACAAAACCGAGGCTGCCATAGCCCAGCGTGAGGATGATCCCGACCCAGACATAGCCATTGCTGAGATCGGCCCAAAGCAGAGTCGCGATCGAGATCGCGAGCAGAATGAGCACCCCGCCCATGGTCGGTGTGCCGGCCTTGGTCAGGAGATGGCCCTCCGGTCCGTCGACGCGGATCGGCTGGCCGAAACGCTGCTTCGAGCGCAGCCAGCGAATGATCCTCGGGCCCAGAATGAAACTCAGGATCAGGGCCGTCATAATGGCCCCACCCGTTCTGAACGTGATGTAGCGAAACAGATTGAAGATCGTCGATTCTTCGGCAAGCGGGGTGAGCAGGTTATAGAGCATGCGACACCGCTTCCGGTTCGGCACCGGCCATGATCGCATCGAGCACCTGTTTCATCGCACTGCCAAGCGATCCCTTGACGAGCACGACATCGCCCGGCTCGAGCGCCCCCGGCACGATGGCGGCGAGCGCTTTGGAATCGGCTACATGCAGGCGTTGGATCTGCTGCGATGCGGCCTCATGCAGGTGCCGCATCAAAGGTCCGGCCGTATAGAGCACGGCAACCTGCGCAGCGTTCAGATCGTCGGCCAGACGCGCATGAAGTTCGCACGATGTTTCGCCAAGTTCGAGCATGTCGCCGAGTACGGCGACCCGTCTCCGCGGCATCCGCCGCAAGACATCGAGTGCCGCCCGGATCGAGGCCGGATTGGCGTTATAGCTCTCGTCGAGGACGGTGATTTCGCCACCGCGCCAGCGCAGCCGGTGCCGGGTGCCGCGTCCCGCCGGCGCTTTGAAGCTGGCAAACATCGCCGCCGCCTGCTCGAAATCGGCTTCGAGCGCCAAGCATCCCGCCAGCACGCCGAGGCTGTTTTGAACCCAGTGACGGCCGGGAACGCCGATAATGAAACGGATTTCCCGTCCGTCGACCGAAGCGCGAACAACACTGCTCTCGGCATCGGGCTCGACCTCGAGCAGACGAACCTCGGCTTCTGGCGCCTCGCCAAAGCCGATGATCCGGCCGGCGCCGGCGGCGATTGCGGCATCGCGCAGCTGGGCGAACATCGGATTGTCGACATTGAGCACGGCGACGCCGCCGGCTTCGAGGCCGTCGAAGATCTCGGACTTGGCCCGGGCGATGGCTTCGATCGAGTCGAAGAATTCGAGATGCGCCGCCTCGACCGTCGTGATCAGCGCGACGTGCGGGCGCACCATTCTGCTGAGCGGGCTGATCTCGCCCGCATGGTTCATGCCGATCTCGAAAACGGCGTAGTCCGTCTCGGCCGCGAGGCGCGCCAGGCTCAGCGGCACGCCCCAGTGATTGTTGAAGCTCGCGACATTGGCATGGACCTTGGCCTGCCCGCCCAACACATGGCGCAGCGCTTCCTTGGTGCCGGTTTTGCCGACACTGCCGGTCACGGCGATGATGCGTGCGCCGGCGCGGACCCGGGCGGCGCGGCCGAGCGCGCGAAGGCCTTCGAGCGTGTCGCCGACCTCAAGGAGTGCAGCTGCCGGAAGATCGATCCGGTCTCTCGCCACCAATGCAGCTGCGGCACCCTGGCCGATCGCCGCTTCGACATAATCGTGGCCGTCATGCTTCGGGCCTTCGAGAGCGACGAACAAATCGTTCCGGGCAAGCGTCCGGCTGTCGATGCTGACCCCTTCGGCCTGCCAGGGACGGTTCGACTGACCGCCGGTCGCAAGGGCGGCGTCGCGCGAGTTCCAGAGGGCGGTCACGAGCCGCGATCCCCGAGCCTGCGGATAACCTCGGCATCGTCGAACGGCCGCACCCGATCGCCGACGATCTGCCCGGTCTCGTGGCCCTTGCCCGCGACCAACAGAATGTCGCCCTGCTTCAAGGCGCGATAGGCGGTGGCGATTGCCTCCGCCCGATCGCCGATATCGACGGCGTTGGGGCAGCCCCGCAGGGTCTGGGCCCGAATCGACGAGGGATCTTCGGAGCGGGGGTTGTCGTCGGTGACGTAGGCAAGATCGGCATAGTGTGCTGCGGCCTGACCCATCATTACGCGTTTGCCCGGATCGCGGTCGCCGCCGCAACCGAAGACCACATGCAACCGCCCCTTCACATGGGGCCGCAGCGAGGTCAGGGCCGAGATCAGCGCATCCGGCGTGTGCGCGTAATCGACGACACAAGGAGCGCCGGACGGGTGCCTGGCGACAAGCTCCATTCGGCCGCGGGGTGCGTGCAACGCCGGCAGCACTTTGAGCAGCGCCCGAAGGCTCTCGCCGGAGGCCAGCGCCAGGCCGACTGCCGCGAGCAGATTATACACCTGGAAACAACCGATCACGCCGATACGAAGGCACGTCCGCTCGCCCTGAAACCTGCCCGCGATCTCGAGGCCGCCTTCGGTGGTGCGCACATCGATCAGCCGGAGATCGGCCGCATTATAGCCGTAGTCGATGACATTGAGCCCGCGTCGCGTCGCGTCGGCCTTGAGTGCTGCGAACTCCGGGATATCGGCATTGAGCACGGCGGTGCCGCCTTCCGGCAACAATTCTGCGAACAGTCGTCGCTTCGCCGCGAAATAGCGGTCGTAGGAGCCATGGTAATCGTAGTGATCGCGGCTGATATGGGTGAAGGCCGCCGCCTTGATGACCAGACCGTCGAGCCGGTGCTGGGCCAGTCCATGGCTCGACGCCTCGATCGCCAGGTGATCGATCCCGTGACGGGCAAGCTCGCTCAACTGTCGATGCAGCGCGACGGGCTCGGGCGTGGTGAGACCCGGCGAAGGCTCCATATCATCCGCTTCGAGCCCGAGCGTGCCCAGGCTTGCCGCCTTGAGCCCGAGTTGCCGCCACAGTGCGCGGGTGTAGTGCGACACCGAGGTTTTGCCGTTGGTGCCGGTCACCGCCACCACGGTCTCCGGCTGCTCCGGATAGAAGCGGGCCGCCATCAGCGCCAGGCGGCGCCGTGGGTTGTCGTCGAGAACCAGCGGCACCGGCCATTCCCGACCCGCCAGCGCCGGCTTGCCGAGGATCGCCACGGCACCACGGGCCAAGGCGTCGTCGACGAACCGGCTGCCATCGTCGCGCGTGCCGTCCAAGGCTGCGAACAGTTCCCCGGAACGGATCACGCGCGAATCGTAGGCGAGACCGCCGATTTCCGCATTGGCGTCGCCGATCACCCGTGGCGCATCGGCGCCATTTCGATCAGCCAGAAGGGCGGACAGCTGCAAAGCCTTCCTCCGTTCTGCTGTGGTAACCGTCCCAGGCCGGCCTCACCTCGAGACGCGCTTCGAACTGCGCCTCGGCCGAATCCTTCGAAGGTTTCAGACCGAGCAGCGGGCCGATCCGGTCGACGATGCGGCCGACGGTGGGTGCCGCGGTCCAGCCGCCGGTACGAAATCCGAATGTCGCCTCGTTGCCCTTGGGCTCGTCGAGAACGACCAGGACGGCGTAGCGCGGCGCTTCCATCGGAAAGACGCCGACATAGGAGGCCAGTACGGCGCGGTCCTGGTAGCCGCGCCGGCCGACCCGGACCTTGTCCGCGGTCCCGGTCTTGCCGCCGACCAGATAGCTATCGCTATTGCCGTTCTCGCCGGTGCCCTTGGCCGCGGTCAGCCACAGCAGCCACCTCATGTCGCGAACCGTGGCATCCGAGACCACCCGTTCGCCATCGGCCTGCCAGTCCGGCTCGCGCTTCACAAGCGTCGTCGGGATCCGTGTGCCATCGCCGATCAGCGTCGAGACGGCCTCGACGAAATGCAGCGGCGTTACGGCAATGCCATGACCATAGGAGATGGTCGCCGTGGTGATGTCCGGCCAGCGCTCCGGCATGAGCGGCGCGCCGCGCTCGACCAGTTCGATCTCCGGCCGGACCGTCAGGCCGAGGCGCTCGAGCATCTCCAGCTGTCGCTCTTTGCCGCCGGCGGCAAACGCCATCCGGGCAGCGCCGATATTGGAGGAATGGGCGATGATTTCCGGCACGGTAAGCCAGCGCTTCTTGGCGTGGTAGTCGCTGACCCGATATTTGCCGATGCGCATCGGCTCCGTCGCGTCGAATTTGTCCCAGAGCGTCACCGCACCGCTGTCGAGCGCCGTCGCAGCCGTGATTATCTTGAAGAGCGAGCCGAGTTCATAGACTTCGCCGGAGCAGCGGTTCTTGCGACGTTCCGCGGCCGCGGTCTGGGGCGCATTGGGATCGAAATCCGGCAGGCTCACCAAGGCGACGAGTTCGCCCGTCTTGATGTCACGAACGATGCCGCACCCGCCCTGGGCTCTGAATGAGCTCGTGGAGCGCCGCAGCTCATCCCTGACCGCATGCTGCACCCGCGAATCGAGCGACAGCTGCATCGGTCGGCCCGATAACTCGGCAGCACCCCTCGGACCTCCGCTGAGGCGCGTCTGGAGCGCGTGCTCGACACCTGCGAGGCCGTTATTGTCGAGATCGACAAAACCCAGGAGATGGCTGGCAAGCTGCCGCGATGGATAGATCCGGTGCTCGCCCGAGACGAAGAAGATGCCGGGAATGCCGAGCTCGAGCACGGCCTTTTGCTCGACCGGCGAGATCTGCCGCTTGACCCAGGCGAAGCGCTGGCCACGCGCGAGGGTTTGGGCAAGCTCTCCGGCGTCGACATTGCGCAGCACCGCCGCAAGCTTGGCCGCGGCGAGTTCCTTGTTGCCGATCAGGGATGGATCGGCCGCGACCGAAGGGATTTCGATATTGCCGGCGAGGAGGTTGCCGCGCCGGTCGAGAATTTCCGCACGGATCGCCGGCGTCTCGCCCAATCCCGCGGCGGCGGCACTGGCAGCTCCACGGGAATTGTCACCGACCATGTCGACCAGGCGGATGCCGAGGCTGACGAACCCGATGGCGAAGACCACACCGACCAGGCGCAACCGGCCACGCGAGCAGACGACAGGCTTCATTTTTTCCGAACCGCCGGCCGACGGCTCATTCATTGGCTTACCACCCGAATCGGGCCGGTCATCGGCGGTGGCGAGGCCGGCGCCTGCGCGATCGATTCGAGCAATCGCTGATCGAGGCCCGGCGGTAGGGCCGGCCGGGCGCGCAGCTTGACCAGAGCGCCCGACGGCAGCGCCACGGCCAGGGGGTTGTTGGCCAGAAGCAGTTCCTGGCGCCGTCCGATCATGACGGGCTCGATAATTCTCTCGGCCGTCGCCGCCACCATATCGAGTTGCGACGCCTGCGCCGCCAGACGTTCCGGTCGCCGTAAATACTCGAGTTCGGCTCGGGCCAGTTGCAGGCGCCAATATTCCCGGTCCAGCTCGTTCTGCAGCGCCTGGCGCTTGGCTTCGAGACCGCGGACTTCGTATTTGAATGTAAAGACTGCTGCCGCGGCAATCAAAGTCAGTAAAGCTGCAATAATGAGCGAACGGGGGTTCATGCGGCCAGCCTCCAGAGATCTGCGGCGACCGCCTGATCGCTTTCCGCACGTTCCTCATCGGTCCGTTCGGCGGCACGAAGCTTGGCCGAGCGAGCCCGGGGATTGTGCGCAATCTCATCGGCCGACGGCTTGGCGACGCGACGCCGGACCCAGCGCAATAGCCTCGGCTTATGACCGGTTTCGGGAAGATGTCTCGAGGGCCCGGCCTGGCTGCCCCCCGCCTCGTCGACAAACCGCTTCACCAGCCGGTCTTCGAGCGAATGAAAAGTGACGACGACCAGCCGGCCGCCCGGACGCAGCAGTTTCAGGCACGACGCCAGCAGCGATTCGAGCTCTTCCAGCTCCTGATTGACCGCCATTCGCACGGCCTGAAATGTCTGGGTCGCTGGATCGCGGCCGGGCTTGCCGCCGCCCTTCGCATTGGCGACGACGGCTTGAAGTTCGGCCGTGGTCGCGAACGGCTTGGTCGCACGCCGCGTGACGATAGCCCTGGCGATCCGCCGCGCCCGTGGCTCCTCGCCGAGACGAAACAGCAGCTCGATCAATTCGGATTCGCTCGCTTCATTGACGAGATCCGCTGCGGTCCTGCCGGACCGGCCCATGCGCATATCGAGCGGGCCATCGCCGCGAAACGAAAAACCGCGGCCGGCATCGTCCAGCTGGAACGACGAGACGCCGAGATCCGCCACCACGCCGTCGACCGCATCGACGCCATCTGCGGCAAGCAGTCGGGTCAGCTCGCTGAAACGGCCTTCGAGCATGACAAACCTGGAATTCCTGGCCGCAAGCTCCGCCCCCCGCGCCGCCGCTTCGGGATCGCGGTCGAGGCCATAGAGTCTGCAATCGGCCGCCTCAAGAATCGTGTCCGCATAACCGCCGCCACCAAACGTGGCATCAACATAGCAACCGCCTTTCAGAGGTGCCAGTGCCGCCACGGCCTCGGCGCGAAGCACCGGCACATGACGCGAAGGATTTATCCACATTCGGGTTATCCACAGGCTCTACGAACCAACATTCTCCAAAAGCGCCCTGCGGAACAGCGCCGAGCCTTGGGAAAGGCAGCGGCAATTGCCCGGCATCGGCACTGCGCGATCCGGACACGGGGCCGCATCGCGCCCTCAAGTTCATTCGAGCGTGCCTCGAATCCATTCATCCCCGAAGGCAATTGCATGCCGGAACATGCGACAGTCAGCGGGCTAAAGGCAGACACTATCGAGGCTTGGGCTCATCTTTCCGACTCTCCTCAACACCGATCGCAACCGATATTGTCTCGACTTGCCGGTCCATAGAGTTACGCGTCGGGCAAACGCGAAAACGTAAGCATTGACCTGCAGTACGAGTTTCTAGTCTTTTTAAGCCCTAACTTTAGAGCCTTCGAAGGTCAAGGACCAAGTCTCAAGGTTCTGCATTAACCTTAAACGACAACTTGATGCATAATAATGGTTTTAAACAATAACAAGAATTCTGTGGATAAGTACGGGACAAAAAGTGGATGATTTGGGGATAACAAAGGTTTTCACTTTGTTCTCATTTGGCGGAACTGAACAGGCGGCGGAGGCGATCTATAAGCCGGGTTCTGTACCCTTGCGGGCGATGACCATTCCTCTGGGACGTTTGTTGCCAAACGCCTCGCGCGACCGACCCGAACGGCTGGGCATGGAAACCTGCCTGTGCCGAAGCACCGCCGCTCCTACTTGGTCTTGCTCCCGGTGGGGTTTGCCATGCCGATCCTGTTGCCAGGCTCGCGGTGCGCTCTTACCGCACCCTTTCACCCTGTCCCGCAGCAGCTGACGCTGCCTGGCGGGCGGATTGCTCTCTGTGGCACTTTCCCTGGGGTTACCCCCGCCGGGCGTTACCCGGCACCGTGTTTCCATGGAGCCCGGACTTTCCTCCACCAACCGCCGCCGAACGCAATGCCCGAGACGGCTGACAGCGGTCATCCGATCGCCTCACACCACTCACCTTAGCTAGGCCCTCGGATAGCCCCGCACAAGCGCCGTACGGCCTCGATCCGGTCCGATGTCTCCGCATCGAGCAGGCCGTCGACCCGCCCCGGACGAAAATGCCGCTGGAAGGCTCGAAGGACTTCAGCAGGACTGGCGAAGTCTTCAGCGAGACAATAGCCGATTTCACTGAGCTGCGATGCGGCCGTTTCGGGGCCATATTCGGCTTCCGTGGCAATGGAGGTCGGCCACAGACCAATACCGTTCTCGGCCAGCATCGCCCAATCGAAGAGCTCGCCCGGATCCTCCTTGCGCCGCGGCGCCACGTCGCTATGGGCAAGGACACGCCAGGAGGGAATATCGTGGGTCTTGATCAATCCCTCGAGCAGGTCGACGAGGGCCTCCATCTGCGCTTCAGGAAAACTGCGGTAGCCCCATTCGTGGCCCGGATTGACGAGCTCGATTCCAATCGAATTGTCGTTGATATTGCCCCGGCCTTCCCAGCAACTCAGGCCCGCATGCCATGCGCGATGGGTCGGCGCCACGAGTTCCAAAACCTCACCCGGCTCGGTCACCACATAATGAGCGCTGACTTTGGCCTCTGGATCGGTCAACCGACTCAACGCCGCGGCAGCGCTGCGCATCCCCGTATAGTGCAGAATAATGAGGTCGACCTGGCAACCGGACGGGCGCGTATCCTGATTTGGCGAGCGTCGATCCTGCCGCCGGGCCGGGCTCAAAAACGATCCAGCAGCCGATCGATATAGTTGAGCTCGGAAGGCGGACGGGACAGATCGCCCGACCGTCGATAAAGCTCTTCGAGCACATCCCGGGCCCGGCCCAGATCGTTCTCGTCGGGCACCTGCGTGCCGTAGGTATCGAAGCCGCCTTGATTGCGCTGTGCGCGACCGAGTGGATCCCGGCCCTGGCGCGACGACGGCATCGGCTGTCCCGTCATCTGGCGGCCGGGCTGATTGGCCAGCTGCTCGCGGAGTTGCTCCATCATCGCCTGACCGCCCTGCCGCATCAGGTCGAGGGCGCTGGTTTGCGAACCCGCCGCCGGGTCCGGCTGACCCTGCTCCAAGGCGCCCCGTGCGTCGCGCATCTGCAGTTCCGCCTGGCCGAGCGAACGCGGTAGTTCCATGCCGGCCTCGCCCATGCGCCGCATCAGTTCGCCGAGGGCCCGTCGCAGGGCATCCTGTTCCATGGCGGCACGGCCCATTTGCGACTGCAGACCCTGCCCCTGTTGGCCTTGGCCCTGCTCACCCATGCCTTCCTGGCCTTGGCCCTGCTGACCCTGGCCCTGCTGCTGGTTCTGCTGGCCTTGTTGGCCCTGCTGACCCTGCATTTGGCGGTTCATGTCGAAACTGCGATCGAGCAGATCCTGCTGCATCTCGATCATGCGTTGCAAATCCGACACCGCCTCCTCGGCCGGGCTCGGTGGCTGCTGCTGCATCTGCGACATCGCCATCTGCATGTTTTCGAGCATATTCTGCAACTGCGCCATCATTTCGCGTGCCGCATCCATCATGCCCTGCTTCATCAGCTCGCGCGCCTTGTCCAGCATTTCCTGAAGGTCGCGCTGGGTGACCATTTGCGAGGGGTCGATCTCCTGCATCATCTCCGGGTTCATCTGCTGCGGATTCTGCATCGCCTGACGCATCATCTCCTGCAGCATTTCGTTCATCGCCCGCTCGATCTCGTCCATGAGCTGCGCCAGTTCCTCGTCGCTGGCGCCCTGATCCATGGCCTCCTGCAACGCCTGCTGCAATTCGCGCAGCTCGCGCTCGGCGATCGACATCGTCCCGTCCTCGATGAAGAGGGCGAGCTCCCAGAGGATATCGATGACGTCGCCGATCGCCTCGGGCTGGCCGTCACCGAGGATCAGTCGGGAGGATGCGACCCGCAGCGACAAAGGCACCGTCACGGGCAGTTGTCGGGCGGCTTCGCTGTCGCCGAGGATCGAAAGCCTGCCGGCGATCGATCGCGTTTCCTCGGGCTCGGTGACGAGCCGCTTGCGTTGCTGGATCACGGCTTTTGCCAAGGGATGGGTAAAGACCCGTTCCGGCAGGGTGATGATAAGGGGCTCGCTCCTGCCTTCCTGATCGAGCCGGTCCTGCGCCTTCAGCGTCATCTGGACCGGCAGCCCGGCCAGACGATGGGCCGTCAGGTCGAGAAAGCTGCTGCTCTTCAACTCCGTCGGCAATGACGCGGGCTCGCTGAGGCCGCGCTCATGGACCGTCGTATCGGCAATCTGATGACCCTTGAATTCGAGCACGACCGAGGTCAGGCCGTGGTCGTCGCTCGCCTCGTAGTCGATCCGCAGCACACCGCGCTGGGTCGCACCGGGAGTTTCCGCAAAGGCGATCTTCGGCGCACCGTCCGGCACGACCTCGACCGGCCAGCGCGCGATCACCTCGCCATCCCCCTTGGCACCCAGCGCGAAGACGATCTCGCCACTGCGCGTCATCGGGAAGTCGGATCGGGCACTGCCTCGCCCCAGGGCTTCGAGCGGCATCGCGTCCGAACCGAACAGCACCCGCGCCTGCAGCCCGTCCTCGTCCACCGGCACATTCTGGAGTTGGAGCAGCGCCTCGCTGCCTTCGGGAATGACGATTTTCGGCGAATTCGCGGTTTGCGCCGGCCCGAGGGGTGCCCGTCGCGTGTAGTCCGGCGGCGTGATCCAGAGTTCGGCGAGAATCGGCTCTGCCGCCGCCGCGGGTGAGCGGGCGAACGTAAGGGCATCGCCGAACCGATTGCGAATATCGCCCCAACCCTCGACCAGCGCGAGCACAAGAATCAATACCGGGATCGCCCGGAGTGCCCAGGGATCGCGCAATGCGAGGTCGGATGACGGCAGCGCCACCCGCAGTTGCAGCAATTTCTCGCGCAGCCGGCTGCGGTGCGCCTGCCAGAAGGCTTTGGTCTCGGGATCGTCGACCGATTGAGGCAGCTCGTCCTCGAGTGCTCTCAGCGCCTCATGCCGGATCCCGCTGTCGCGCTCCAGCCTTGCCAGCGCCATGTTCCGGCGCGGCAACCGCAGCGTCCGCCAGGCGCGATAAAGGCTGTACCCCAGGCCTGCGGCAAAACCGAGCAGCAGCAAGCCATGCAGCCAGACCGGCATCGTCCGCCAGAGCCCGAACAAGGAAACGGCCGCAAAGCCGATCAGCACCATCAAGACCGGCAGCACCGCCGGCCAGAACTGCTCGATAAAGAGCGCCAGGCGCGCCTGGCCGAGCTTGCGGGATAGTGTCTTCTCGACTTGCTGCGTCATCGCGAACTCGCTACCCGGCTGCGTCGCCGAGCCAATCGGGGATGGATTCATTGGCGTATTGTTCAGTGGGCTCGACGCGGGATTTCACCACGGCGAACCGGTCGCCGTCGACCAGAATCTCCGCCGGCCGCGCCCGCGAATTGTAATCCGAGGCCATCACGGCGCCATAAGCGCCGGCGCTCATCAAAACTACGAGATCGCCCCGATCCAGGGCTGGTAGATAACGGTCGCGGCCGAACACGTCGCTGCTTTCGCAAATCGGACCGACCACGTCATAGAGCCCAAAATGCGAGGAATCCTTTACGCGGACGGCCGCGATGTCGTGGTGAGCGCCATAGAGCGCTGGGCGGATCAAGGAGTTCATGCCGGCATCGACCATCAAGAAGCTGCGCTGATCGGTTTTTTTGACATAGAGCACCGAGGTCAAAAGGACACCCGCCTCGGCAACGAGCGCGCGCCCGGGCTCGAAAATAAGCTCGCAATCGAGGCCCAGGGTCAATCCGGCGACGAGATCGGCAAGCGGGCCGGCCGCCAGGGGCTCCTCGTCCGGGGTGCGCACACCGAAACCGCCGCCGAGATCGAGGCGCTTGAGCGGCACGCCGTTCCGGCGCAGTTCGGTGAACAAGCCGATGGTCTTGGCGTAGGCCTGGGCGAAGGGCTCGAGCGACGAGATTTGCGAGCCGATATGAAGATGCAGGCCCTCCGGCTTGAGCCCCGGGGTGCGCTGGCCTAACGCAAAAATCTCAGCCGCATCCCGATAGGGAATGCCGAATTTGTCATGAGCGCGGCCGGTGCTGATCTTGTCATGGGTGCCGGCGGCGATATCGGGATTGATCCTGAGCGCGAACGGAGCCTCGACCTCCATGTCACGGGCCAGTTCGCCAAGACGCAACAGTTCCGGCACGGATTCGACGTTGAATTGCAGGATGTTCTGGCGCAGCGCGAAACGCATCTCCTCATCGGTCTTGGCGACCCCGGCAAAAACGATCCGCCTGGGCGGCACGCCCGCTGCCAGGGCTCGCTGGATCTCGCCCGCGGAGACCGTATCGGCGCCGGCGCCGGCATTGGCGAGCGTTCTGACCACCGCCAGATTGCCGTTGGCCTTGAGCGCATAGCAGAACAGCGCCGGGAGATCCTTGAACGCCTCTTGAAATTCCCGAAGCCGTGAGCGCATCGCACCCGCCGAATAGACATAAGCGGGCGTGCCGCAAGCGCGGGCGATCGCCTCGAGCGAAACGTCCTCCGCATGAAGGACACCGAGGCACCGCTCGAAGCTCACCTCGACAGCCCGTCAGCCAAGGTCATCGGAATCCTCTGTCGGGTCCGGCAGCACGGGATCGTTCCTCCGCCCGCAAGCGGCTACAGCCAGGGCCAGAACCATCACTGAGATAATCCGGCGGCGCGCGGGCAGGCGCGGTTTTTTGGCGTTGGTATCCACGGTCATAGAAACCTCGCAGCGGCGTCCTCAACGGCATCGAGCACGCGCAACGGCGCCGTGCCACCAAGACTGTCGCGGCTTTCCACGGAACGGTCCACCCCCAAGACGTCATAAACCCGCTCGTCGATGCGCGCATCGATCGCCTGCAGATCGGCAATGGGCAGGTCTTCGAGGCCGCAGCCCCGGTCTTCCGCAAGCCGTACCGCCCGGCCGACAATGGCATGGGCGTCGCGGAAGGCGACAGCCTGGACCCGCACCAGCCAGTCGGCGAGATCGGTCGCGGTGGTGAAGCCGACGCCTGCCGCAGCCCGCATCCGCTCCGGGAACACCGTCATGCTCTGGAGCATCGAGGCCGTCGCCGCCAGGCACAGCTCTAGTGTGTCCGCCGCATCGAAGACCCCTTCCTTGTCCTCCTGCATGTCCTTGCTATAAGCGAGCGGTAGCCCCTTCAGGACGACCAGCAGGGCCTGTAGATGGCCCAGCACCCGCCCGCTCTTGCCGCGCACCAGCTCGGCGGCATCGGGATTACGCTTTTGCGGCATGATCGAGCTGCCCGAGGAAAAGCTCTCGCTCATCCTGACAAAGCCGAACTGAGGCGTCGACCACAGCACCAGTTCCTCGCCGAGCCGCGACATGTGCACGGCAGCAATGGCGGCGGCAGCGAGATAGTCCAGGGCGAAGTCGCGATCGGAGACGGCATCGATCGAGTTGCGGGCCGGCACGTCGAAGCCGAGTGCAGTCGCCGTCGACGCCCGGTCGATGGCGAAGCTGGTGCCGGCAAGGGCCGCAGCACCGAGCGGGCACTCGTTCAGCCGCCGCCTCGCATCGGCAAACCGCGAGCGGTCACGGCCGAACATCTCGACATAGGCCAGGAAATGATGGCCGAAAGTCACGGGCTGGGCCGCCTGGAGATGGGTGAAACCAGGCATCACCGTGGCCGCATGGGCGCGGGCGGTGTCGATCAGCATGGCCTGCACCTTCTGCAATGCCGGATTAGCCCGGTCGATCGCATCGCGCACCCAGAGCTTGAAATCGGTCGCGACCTGGTCGTTGCGCGAGCGGCCGGTATGGAGCTTGCGGCCGGCTTCGCCCACAAGCTCGGTCAGACGGGCCTCGATATTGAAATGGATGTCCTCGAGGTCGGTGCGGAAAGCGAAGCTGCCGCCCTCGATCTCGAGCCGGATCTGCTCCAGCCCCTGGAGGATGGCGTCGCGCTCCTCGGCGGCGATGATGCCTTTGGCCGCGAGCATCCGGGCATGAGCCTGCGACCCCGCGATATCGTGATGGTAGAGCCGCTTGTCGAAGCCGATCGACGCATTAATCTGCGCCATCAACGGGTCCGGGCCTTCCGCGAAATGCCCGCCCCACAAATCTTTCGCCATCTTGGCCATTGCTACCGCGTTGCTCTCACTCAAACCTTTCGATGCCCCCTGTCCAAGCCAAACGGAAAAATTCATGCGCCTGCTTCGTCCGCTTCTCGTCGTCTGGTTCCTGACCCTGGGTCATGCCGCCCTCACCCAGACGGCCACTGCTCAGGAACCCACAGCCGAACCGCTTCCTACATTGGAGCTTTTGGATCTCGACGGCAATGCGACAAGCCTGGAGGCGTTTCGGGGCGACGTGCTGGTCGTCAATTTCTGGGCCACCTGGTGCGCGCCATGCCGTCTCGAAATGCCCTCCCTGGGCCGGCTGCAGGCGCATTTCGAGGATGCGCCGGTCAAGGTCCTCGCCGTCAGCGTCGATCGCGGCAGCGTGCCTGCGGACAAGCTCGAGGCATTCATGAGCGAGGTCGAGGTCGATAATCTGACCGTGTTGCGCGCTCCCGATTTCACGATCATGCAGGAGCTCGAAATTCCGGGGCTGCCGGCGACGCTCCTGGTCGATCGGGAGGGCCGGGAAGTCGGCAGGGTCCTCGGCATTGCCGAATGGGACGCCCCCGAATCGATCGAGGCGGTCGACCGCCTTTTGGCGCGAAATCAGAGCTAAGGCAGCCCCTGGTTGAGGCAGCCCCTAGTTGAGGCGGCAATGGCGCCGTTGGGTCGCCCTTGTCATCGTCTTCTCGGCCATGGGCGCAGGGCTCTTGTCCTGTGGCGGCGACGGCCGGGCCGTTCCGGCGGATGGCCGCTTTCAGATGTCGGCGACGGAATGCCTGAACCGGGTGCAGGCCGCAGGCGTCACACCGGTACGCTGGGACGCCCCGGTCCGGCGCAATTGCGAAATCCCCGTCCCGCTGGCGGTCCGCCAGACCGGCCAGGTGCTCTTCGAGCCGGCGCTTCGCACCTCCTGCCCGATGTTGGCTGCCTGGGTCGAATTCGAGCCCCAGATGCAGATAATCGCCCGCGACGAGCTCAATAGCGACATCGCCGCCATCGACAATTTCGGCTCCTATTCCTGCCGGAGAATGAATGGCAGCGGCAAAATGAGCGTTCACGCCACGGCCCAGGCTCTCGATATCGGCGGCTTTCAAACCAGGGACGGGCGAACCATCGACGTCCTCGCCGATTGGGATGGCGGCGGCGGCGAGGAACGGTTCCTGCGCGCCTTCACCCGCGCCGCCTGCCGCCACTTCAATCTCGTCCTGACCCCCGAAGCCGATGCGGCCCACGCCGACCACCTCCACCTCGACATCGGCCCTTGGCGCCTCTGCCGCGACTAGCGGTGGGAAGGGCGAAGGGGGTCCAACGAAATCCCCCTTTCGAAACTCCCACGGGTCGGTGGGCATTGCGCGCTGATGGGCCTGGCCCAAGCCGGAGGTGCGGCGGCCAAAGCGATGATGCCGTCAGTGCCCACCCGGCCTCAGGTGACGCGCCAGGCGATCCGCAGCCAACGGTAGCCATATCCGGCAATTTCGAGGCTGAGCTTGCCCTGCTTGCTCAGTGACGTTGTCCCCTCGCCGAAGAGATCCGTCATCTCATCGATCTCGCCCTTGAGCTCCAGGGAGAATGAGGTTGTGAGATCCTCTTTGCCGAGATTATGGACGACAAGGGCGGTGCGGTCCCCCCAGTCGTACCGCAACGCCAGGATCGACGCCTCGGCGACCTCGAGGACGCTCCAATCCCCGAAGGCGATTTCCGGGGCCCGCCGCCGGCGGCGGATCAGACGCTCCATCCACCGCATCAAGGAGCCTGGATCGCGCTCCTGATCGGCGACATTGATCGTGGCGGGTCCCCATTTGCGGGATTTGACGACAGGTCGGCGCAGCTGGCTTGCCGGCACCCGGGAAAAGCCGGCATTGGGACCGTCCGACCACTGCATCGGCGACCGCACGCTCATTCGACCCGGGATGTCGAGATTTTCCGCCATACCGATTTCCTCGCCGTAGAACAGGACCGGTGCGCCAGGTAGCGAGAAAGCAAGGCTGTAGGTCAGCCGGATCCGGGCCTGATCGCCGTCGAGCATCGTCGGCAGACGACGGCGAAGGCCGCGCCCGAACAATTGCATCTCCGGCTTCGGGCCGAATGCGCTGAACACTTCCTGCCGTTCCGCCTCGGTCAGCTTGTCGAGCGACCATTCATCGTGGTTGCGCACGAAATTCGCCCAGGCATCATTCGCCGGCAGTGTCGGCATGGCGCGCATGTTGTGGATCAGCGTGCCGGCGTCGGCGCGCACCAGGGCCAGCGCCATCGCCTGGTTCAGATTGAAGTTCAGGCACATATGCAGCTCGTCGCCGCTTTCATCGCCGTAGAATTCGCGAACGCCCTGATAGGGCAGGTTGACCTCGCCCAAGAGCACGGCATCGCCCCGCCGCCGCCCGAGAAAAGCGCGAAGATCGCGCAGCCAGTCATGCGGTGCGATCTGCATCGGTGCGGCGATGCCGCCGGTCTCGAGCAGAAACGGCACCGCGTCGACCCGAAAGCCGGAGAGGCCTAGCTCGAGCCAAAAGCCGACGATCTTGCGAATTTCCTCGCGCACCACCGGATTGGCAATGTTGAGATCGGGCTGGTGCTTGTAGAAACGGTGCAGATAGTACTGACCTGACACCTCGTCCCATTCCCAATTGCTGGTTTCCTTATCCGGAAAGACCAGCCCTTCGGGGCCATCTTCCGGGATCTCGTCGTGCCAGACGTACCAATCTCGAAATGGCGAGGCACGATCGGAGCGCGACGCCTGGAACCAGGGATGCTCCCTTGAGGTATGGTTCACAACCAGATCGGCGATCACCCGCAGGCCGCGGTCGCGGGCGGTGCGCACGAACTCGACGAAATCGCCGAGACTGCCGAGCCGCCTGTCGATCGCGTAATAGTCGGTGATGTCGTACCCGTCGTCACGGTTCGGGCTTGGGTAGAACGGCATGAGCCACAGGCAGGTGACACCGAGCCCCGCCAGATAGTCGAGCCGGCTCGAGAGGCCGGGAAAGTCGCCGATGCCGTCGCCGTTGCCATCCTGGAAAGTCTCGACGTCGAGACAGTAGAAAACCGCGTTCTTCCACCAGGCATCGCTGGTCCGACTAATGTCCACGAGTTCAGCTCTCCGCCGATTATGGAAGCTATTGCTCCCCGAAGATTTCTATGAACGGGCACCGCCGGACTGACAAGGGCACTTCCGGCACGGTCACCCTGACGTCCAATTCGACCACCGACATGAAACGCTACCGCACACGGATCGTCAGCACCGCCGAACAGCAAATCGCGACTGGCCCGACGCCTCCCCCAGCCTCGTCGACGGCCTCAACCGCAGCGTTGCGGGGATTTTCTAGCGAAACAGGCGAAGGGGGATTTGGCGAAATCCCCCTTTCGAAACCCCCGCGGGTCTAAGAGCACTGAGGCTTGACCCTGACAACCTAGCCGGTGCTGATCGGGAGGAACAACGGGATGAATGACTTGGGAGGTGCTCGATGATCCGCCCCGCCGCAGCCGATGACAAGACCGCGTTGATGGGTTTGGCCCAGGCGACCGGTTTGTTCCGAGCGCAAGAGCTCGTTGAGTTCGAGGGCATGTTGTCGGAATATTTCGACGGCAACCTCGACGACCATTGCTGGATCGTCGACGAGGATGACGGCATTCAGGGAGCCGCCTACTACGCGCCCGAGATGATGACCGAGGGCACCTGGAATCTCTACTTCATCGGTGTCCGGCCGGAGCGGCAGGGCCGCGGGCGAGGTGCGGCACTTCTCACTCACGTCGAACAAGCACTCGCGACGCGCGGTCAGCGTTTGCTTCTGGTGGAAACATCCGGGCTGGAGACATTCGAGCGGGCTCGACGGTTCTACCGCCGGAACGGCTATGACGAGGAAGCGCGGATTCGCGATTTCTACAGAGCTGGCGACGACAAGATCATTTTCCGCAAGGCACTCGAAGCTCAGCAGCCATGAGGGTCCAAGGGCCAAGCCTCGTACTGGAATCCCGACAAGACCTGCCGCGGGCCATTATTGCCATGGCGGGCGCAAGTGCGTTGGTCGCGGCGACGACCCTCATTGCCAAGATTCTCGGGTTGGGAGGAGACGGCATGACCGGTCTGCATCCCTTGCAAGTCAGTGCTGGGCGATTCTGCTTTGCCTTGTCGACGCTGGGTGTTTTGTTAGCGCTCCGGCCAAGCCTCCGTCCGCCCCTGGCGGGTACCCGCTGGCGCTGGCATCTGCTGCGATCGCTTTGCGGCTGGATGGGTGTGACCTGCATGTTCGCCGCCGCCGCCCGAATGCCGCTAGCCGAGGCGACGGCCATCAGCTTTTTGAGCCCCCTGGTCACGATGATCCTTGCCTTGATCATGCTGGGCGAATCCGCCGGCGCGAAAAAATGGCTAGCGGCCCTGGTGTCCGTTGCCGGTGCCGCCATCTTGCTGCAGCCGGGGAGCGAAGCGTTCAGGCCGGCGAGCCTGCTGGCCCTGGCGGCGGCCGGGCTGTTGGGGCTTGAAGCGATCTTCATCAAACGCCTGAGTGGCAGCGAACCGCCGCTTCGAATCCTCCTGATCAACAATTCGATCGGCGCTGTGGTATCCTTGTCGGTCGCCGCGGCATTCTGGACCTGGCCAACAACGACACAATGGCTGCTCCTAGCGACCCTCGGCTCCATCATGGTGACAGCGCAAGCCCTCTTCATCCAATCGATGAAACGAGGCCAGGCCAGTAGCGTCATTCCAGCCTTCTACACCGCCCTCATATTCGCGGCCGTTTACGATTTCCTGTTTTTTGCCACCCGACCCGCCGGATCCGCGATGGCCGGAGCGGCCCTGATCGTAACCGGCGCAATCCTCCTCGCCCTTGCAGGCCCGAAACGCAGTTCCCGAGCAAAATTTACCCGGTGAGATCAGCCGTCCACACCAAGCCGATGGCGCGGCGTCCGCCATTCGTGGGCGTGCCTCAGAACATCACAACCGCAGAGCATACCCCAAAAAGCGCACCCCCTCCCACTGTAGCGTCGGCAAGTAGAGCAAGCGAGGCAAAGAAAGAGCGAGGATGGACGCCATCCTCGCGCTCCTGCGATTGTCTTATGGCGATAGCGGTTCATCCGTGGAGGATGAACGTCCGGGAGCGGTGCCGATTCGATCAGCGCGCATCGGGTTACGTTAGAAGGAAGTCCAAAATGATCGGCCTCTATATGCGGATCCCCGAGAGGTATGGTCAAGTTGGTGTGTCCTGGAAAATGCGAAACGTGAAATCCTCGTTCAAGTCTTAGGTGGCTGCTTAGTGATGATTGTCGCCTGTCTCATCATTAACCCCTGGCGGCAAAAGAGCGAGCACTCGTTGCATCGACTGACATCGGATAATAGTCCTAGGAATTCTCGGCTGGTTGTGCTATGATCGACGGAGTTGCGATTTTCGGAGTTGGTTGACGTGAATAGTGATCAGATTGCCGAACCTGCACCCAGGAAACGAGGCCCCAACACGCCCGAGGGCAAAGCCAGATCGGCGATGAATGCCCTGAAGCATGGGTTTCGGGCCGAGAAGTTTCGGTTGCTGCCGGAGGAGACGGTCGAGGAGTTCGTGGCGTTTGCCGAGGAGATCAAGAAAGATTTAAAGCCCAGGAGTGCGATGGAGCGTCAGTTCGTCGAGGCGATCGTCATTGCGTTCTGGCGGGAGGTGCGGGCGGACCGGATGGAGGCCGACGTCATGTCCGACATGCCGCCGACGAGTTCAGACAGGGTGCATGGCAGCAATCTGGTCGGCCGGCCCGAGAACCGCGCCTCGCTTGCGACCATGCTACGTTATCGCGGTCAGGTCTCGATGGATCTCAAGCGCGCCCTCGCCAATCTCGCGGCTTATCGGAACGGTCGGGGTTCCGTGCCTGCCGAAGATTGCACGAACGATTTCACCCCCGTCTCGGAGCCGGCCCCTGAACCCGCAAATCAAAACTGCACGAACGATTTTTTACCTGCGGGAAAGGCAGCTGATGAAAATTACACAAACGATCTAGGTGTTTAGTCCCGGCATGTAATGGTGTAGGAATATGCTGTCACATGAGGGACAACCTATGGGCCAGATACTGCACGGCAGCGCCACGACGACGTACGCGGTCCGAGCTGCAATACAGCGATCGTAGGCTTCGATCGCGGCACTCGCCGAACGGTATGGGGTAAATCCGAAGACCGTCCGCAAATGGCGCAAGCGAGCATCGGTCGAAGACGAGCCGATCGGGCCGAAGGCGCCACGGTCGACGGTTCTGTCGGCAGAGGAAGAAGCGGCGTGCGTTGTCTTTCGCAAGCACACGCTGCTGCCGCTGGATGACTGCCTTTATGCCCTGCAGGCCAGCATTCCGCACCTGACGCGCTCCAGCCTGCACCGGCTGTTCCTGCGCCACGGCATCGCGCGGCTGCCTGACCTCAAGAGCGAGGCCGAACCGAAGAAGACGTTCAAACGCTACCCGATCGGCTTCTTTCATCTCGACATCGCCGAGTTGCGCACCGAGGACGGCAAACTGCACATGTTCGTGGCGATCGATCGAACCTCGCCTTCGTCAGACTTGAGGAGAAAGCCAATACGGAGACTGCAGTTGCGTTTCTGGACGCTCTGGCAGCGGCCGTACCCTACAGGATCCACACCGTGCTCACCGATAACGGCATCCAGTTCGCTGATCTGCCGAAGAACAGAAAAGGCTTCACGGCGATACTGCGCGGCCATCCCTTCGAGTGGGCCTGCCAGCGTCATGCGATCGAACACCGGCTGACGAAGCCCAATCATCCTTGGACTAACGGCAGGTCGAGCGCATGAACCGCACCCTCAAAGAGGCGACCGTCAAGAGGTACCCCTATGACAGCCACGATCGCCTCCGACTGCACCTGCAGATCTTTCTCGACGCCTACAACCATGCCAGGCGCCTGAAGACCCTGAAGGGGCTCACGCCTTTCGAATTCATCACCAATTGCTGGACCGAAGAACCAAAACGATTCCATTCCAATCCCGTCCACCACATGCCGGGACTAAACACCTAGGTCAGTTTTACGTCGGTGCTAACAGTAGCCGGAGATCTCGTCAGCCTGCACCGCTGCGCCGAGCTCGTGGCCCGGCTCCGACACGTCAGACGCGGGAGCATAGTCCAGAAGCTTTTTCAGCAAGCTCGCTTCGACCATGCCAAGCTTTTTAAGGACATCGAAACCAACAATCCGCAAGTTAAACGGCATTCTGCTGACGATCGCAGCCGATTTCGCCAGACCATTTAGTACGGTGGAGGCGACGGAGCGAGCCTGGAATGGCGGACGCGAAGGGCGAAGGTAAAGACCCTACTTTGAGGCCGACCTTTGACCGCCGGATCAAGCTCGAATTTCACGGCGTTCGCATCTTTTCCGACGGTGGCCTCCTGGCTTATCGCGAATTAGACGATGTGCCGGAAGGGTTGGGTTCGCAAACCGACGAAGAAATTGCGCTCTTCCGGTCTGAGGACGGATCGCGGCGAAGACATATCGATTGCCACCAACTCAATGGCGTGGCGGCCTTGCTGTCAAGCGATAGCCGGCTTGCACGACCGATGTCGTACGTCATTGGCGCGGCATGAAGTTTAACCGATCAGAAGAAGTCTCGCGTGGCGCCCACAACGGCGACGCATCTTTCGCGGAGAAGACAGCCCGGGGGTGGGCCGGAAGAATAGGATGCCGCAAGCGTTGAATCATGGGGGCTCGGACGGCCGCTCAGGATCGTCCGGAAAATAGGTATAGCCGCAGATGTCGCCGGCGCGGACCGTTGCACGGAACACATAGCGCAAGTCGAAAACGTCGGTTGCTGCGGCATAGATATGGGCTTCGTGCCCAAGAGCCTCATTCAGCCGGGTTCCTATTGCGAAGAGAGCCCAAGCAAGGCGGTTTCGACCATGACAACTTTGTCGAGCACATTGAAGAGATCACGTTCGGTGACGGGACGCCTGCCGATAGAGACCGAACTGGAGCCGCCAGGTTCGTTCCGATCATCACCTGGAGATCTCAAGAAGCCTACCGGATGGTGGGAATTAGCGCTGAAAAGAGTGCGGGGGATGGACGGATTGGATGGGCCGTCGGGCTGGTTGGTTGGATGTCTAAGACCCGTTGAAGCGGTTGCGCCATCTGGAGAATCGGAGGCTGGTTGCCGGCCGGTGGAAGTCGCGATGGTTCGCGCCGATCCCAGGACGACGCTTCACCATGCCCGACTCGCACCGAAATAAACCCAAAGCGTTTCTTGGGTTCGAAGGCGCCGACAGTAATCATGCGCGATCAAACCGGCTGTTTCATCCGGCAAGTATATTCACTTAGTCTGAACTTTAAAGTAGTCGGCTCCCGCCCCGAACCCATCGCGGGGGTTTCAGGGGGGAAATCGGATTTCCCCCTGCCCTGCCTTCGTTTTGAGCCCTCGCCGTATCGGTAATTACTCATTGTCTGGATGGGTGAAAGCTGCAACTTTGCGGCCCAACAGCGAATCATCGTTGAAGGGAGCACAAGACATGAGAATTTCCCGCTTCGGCAACAGCAGTCCGCGCGTTTTGAGCCTGTTGCTCGGCACATCGATGCTGGTCAGTGCTGCATCTCTGCCGGGTCGGTTGCAGGCGCAGGAGGTGGCGCCGATCACCATTGTCATCAATCAATCGCCCTGGTTCGAGGGCTTTCGCTGCATTGTCGAGACCTATGAGGACGAGACCGGCAATGTGGTCGAGCTCGACGTCAATCCGTTCGCAGGCTCGCTCGAGAAGCAGCGCAATTCGGTGCGCGCCGCAGACGGGCTTTACGACATCCTGATCATGAATTCGGGCTGGTATTCGGAGATGTATCACGGCGGCTTCGTGACGCCGATCACTGATATCGATCCCAGCTTCGAGCTCGATCCCGCAGTCGATAGCAATGACGACACCGTTTATTTCGATGCGGCGACGGGCTCGTCGGATCCCGAGAGCGGCAAACTGATGTCGATGCCGATCGCCCCGCTCATTCCGCTCTTGATGTATCGGGAGGATCTCTACGAGGAGTATGGGCTCGAAGTCCCGGAGACCTTCGAGGATTTGTTGAACAACGCGCAGGCGCTGCACAACCCGCCCGAACGCTATGGCATCGTCCAGCGCGGCGCCCGCGGACCGCATACGGTAGCCTACGACTTCTATCCCTATCTTTACGGGCACGGCGGCAAGATTTTCGCTGATCAGAACAGCGGCGACTTCACGGTCACTCTGAACAGCCCCAAAGGCAAGCAGGCGCTCGACTACTACATCCAGCTCGCGGCCGAGGCCGGGCATCCCAATACCGCGAGCCTGGATCAGGCCGAGGTTATCCAGGCCATGGTCACGGGCAAAGCGGGGCACATCATGACCGTGATCGCGGCCTGGCCACAGATGGACGATCCCAACAAGTCGATCGTCGTCGATAAAGTCAATCTGACGGTGCCGCCCCACGCGCCCGGCTATCCTTCGGCACCGGCCTTCGGTCACTGGCTCGGCGGCATTTCGCACAATGTGCCGGAGGAACGGAAGCAGGCGGCGGTCGAGTTTTTCAAATGGTATCAGACGCCCGAGTCCCAGATCAAGTTCGCTGAATGCGGCGGCGTGCCCGTAAGTCTGGCGGCCTATGACAGCGAGATCTCGAACGAGCGCGAGTTCCGCTGGATGGCACCCATGAAAAAGGGGCTGCCGCTGGCCGTGAACATCTACACCTTCCCCGAAGCGGCCGAGGTCATCGCCATTCTCGAGCTCGAGCTCAACCGGGCGATTGCGGGCGAGACCTCGACCGCGGTGGCGCTCAACACCATGGCCGAGCAGATCCACGAGGTTATGCAGCGCTATGGCTATCGGACCGGCATGCTCGAGCCCTTGGCGGAATAGGGCGCGAGGAACCGCTTGACGCAGCATCCGGAGCTGGCTCGTGGCGACCTCTGAAATCCGGGGGATTGACGAGCCGGCGGCCGGCGTTAAGACAGGTCCGGCCTCCGCAAACCTGCAGGACGAGGCCAGCTGGCGCTGGTTGACGCTATCGCCGACCGTCATCGTCTTTGCGCTGCTGACAATCCTGCCGCTCGCCAACATGCTCTATATGAGCTTTTTCAATGTCGGCTGGGCCCAAGGCAGCATGGTGCTCACGCCGGTGGGCCTGCAGAACTACCGCGATATCTGGGGCGACAATCTCTTTCTCGCCGGCATCCGGAACACCCTGATTTTCGTCGTGGCGGCGACCAGTGCCGAGATGGTGCTGGGCTTCGGCCTCGCCCTTTTCTGCTCGCGCATCACCCGCGGTCGGACATTCTATCGGGCGGTCTTCATCCTGCCGATCCTGATCCCCGGCATCGTCATCGGCGCCATCTGGAAGTTGATGTACAATTTCGATTTCGGCATCATCAACCAGCTCATCGGGATCGTCAGCATCCCGGCGCAGGACTGGCTCGGCCAGTACGAGACCGCCCTCTTGTCGGTCATCATCGTCGATATCTGGCACTGGACTCCGTTCTGCTTTCTCCTGCTTCTGGCCAGCATCGAAGGGTTGCCGCAGGACGTTTACGAGGCTGCGAAGATCGACGGCGCCAGCTTCTGGCAGGAGCTGTTTCGGATCACCCTGCCGATGATGTGGCCGGCCATCCTCGTCACGTTCGTTTTCAGGATGATCGTCGCCTTCAAGGTGTTCGACGAAGTGTTCCTCTTGACCAGCGGCGGGCCGGGAACGGCGACCGAAGTCGTCAGCTTCACGATCTATCAGCGCTTCTTCACCGAGGACCGGATCGGCTTCGGCTCGGCCCTCTCGGTCGTCACGATCTTCATCGTGCTGATGCTGCTGGTGCTGACACTTTCGGCCCGAAAGCGACGGAAGGCGGGCGCATGACGGGTACAGTGGGCGTTCGGACCTGGTGGGTCCATCTGTTGTTGATCGGCGCCGTCGTCATTGTCATCGGCCCCGTGATCTGGATCGTCGGCGCCGGCTTCAGGACGCAGATCTCGCTTCTGATGGGCCAGTTCTGGTTCGACCCGGAGCTGTTCAATTTCGAGGAAGTGCTGTTCAGCAAAACCTCCGAATATCTCTTGAATTTCCGCAATTCCTTGATCGTGGGCTCCTTAAGCACGGCCTTGTGCCTGACGGTGGCGACGCTCGGTGCTTATTCCATGCACCGGATGCGCTGGCCCCGCTGGGTCGTGCATTCGCTGCTCGGCTGGGCGCTCATATTCCACCTGATCCCGCCCATCGCCCTTGCCGGCGCCTGGTTCGCGATGTTTCGCAATGTCGGGCTCGACAACACTTTCACGGCATTGATCCTGGCCCATGCGACGCTCAACCTGCCGATGGCGCTCTGGCTGATGGGTGTGTTCGTGCGCGAAGTGCCGGTCGAGCTCGAGGAAGCGGCCCGGATCGACGGCGCCACCACGCCGGCTCTGCTCAGGCAGGTGATCGTGCCTCTGGTCATGCCCGGCCTTGCCGCAACGGCCGTGCTGGTCTTCATCTTCTCCTGGAACGAGTTCCCGGTAGCGCTTAATCTGAGCCTGAAACAGACGGCGACGGTGCCGGTGGCGATCGCCAAATATGCCCAGGACTTCGAGATCAAATACACCGAGATGGCGGCCTCGGCGACACTCTCGATCATCCCGGCCCTGATCCTCCTGCTGGTGGCCCAGCGCTACATCGTGCGCGGCCTCACGGCGGGGGCGTTGAAGTAAGCAAAGAAGGTTTTCTTGAGGGGATACTATCCCCTCAAACTCCCGGACATGTTCGGTGCGGAATCCTTGGACTTCCTGATCGTGGGGGGTTGAGGGGGAATTCGGAATTCCCCCTCGCCTTCCTCTTGCGGCTCGACGGCCCGAGATGTTGGCGATAGGATCGGGTTGGCGGGATGAGTTCGGTTCAAAAGGGTCAGGGAGCTTGTCATGAAAGGGTCAGGGAGCTTGTCATGAAATGTGTCTTTGTGTTGTTCGATTCGCTCAACCGCCACACGCTCGAATGTTACGGCGGCAAGATCCCGACACCGAATTTTACGAGGCTGGCCGAAAAGGCGGTGACGTTCGATCGGCACTATGTCGGCTCGATGCCCTGTATGCCGGCGCGGCGCGACATGCAGACCGGGCGGTTGAGCTTTCTGCACCGGAGCTGGGGGCCACTCGAACCTTATGACAATTCGTTTCCGGAACTGCTGTTCGAGGAAGGCATCTACAGCCATCTGGTGACGGACCATTATCATTATTGGGAAGACGGCGGGGCGACCTATCACAATCGTTACGATTCCTATGAGTTCATCCGTGGACAGGAGCGGGACCCGTGGAAGGCGATGGTCCAGCCTCACTGGGAGAGGCTGCGGGAACTCTATCACCCGCGCCAGGTCAGCGAGGGACGTCGCGAGCTTTATTATCAGCACATCGTCAATCGCGAGTCAATCAAGGAGGAGGATGATTTTCCTTCCGTTAGCTGCTTCAACAAGGGCTTCGAATTCCTCGATGTCAATCGCGCGACCGACAATTGGCTGCTGCAGATCGAGACCTTCGATCCGCACGAGCCATTCTTCGCGCCCGAGCGGTTTCGGGATCAGTTCAAGACGGACTGGCAGGGGCCGATCCGGGATTGGCCGCGCTATGGCCGCATCGACGAGATGCTAGACGAGTGCGAAGAGCTGCGGGCGAATTATTATGCGGTCGTGGCCTTGTGCGATGATCTCCTTGGCCGGCTGCTCGATTACTTTGACGCGCATGAACTTTGGCATGACACGGCGCTGGTCGTGACCACCGATCACGGCTTTCTCCTGGGGGAGCATGATTTCTGGGCGAAGAACCGGATGAACATGTATGAGGAAGTGGCTCATATCCCGTTCTTCGTGGCCCACCCGCATCATGCCGATCAGGCCGGCACGCGGCGGGATGCGCTGACACAAACCATCGACCTGGCGCCGACTTTCCTCGATCTTTTCGGCGTCGCTGCGCCCGCCGAGATGCAGGGCCGCTCGGTGCTGCCGGCAATCGAACGCAACCAGGGCTCTCGCGAGGCGGCGATCTTCGGCTATTTCGGGGGTGCCGTGAACCTGACCGACGGACGCTGTACCTATTTCCGTTATCCGCCCGATCTTGAGACGCAGGAAATCTACCAATACACGGTCATGCCGGCGCATCTGAAATCGCTGTTCACGCCGGAAGAGCTGAAGACCGCCAGGCTTGCGGACCCCTTCAGCTTTACCAAGGAGGTGCCGCTGTTGCGGGTGCCGGTAATCGACCGCTCGCCGATGTTCAACAATTACGGCCCCGGCAGCCTGCTCCAGACCGATACAGTGCTGTTCGATCTCGAGGCCGATCCAGGGCAAGTGACGCCGGTTACCGACCCCGAGATCGAAGGCCGCCTCGCTTCTCTCATGCGCGATCTGATGCTGGCCAATGACTGCCCGCCCGAAGCCCTCGCACGGATCGGGCTGGAGCCGACGTCACTGGCTGCTTAGTGCGACTTGCGGGATTGAAGTATGATGATGAGGGTGGTCCCACCACCCTCATGCTCCCGGGGTGAGTTTGGGTTGGGCGTCACGCCCTTGCCGGCGTGGCCCGGTTATGCTGCCTTGGCGAGGGCGGCGATGGCCTTGCCGATGTGCTCGGGGCTGGGCTCGGCGATGCCCTGGAGCTGCGCCATCAACTCGTCGGCCAGGGCGTCGAGGCCGGCTGCGGCAGGCG
>JBGSYN010000151.1:0-34073 GCA_041750975.1 Geminicoccaceae bacterium | reverse complement strand
TCGCCGCGATCTCGATTCTTGGTGTGCCCATCGTCGGCGTCGTGAGTTCGGCCATCCTCGTCGGCGAGCCCATCAACGTGGCGGACGTCTCGGCACTCCTGATGGTTCTCGCAGCGCTCGCACTGGTACTCTGGCCCCAGGCCCAAACGCAACGAGACCCCGCACCGGTTTCGCGCGAGGCCTCGTAGTCTCGAGCGTCAGGCCTGCTAGTCGAGGCTGGCAAGTCCGAGCGGGACGCTGAACTGCTCGCACCAGACATAGAATTCATTGTACTGCGTCGGGTCGATAGCGGCGGGCAGGGCGTAGGTCTGGGTACCCGTGTTGGCTTCAAGCGGCGCGAAGATCGTATCCTCCGCAATGCCGTCCTGGCCGAAGGCGAGCTTGGGATCGGGCGCGCCATCGAGAAAGAAGTCGTCGCTCAGGACGACCCGATAGCCGTCGCCGATCGGTTCGATCGTCACGGTGCCGCGAGCCTCATGATTGCTGCGTCCTTCGAAGCTGCCGGAAAGCGTCTGGGCATCGGCCCGAATGGCCACGACGGAGATCAGGGCAAAGGCGATGGCCGCCGGGCGGAAAAGAGCTTTCATCGGTGTTTCCTCTGGTTTTGGAACTGTGTGTGCTGGTTTCAAGAAGCCTTGGGCCGAAGCCGGATCGAACGAAGTAATACGAGGCATCCAGCCTCTCCTTAAGTCCGGGCGGGCGAAATGCCCGCATCGGTTGACAGCGCATCAGTTAAGATTTCGGAACTCATCGTTCAATAAAATTGGTTTTACACTAACGTGAATTATTGATCAATTGGTTCCAAATAGTAGTTAGAGCCTTGAAAGGAGAATCTACATGGCCAGGCCACGGGAATTCGATACTGGCGCGGCCCTGGATGCCGCGATGAATGTATTCTGGCTGAAAGGCTATGCCGGCGCGTCGCTCAATGATCTGCTCGACGCCATGCAGATTGCGCGCGGCAGTCTCTACAAGGCCTTTGACGACAAGCGCAGCATTTATCTGGCGACTCTCGACCGATATGACCGCTCGGTCCTGGAGGCCGGGGTTACGATGTTGCGTGCGTCCGTTACCGATGATGGCGTCAAACGCATCGAGTGCATGCTGAATACTGCAGCGGACGCCGTGGCGCAGCGGGGCGACCGGCGTGGCTGTTTTCTCTGCAACGCCGCTGTCGAAATGGCGCCGGTCGATCATGAGATCGGGACCAAGGTCAGGGCGATGCTGGCACGGCTCGAGAGTGCGATCGAGACGGCGCTCGATCAAAGCAACGCCGTCCGCGATTGGACCAGCCAACGACGGCGCGAAGCGGCGGGCGCCCTAGCCTCCGGCTATATGGGGCTTCAGGTCTGGGCCAAGGCAGGGTTCGCCGCTACCGAGCTCCGTAAAATCATCCGCACCACCCTCGTCGCTCACGATTTGGTCGCCGCACATTAGAGCTCATATTGCCAGGGCGCCGGCACAAAGGCGTAGCCATCGCCGCTGCGATCGACATGGCCGAAGCCCGGGAACGGCATGTGCATGCCGGTAAACAACATCCGATCCGTCACGAGTTGATCGAAGACGTTGCGACGGGTCGCGATCGCCAGGTCCTGGTCCGTATCGAAGGCGATGGCCCATTCCGGATGCGCAAACTGCATTGGCACAGCATGCACCACATCCGTAATGATCATCAGCTGGTCGTTGCCGGAGCCGATCAATAGTCCGATATGTCCGGGCGTGTGGCCGGGAAGGTGAACGGCCTCGATGCCGCCGCCGAGATCGGCAGCCGGGCCCTTGAAAAGCTCCAGCCGGTTCTTGTAGGGCGCGGACGCCTGCACCGCGATGTCGAAAAACGCGCGGGCCTCCTCCGGTGCCTGGCTCCTGATCTCTTCGCTGGTCCAGAAGTTCCAATCGGCCTCATGCACATGGAGCGGTGCCGCTTCGAAGACCGCATTGCCATCGGCATCGGCGAGGCCGGCGATGTGATCGGGATGCATATGAGTGAGGATGACGCGGTCGATCTGACCTGGATCGATCCCGGCCGCGGCAAGATTTCCCAGGAGCATGCCGACATTGGGGCCGAATGCCGTCAGGTTGTTCAATCCGGTATCGATCAACACCAGTTCGTCGTCGGTGTTCACGACAAAAGCGCTTATTGCGGTTCTGAAGGTCGGACCGACGGGAAGAAACGCCCGCCGCTGGATCTCTTCGAGCTGATCGAGAGGGGCAGCGGGCATAACCGAGGCGTCGAGATCGAAATAGCCATCCAGGATTGCGGTAACGGTTGTTCCGCCGACCCGAATGCGGTGTACGCCCGGCATTTGGTTCTTCGCCTGCGGCAATGCGGCGGAAACTTTATTGACTGTTCCGGCAAGCGGCAGAATTGCGGCTGTGGCGGTTGCGGCAACCATTGCCTGACGTCTTGTTATCTTGGTCATGGGCGTAATCCTCCGGCAGTTTGCTCATCGCTTTTCTAGCACCGACCATCGTATACCGATGCGGTTTGCCATGCGTTCAATTTCGCGATGGATCAGATCAAGATTTGAATCGCGCACGGTCGGCAGTTGAAAGCGTGTCCGGCGGACAATTTCGTAGTCGAGATCGGCGCTGATCAGGCATTCCTCGTTCCCGGCCACCGCCAGCGTATTGCCATGCGGGTCGACGATCCGGCTCTGACCGTAGAAGTTGAGTCCGTTGACGAGACCGCAATGGTTGGCCATGATCACGGGCATACTGTACATCATCGCATAGAAGGAAAGTGTAAGCTCCCAGCCTTTGGGGTTCGAAAAATCGCCCAACACGGCCTCAAGCGAGGAGGCCACGGGTGCCAGCAGCATGGTGCAGCCATGCAGCGCTGCAAGGTGAACCAGCCCTGGATTCCATAAATCGGCGCAAATCAGGATCCCGGCGGTCCATGGCGGATGATGCTGGAACACATCGATATAGCGGCCTTCGGCGAAATATTTGCCTTCCTCGAGATTGCCGTAGGTCGCGAGATTGAGCTTGCGGTGGACGAAGATGACGGCGCCATCGCGCAGCGCCACGGCGGAATTGTGGAATTGGGCCGCGGGTGCTTCTTCGACAAAGCCGACGATAGCGGTCATGCCTTCGGCGTGGGTCGCGAGCTGCAGCAAAAAGGGATCGTTCCGGGGCATCGCCAGATCGATGACGGCTGGTCCGATCATGTAGCCGGTGAGCGACAATTCCGGAAACAGCAGAAGCTCCACGCCCTGATCGCGGGCTTCGCGGATAATCTCGATATGCTTGCCGAGATTGGCATGGAGATCGAAGGTGGCGGCCCCGATCTGACCGACACCGACCTTCAGTTGGCGCGGATTTTTGGTTTGGACCATCGGCAATTCCTTCGGGGCCTTGTCTCCAACGCGCCTATGGATCGGCGGCGTCGACGTCAATCTCCAAGGCTCAGGGCAGGACGAAGGCCGCGTGGCTGCCGCGCGCGGTCGCCTTGACTTCGAGCCGGTAATCGATTCGTTCGCGGAGTTCCGGAACATGGCTGACAATGCCGATGGTCCGGCCTTCACGTCGCAGGTCGATCAGGGTGCGCATGGCGAGATCGAGGGCTTCCGGATCGAGCGAACCGAAGCCCTCGTCGATGAACATGGTTTCCAGGCGAATGCCGCCTGCATGCCGGGCGATCACATCGGCCATGCCGAGCGCCAGCGCCAGCGAGGCGAGAAAACTCTCACCGCCAGAGAGGGTGCCGACCGGACGCGAGCGGCCCGTATAGGCATCGTCCACCTCGAGATCGAGGCCAGCGACCTGGCGGCGATCGGCACTCGCCAGCGCCCGCCGCAGAATATAGCGATTGCGGCTCATCAGCCTGAGGCGCTGGCTTGCCGCATCGAGCGCCTCGTCGAGCAGGGTGGCGAGGACGAATCGCTGAAAAGTGATCCGCTCGGTCCCACCTTCGCCATTGGCAAGCGCCGCGATCCGGCCCTCGACGGCATAGCGCGCGTCGAGTTCGTCGATCTGCCGTGCCAGCAGCGCCAGCGCCTCACGTCCTTCGAGCAGGCGTCGATGCCTGATCCTGGCCGCTTCCTCCTCGCGCAGGGCGGTATCGCGAGCGGCCTCGGTCTGTTTGGCACTGACCTCGAACGGCACCGGATCGATCATCTCGCCTTCGGGCGCTTCCTCCAGGGCGGTAGCGAGCCGCGTCTGCGCTTCGATCTCACGGCGGCCGAAGGCCTCGATCACGGCTTCGAGTTTCGCCATGGCCGTTGCGTCAAGCCTGAGCTTCTGTGCTTCGTCGATGGTCGCAAAGCCGGCAGCGGTGACGGCATCGGTTAGCGCGTTGCGAGACTGTTTGACGGATTTCACGGCGGCCTCGACCTGCTGCTGGGTGAGGCTGTGCGCTTGAGCCAGCTTGGCTTCGTTGTTGCGCAATGTCTCGGCATCGGTCGCCTGCTGCCGGAGCGCCTGGATCATTCTTTCCGGTGTAAGTGCCGGTGCGGACAGAAGCTCAGCGTCGAAATCGACTGCAAGGGTTTGCAGCGCTTCGCGGAACCGGTCGATGCCGCGCTCGGCGGCGCGGAACCTGGCCCTGGCCTCATCGAGGAGATGCCGCAGGCGCTCGATCGCCGCATCGTCCGGTGTCGAATCATCGACCGGTGCTGGCACCGGATGCTCGCTCGATCCACAGACCGGGCATGGTTCACCCGGCTTAAGCTGACGCGCCAGATGACCGGCGCGTCCAGCCCGCCAGAGCAATTCCGCCTGTCGCAGGTTCTCTCCGGCCGTTTCGACAGCCTTGCTGTCGCCCTTCGATCGATCTTCGATCTGTCGCAGGAGAGCCAGCGCCTCGCCGGTAAGCTTTTCCCGCGAACGGTCGGCGTCGGCGATCCGATCGCGCGCGAGCACAAGCTTCCTGGCGAGGTCGGCGAGCTCTCGATCCTGCCTTTCGAGAAACGCTCCTGCTTCTGTGACGCGTGCGAACAGCGGCTCGAGCGATTGAAGCTTTCGCGCCTGTTGCAGCGCCTCAAGCCGGTCACGCTGCATCGGCGCCTCGATTTCCCGTGCAGCGACTGCTGATCTCGTTTGTTCGAGCCGTGCCAATTTCTGATTGCGATCTTTGGTCCGCTCGAGCGCTTGACGCGCCTGGAGGGCGGCCGTCGTTGCGGCGGCCACGGATTGGGCGACGCGCTCCAGCTCATGAGCCGCCTGCTCGATGGCCGGGACCAATTCGTGCTCGCTTTGTACGCCGAGCCCCTGCAGCACCGCTTCTCGCCTCTCGCGTCCGGCGCGGATCGTCGCTTGAAGCTCGTTGGCCCGTGACTTCATGAAGGATTGGAGACGCGCCAGGCGCTCGGTTTGGAACAGGCTCGCCATCATTTGTTCCCGATCGCGCGAGCCGGCCGTCAGGATCTCCCGAAACCGTCCTTGCGGGATAACGACGAGCTGGCGGAACTGCTCGCCATCGATCCCGAGCGTATCGATTATGCGCTGGTCGACCTCCTTCTTGCGATTGCCCAGAAGCTCGACTGCATCGGCGCCGCTCTCCTCACCGGCAAGTCGATGAAACTCGACCCGCGCCGGCTGCGCCACCAACCCCCCGCCACGCTGCGCCGGCCGCTCATAGGCAGGCGAGCGCTGCAGACGGTAGACCTTGCCACGGAGAGCGAACTCGAGGACGACCCGCGTGGCACGCTCAGGCTTGGCGTGATCGCTTCTGAGCGCGGCACCCGAGCGTTCCCGGGTGGCGGCCTCGTCGAACAGCGCAAAACATATCCCATCCAGCAGCATCGACTTGCCGCCGCCGGTCGGCCCGTGGACCAGAAACAAGCAATTGAGCGGCAGCTTCGCGAAGTCGAGCTTGAGCGGCTCGTCATAGACACCGAACCCCTCGAGCTCCAGCCGCAGCAACCTCAACCGCCGGCCTCCCGTTCGGCTGTCGAAAAATCATGGTATGCTTGCTCGAAGGCAGAGCGTTCTTCCTGACCGATGGCATCGCCGGTCATGGTCTCGAAGAAATCGGCAAAGAGTTCGCCGGTGCTGCGCTCCGATCTGGCGGGATCGGCCTTCGACTGGCCGATCAGGGCGCGGTAGTGAGGACGCGTGACTTCGCACAAATTGGGGAAAACCTCACGGAGCCGGCCATGCGCGTCGAGTATCGCACCCTCATCGAGCAGCTCGATGCCGATAAAATCTTCCGAAGGCGGCGATCTCAACAGATCGGCAAGGTGGCCTCGCCGGCTGACGACCTGACGCTTCGGCGTGAGTGTGACGCTTTCCGTGCTGACGAGGCCGTTGCCGTCTATGTCGACAACGGTGAATGATTTTTCGTGGTCGGCTTCATCGAAACTCATCCGCATCAGCGAACCGCTATAGCGAATCCGGCCGTCCAACCAGGCTTGCGGCCGATGCAGATGGCCGAGGGCCGTATAGGCGAAGGGGTCCAGCAGCTTGGGCGAAACCCCTTCGAGGGTGCCGACGGTAAGCGGCCGCTCGGATTCGCTTTCGGCCCCGCCTTTGAGGAAAAGATGCGCCATCGCCAATGGACGGCGGCTATCTCGAAGTGGCAGACGATCGATCAATGCCGCCATCGCCTCCTGGTGGCTGCGCGTCGCCAAACCCCATTGTTGATTGACCGAAGCGGGCTCGGCATAAGGGAGCGCGAAAAGGTCGAGCCTGCCAAATCTATCCTCGAGGTGGATCGGTGTCGCAATATCGACCAGATTGGTACGAATCGTGAGGCCTTGGGGTTGCATCAGGCGCGAGCCGAAGGCGAGCCTCCTTGGGCTGTCGTGATTGCCGGCAATGACGATAACCTGCAGCCGCTGGTCGACCACAAGGCGGAACAGCACCTCGTCGAGCACGTCCACCGCCTCGGGCGGCGGGACGGCCCGATCGAAAATATCGCCCGCAACCAAGACCGCCTCGACCTTAAGTTCCCGGGCGGCAATGACGATATCGTCCAACAAGCCTGCCTGATCATCAAGTAGCGGGTAGCCATGCAGTGTTCGCCCGAGATGCCAGTCTGCTGTATGAAGAAAACGCATGAAGCCACTCGAAGATGAAAGAACGGCCCCTTTGGCCCTCTCGATGCAAGCAGAGACCGAATCACCCCTGCCGCACGCCGCCGATAGCCGAGCTATCGTTCTGGTTCAATTTCCCTATGTCTGGGACCGCAATGTCAGCCCGTTCTGCCTGAAGCTCGAATCATGGCTGCGGCTGGCCGAAGTCCCCTTCACCGTGCGGACGACGATGAATCCTCGTTCAGCACCGCTTGGCAAGCTGCCCTATATCATCGACGGCGACCATCGCATCGCCGAGACCAGCTCCATTATCGACTATTTGAAGGAGACACGCGGGATCGATCCGGATGCCGGCATGTCGGCTGACGACATGGCCCGATCGCTGGTGTTGCAGCGCCTTGTGGAAGAGCACCTCTATTTCGTGATTCTCTATAGTCGCTGGATCGATCCCGACGGGTGGGCAGTCCTGCGGGATGCCTTTTTCGCCTCACTGCCGCCAATCCTGCGCCCTGTCATCCGCACCCTTGCCCGGCGCGGCGGTGCGCAAATTATCGCGAAGCAAGGCCTCGGGCGCCTTGACCGCGACACGATTTATGCGCGAGGTCACGCCGATCTGACCGCGATTGCCAATTTGCTTGGTGATCGGCCGTTCTTTCTGGGCGAGCAGCTGACGACGATCGATGCGATCGTTCACGGTTTTCTTGCAAACATTCTTTATGTTCCTATCGAAACGCCGCTAAAGCGGGATGCGCAGCGTTTCGACAATCTGACCGCCTGGTGCGACGCCATGGAAAACGGGCTCGCCGCCGAGTAACGCCAGGCCGGATTTTTCCCTAGTCAACGGATCCAGAATAGCATGACGCATAAGACCATCCTGATCACGGGTGCCACGGGCAATCTCGGCACCAAGCTGGGCAATCATCTCGAGACTGCGGGCGGCTACGAAGTCCGGCGGCTCTGTCTCAATCCCAACAATATGCCGGGCGTCACGAAAGCCGATCTCTCGGTTTACGATGAGGCATGGGCCCGTGAGTTCGAGGGGGTCGACGCGGTCGTCCATCTGGCGGCCCATCCGAGCCCCCGGATCGACTGGGCAACGGCGCAAAAGCTCAATCTCGATCTCACCTTCAATGTCTATGACGCCGCCGCAAAGTACGGCGCCGGGCGGGTCGTCTTCGCCAGCTCGAATTGGGTGATGGCCGGATACCGCTTCAGCGGCAAGCGGCTGACGACGGATCTGGAACCCTGGCCGCTCAACCCCTATGGCATCTCCAAGCTGATCGGCGAGCGGGCCGGCAAGAGCCTTGCCGAACAGCGCGGCGTTTCCTTCGTCGCGATGCGGATCGGCTACATCCAGAAAGGCGAGAACCTTCCCGGACCCAAGATGAACCAGGCGGTTTGGGGCCAGCACATGTGGCTCAGCAATCGCGATTTCTGCCAGGGCTTCGAGCGGGCGGCGATCGCCGATGGCGTCAATTTCGCCGTGCTCAATCATATGTCGGACAACCCGGGCATGCCCTGGGATATCGACGAGACCCGTCGGGTCATCGGCTATGACCCCAAGGACGGACATACGGCGGAAGTCACCGAAGAACAGCAGGTGCGTTCGGACACGCTCAAGGAAAAATACGAACTCGCGGTGCAGCTCGAAAAGCTCTTTCCGTCGGGCGCTTACTAGGATGAAAATCGCGGCGATCTATTGCTATCCGGTCTGGCTGGGCCGGCGCAATCAACTGCTGATCCAGATCAAGACCGATGAAGGTCAGACCGGCTGGGGCGAATCCGGACTTTCCGGGCGCGAACTCGCGGTGATGGGGGCGGTCGACCATTTCCGGCAGTTTTTGCTCGGCCAGGACCCGATGCGGATCGGCCGCATCTGGCAGGAGATTTACCGAAGCCAGTATTTCGAAGGCGGCCGGGTTCTGACCGCTGCGATGTCGGCGATCGATGTCGCCCTGCACGACATCAAGGGGCAGGCCCTGGGCGTTCCGGTCTACGAGCTCCTGGGCGGACGACAGCGGGATCTGGTCCCCGGTTTCGCCACACTCCGAACCACGACACCCGACGAGATGACGAAAGAGGGGCTCGATTTCATCGAGGCCGGCTGGACCTGTCTGCGCCTGCCGCGGGCGCTTCATCAGCCGGAGAGCCAGATCTACGATCCGAGAAAATCGCTCGCCGAGTCCGCCCAATGGATGGTCGCATGCCGCGAAGCCTTTGGCAGCGCCGTGGTGCTCGGCATCGATTACCATCATCGCCTCAGCGTCGCCGAAACCGCCTCATTCTGTCAGCGCATGCCCAAAGGCACGCTCGATTTCATCGAGGAGCCGATCAGGGACGAGTGTCCCGAGGCCTATGCGACCTTGCGCAAGCTCACCGACGTGCCGTTCGCCATCGGCGAGGAATTCGCGTCGAAGTGGCAGTTCCTGCCCTACATCGAACAGGGCCTGACCCAGTTCGCGCGCGTCGATATCGCCAATGTCGGCGGCTTCACGGAGGCGATGAAGGTCGCTGGCTGGGCCGAAGCCCACTATATCGACCTGATGCCGCATAACCCACTGGGCCCGATTACCACGGCCGCGAGTGTTCATCTCGGCGCTGCCGTGGCCAATTTCTCCTGGCTCGAAGTCGCAGGCGACGACGGCCGCAACGACCGCAACATTTTTCCGACCCAGGTGCAACTCAAGGGTGCTGACTACGTCGTGCCGGACGCGCCGGGGCTCGGCATCGAGGTCAACGAGGCGGCAGTCATCGAGGCCTCCCGCAATTTCCGGCACTGGGAGGCCCCGCATCTGCGGCGGGCCGACGGGTCGGTGACCAATTGGTGAGATCGCGCCCACGCATCGGCGTCACGCTGGATAGCGAAGCCGCGGGCGGCTATTCGAAGCTGCCCTGGTATGCCCTGCGGCAGAACTATTGCGCCGCAGTGGTCGAAGCCGGCGGCCTGCCGATCGCCCTGCCGCATGAAGTCGCCCTGGTTGGCGACTATCTCTCGATGATCGACGGCCTGATCGTGACCGGCGGGGCGTTCGATCTCGACCCTGGCCTTTACGGCGCCAACGAGCGTCACGCCAGCGTCACCACCAAGGACCTGCGCACGGCGTTCGAATGGGAGATCACCAAGGCGGCGCTGGACCGGAATCTGCCGGTGCTGGGGATCTGCGGCGGTCAGCAACTCCTTAACGTCGTCCTCGGCGGCACTTTGATCCAGCACATACCGGACGAGATCGAGAACGCGCTGCCGCATGAGCAGCCGAATCCTCGCACCGAACCCGGTCATGCAGTCGCGATCGCCGAGGGTTCGAGACTGCACCACCTGCTCGGGACTACGCAGATCGAGGTCAACAGCGCCCATCATCAGGCCGCTAAGGAAATGGGCCCTGGCGTCGTGGTCAGTGGCCGCGCGCCCGATGGCGTGATCGAGGCGATCGAGGCGCCGGACTATCGCTTTTGCATCGGTGTCCAGTGGCATCCCGAATATGCCGTGAGTGCCACGGACCCCAAGCTGCTCGGCGCTTTCGTCGACGCCGCCAGAGGTCCGGCGCAATCATGAAGTTTGTTGCATGAGCGCTTTCGAGGGCGAGCGGATCGCCAAGCTGATCGCGCGTGCGGGCGTCTGTTCGAGACGCGAGGCCGAGGCGCTGATTGCGGCAGGCCGGGTCCAGATCGACAGTGAGACCCTCCAGAGTGCCGCCGTCAATGTCCGGCCGGGGCAGACCATCAAGATCGACGGCGAGGTGCTGCGCGAAACCGAACCGACGCGATTGTTTCGCCTGAACAAACCGCGCGGTATCGTCACCAGCGCCCACGATCCGGAGGGCAGGAAAACCATCTATGATCTGCTGCCCGCGGAGTTGCCGCGACTGATGCCTGTCGGCAGGCTCGATCTTACCACCGAGGGGCTCTTGCTGCTCACCAATGACGGCGGGCTGAAGCGCTTTCTCGAGTTGCCCTCGACCGGCTGGCTCCGGCGCTATCGGGTCCGGGCTTACGGGCGGGTCGAGCAGGCGGCACTCGACGAACTCAAGGACGGTGTCGCCATCGACGGCGTCAATTATGGTGGCGTCGAGGCACGTGTCGATCGCGTTCAGGGCCACAATGTCTGGCTCAGCATGGGGCTGCGCGAAGGCAAAAACCGCGAGATTCGAAATATTTTGGAAAGTCTGGATCTGCAGGTCAATCGACTGATCCGGATCGCCTATGGCCCGTTCCAGCTTGGTGCGCTCAAGGATCGAGAGGTCGAAGAAGTGACCGGAAAGGTGCTCAAGGAGCAACTCGGCACCAAATATCCTTTGCTCGAGGGCAGGTCCGCGAGCGGCCGCCATCGACGCCGTCCAGCCTGAATGCGGGTTGCCTGAGTGCGGGTTGCCTGAATGCGCATTATTGGCGGCAGGCTGCGCGGCCGGCGTCTTCATTCGCCGGCGGACGACACGACCCGGCCCACCAGCGACAGGGCCCGCGAAGCGCTCTTCGATATCTTGAGCCATGGCGCCCCGCCTGTTGAGGGTTGTCGTTTCCTGGATTTGTTCGCAGGCTCGGGGGCGGTCGGCTTTGAAGCGGCGTCGCGCGGTGCCGAGGCCGTGGTCATGATCGAGAATGCGCGGCCCGCCGCTAAATTGATCCGGCGCACTATCGAGGAACTGGATCTTTCCGATATCGTCGATTGCAGGATTATGGATGCGACTAGGTTGCCGCGCTCCCTTGAGCCGTTCGATCTCGTGTTTGTCGATCCACCTTATGGATCCGCGGGGCTGACACCGGCACTCGAGGGACTTTTGAATGGCGGCTGGCTCGGACCGGATGCACGGGTGGTGTGCGAGACGGCCGCGCGCCAGGAGCCGACCATCCCGGAAGCTTTGGTCCTTGAAGAGATCAGGCGATATGGCGCCGCCTGCTTTCATTTTCTGAGGCTGACATCTTGATCGGGCCTTGATGACGATGGATGAGGATAGTCCGTTGGATGTTGCATCGCCCTGTGTGGGCATTTGCGAATTGGAGCCCGAGACAGGGCTCTGTGCGGGATGTCTGCGCACGCCCGAGGAGATCGGTGCCTGGCCGTTGGCTTCGGCCCATGAGCGTCTGGCGATCGTCCAGAAGTTACGGCAACGCCGACGGGCGCGCGGTCGGACCGGCATTGCCGATGCCTCGCCTCGCCGTCGACTCCGTACGCGCTCGCATTAGCTCGCTTGCCGCATGGGCCACCGCATCTAGTTCCATTGATCCAAGCAGGAGATCGATGATGCTACGAACAGTCCAGGCGGCCGTTTTGGTGATTGCCATGGCGGTGGCTTTTGTGCCTCACAGCCAGGCGCAGGAGCAGGCCTCAAAACCGGCGATCGTGGCGGTCATCCAAACCCAGCTCGACGCCTTCCAGCGCGACGATGGTGCGACAGCGTTCAGCTATGCCGCCCCCGGTATCAAACAGCAGTTCGGCAATCCCGAAAACTTCATGAACATAGTCCGGGGCGGTTATGAGATGGTGTATCGGCCGCAATCGGTCGAGTTCCTCAACCTCATCACATACCAGGGAATGCCGGCACAGCGCGTCTTGTTTGTCGGGCCCGACGGGGAGCCGGTGATCGCCGTCTATCCGATGGAACGGCAGGCCGACGGCTCATGGCGGATCGCCGGGTGTATTCTCGAACGGGTGCCGAGCCAGGCAGCTTAGGCCTGTCCGGCGGTAACGCGCAGCGCGTCACTCGAATATTCCGCCGCATTGGAATGCAGGTCCGCCATCGCCCAGCCCTGGACCAATGATGGGGGCGGCAGGAAAATCCAGCCTTGTTCGTCACCCACCGAGACGGTCTGCCCGGTAGCCACACCGAGTGCCGTAAGGGCGCAGACAAAGGCGGCGCGCTCGTCATGATCGGTGATGCCTGAAAGGGAAGGCCGCACCTTTCTGCCGGGCAGGAGCGTTTCGCTCAGGTTGACGAAGCTGCCATCGTCCCGAAGACGCTCGAAATAGCGATCGGAGCGATTGTTGCGCGCAACATCGAGTGTCTCCGGTTCGGCGATCATCATGCCCATAAATGCACTCGGGAAGGCCTCGACGAGCGCTTTCTCGTGGATTGCCGCTGCATGAGTCGCAGGGGCTACTTCGCACTCCTTGACCACAATATGCGCATAGTCGCTTGCTGCCTGGTTCAATAGCCTGCCAAAGGGCGAATTCGACTGGCCAGGCTTGCCGATTTTCTTGCCGAGTCGGCGGGTCAACATGCGTTCGGCCATCCGGTAACTGCCGATGGTTTCAAGTCCCGCGCCGATCGGACCGTCGAAAGCCGCAGCCAGCAGCGATGTTCCTGTCGTCAGGCGGCGGATGGATTCGGTGCGTTCGGGCTCGATCGCGCGAAACCGTGCCATCGACCACTCGACCTCGTCTGCGTTCCAGCAGAGCACACAAGCGGCACTCGAGCGGCGCCTCTGTGAGTAGCCGACATCGATGCCGAGCACAGCACTCGCCTCGATCACAGCCATGTGGCGATGGAGAAGAATGGTGGGCGCGACTGGGATTGAACCAGTGACCCCTCGCGTGTGAAGCGAGTGCTCTCCCGCTGAGCTACGCACCCATGCCGGCCGATTTTGCAGGGTTCAGGCAATTTTTCTGGGTAGGGTTCAGCCTCGAGAGTGTCAAGCCGGATAGTGCCGGAACAGATGGAAAGATCCGGCGTCAAAGGCTCGCCAGTGTTTCCGGAAGCTGGTCGAAACGATCGATCACGCGGTCGGCGCCAAGCTCGATCGCGGGTGTCTCGGTGTAGCCGAAGCTGACCAGAACGCAGGGCATTCCCACCGCGCGTGCCGCCATCAAATCGGTGGCGCTGTCGCCGATCATGACGGCTCGATCCCGCGAGGCACCAAGTTCATCCAGTACGGTCTGAAGATGCGCCGGATCCGGTTTGCGCACAGGCAGTGTGTCGGCACCGATAATCGAGCCGAAAAAATGCGACAGGCCGAGTGCCTCCAGCAAAGCATTGCTCGGGCGTTGAGGTTTGTTCGTGCACACGCCCATGAGACGGCCCTCGGCGGCAAATCCCGCGAGCGTTTCTCGAACACCCGGGTAGGGCGTACTGAGACGACAAGGTTTGGCATTGTAGATCGCCATGAAACGGCGATGCAGTTCATCGAGCAGGGCCGCATCCGCCTCGTAGGATGCAACCTCCAAAGCGGCTTCGATCAGACGCCTCGCACCACGGCCGATCAAGGGGCGCGTTCTTTCAACGGAAGGTGCGACCACATCGATCTCGCCCAGAACATCGGCTAGAATAGCCTGCAAATCGGGAGCCGTTTCCACGAGTGTTCCATCGAGATCGAAAACGATCGCTTCAAATCGGCTCACGGTTCGTCCTTTTTTGGCTTGCCCAAGGCAACCTGCTAAACTCAAAACCTATTGTCGCACTCGATACGAGCCCGACGCCGGTTCGGCCCGGCGTGTCGACACAGGGGAGACGAGATGGCGCAACGCCTATCCATTGCGATCCTTGCCGCAGGTCGAGGTACCCGGATGCGGAATTCGCTGCCGAAGGTCCTGCATCCGTTGGCCGGCCTGCCGCTCATCGGCCACGTGCTGGCGACGGCGCGCCAAGTCGAGGCGGAAACAATCGTCATCGTGCTGGCGCCGGATATGGACGCCGTTGCCGAACTTGTCGAGAAATCCGGTTCCGAGGTACGAGTCGTCATCCAGGACCCACCACTGGGAACCGGCCATGCCGTGCAATGCGCCCAACCGGAACTCCCGCAGGACGGCATTGTGCTGGTGCTGTACGGCGACACCCCGCTTATCAGATCGGAGACGCTGAAGGCACTTGTCGACCGACTCGACGCGGACGATGCCGCCGTTGCCGTGCTCGGCATGCGGCCGCCCGACCCGAGCGGTTACGGGCGCCTCAGGTTCGATTCGGCCGGTGCTCTCATCGAGCTTGTCGAAGAGCGCCATGCCGATGCCGAACTTAAGAAAAGCGGTCTATGCAATTCGGGCGTCATGGCCGTTGCGGCATCGAAACTCTCCGAATTGCTGTCGGCAATGCCGATCCGGGTCGAAAAGAACGAATACTATTTGACGGACATCGTCCGCCTCGCGACCGAACGAGGCTGGCGCTGTACGGCGACCGAGGGCGATTGGGTCGACGGCGTGGGCGTCAACTCGCAAGTGCAACTCGCTGAGGCATCGACCTTGCTCCAGGAGCGTCTACGCCATAGGTCTCTCGAGCATGGAGTCATCATGCCGGCACCCGAAACGGTGCAGCTCGCAGCGGATACAGTGATCGGGCCAGGAGCGACGATCGAGGCTTACGTCGTCTTCGGTCCCGGCGTGTCGGTTGCAACTGGCGCCACCGTCAGAAGCTTCAGCCACCTCGAAGGTGTCAGGATCGAGGCTTCGGCCGTGGTCGGGCCGTTCGCGCGCCTGCGTCCGAACACCCATGTGCAGGCAGGTGCTCGCGTCGGCAATTTCGTCGAACTCAAGAACACGGCGCTTGGCGAGTATGCCAAAGCCAATCATCTGAGCTATCTCGGGGATTGCGAAATCGGTGAGCACGCCAACATCGGTGCCGGTACCATCACGTGCAATTATGACGGATTCGCCAAGCATCGCACGAGGATCGGGGCGGGGGCCTTTATCGGGTCCAACTCGGCATTGGTGGCGCCGATCGAGGTCGGCGAGCATGCCATCGTCGGCGCCGGCAGCACGTTGACCGAGAACGTGCCCGATCAGGCCCTGGCGATCGCCCGGGAGCGACAGCAGACGTTTGAGGCCCGTGCCCCCCAAATCAGAAATCGACTGAATGGGGGCAAGGATTCGGACCCATCGTGAACCTACAAACAATACCGTTCGTTTCGAAGGAGGAGAAAAGATGCGCCGATTGACCGGCCTCGCCGTTGGTTTCAGATTCCTGCCGAGGGTGGTGCTCATTCTGTTCGCGCTGGCCCTGGCTGGTTCGGCATTTGCGGACGGCCTAGAGGATGTCAGTGAAGGCAATAGTGCGTTCAAGCGCGGCCAGTATGAACGCGCCGTCGAATCCTTCACCCGCGCCGTCATCTCGGGGGATCTCGATATCGATGCGATGGCGATCACGCTCAATAACCGCGGCGTCACCTATGGCGAACTCGGCGACTATGACCGGGCCATGCAGGACTATGAGGACGCGCTGGCGTTGCGGCCGGAAGATCCGACAACGCTCAAGAATATGCGGGTGGCACTGGTCAATCGGGGTTTCGCCTATCTCAATCTCGGCGACTTCGAAAATGCCCTCGATGACTATAATCGCGCAATCGGGATCGCGCCGGACCATTACCTCGCCTATATGCGTCGCGGCGAACTGGCGCTGCAGGAAAAGCGCTACGAGGATGCCCTGCTCGACCTCGAACGCGCCGAAACGCTCGAACCCGGCGAGCGGGTCATTTCCGATCTGATGCTCGATGCCCGCCGGCAGATGCAGGAGGCGACCGTTCTGGCCCGTTCGGCCCCAAATTCGGTCGCGCCAGCCAGCGGGGACGCAGAGGCGACGGCGGATGCGCTCGACGACACACCGACCGGACAGGAGGAGCCCCAGCAGGCATCATTGCCCGAAGCCACGGATCAGACCGAGATCGCTCGAGAGGCCACACCGCCACCATCGCCAACAGGTACCACGGAGGCATCCGTGGCACCGCGTCCCGAGGCTGAAACGACCGCCGCGGATCCTGCCGCATCTCAGGTCGATGCAACCGATCCCGCGGGCGTTGCGGAAGAGCCTCTGCCCGAAGAAAGACCCGCGGAGGTTGCCAATTCCGGCCAATCGGCGGCACAAAGCCTGTCGGAAGAGGCTTCTGCCGCGACCGCTCCTGCCGAAGACCTTGCCGATGCAGGGGCGGACGGTCCCAGTGATGCGACAGGCCAGGATGAGCGATTGGCGAATTTGCAGGAACGTAGCGAAAACTCGGCAAATCCGGACGGTGGACAGACAAGGTCGGCGGTTACCCGAGTACGCACCATCAACCCGGTCAATTTTCGGGCAGGGCCCGGCAATGAATTCGATCGCGTCGGCACGATCGGCAGCGGGGCAATCATGCCTTCTTTCGGTGTCGAGCTGGGATGGTATGAAATCGAGGCTCCCACCGGCGAACGCGGCTACGTCTACGGCAGCTGGCTCGAAGTCGTCGAATAGAGCTAAAGGCGAACCGATGCGTGACGTATTTGCCTCGGGATCGGAAAAAACTGTGCTCATCGACGGACTTGTCGTGCTCGGTTGATGTATGGCTCTTTTCCGAGCTCATCATTGTCGTCTAAAGGAAATCTTAACTTTGTTGCGCCAAGACGGCGGTATGACATAACCCGATAGGTTTGCGTGGCGCGGAAACATTGAGACGGACCAGTGAACGGATGAAGTCGGGAAGACCCTATCGCACGGTTTTTCCAGCATTCTTAATGGTGCTTGTCGCGTTCGCCTTGATTGTTGCGGCGGGGCCGGCCGAAGCCCGGCGTTATGCCGCCATGGTGGTCGACAACGACACGGGCGACATCCTCTTTTCACGCAATTCGGACAGTTGGGTCTATCCGGCCTCTCTCACCAAGATGATGACCCTCTATCTCGTCTTCGAGAGTATCGAGGCGGGCAAGATCGCGCCGACCACCAAACTTCGCGTGTCGAAACAGGCGGCGCAAATGCCGGCCTCGAAGCTGGGGTTGCGAACGGGTTCGACCATCACAGTGCGTGAAGCGATCGGTGCCCTCACGATCAAATCCGCCAACGACGTTGCGGTCGTCGTTGCGGAAGGGCTCGCCGGAAGTGAGCAACGCTTTGCCGAGTTGATGACGGCACGCGCGCGTCAGCTCGGCATGGCCTCGACAACCTTTCGCAATGCCTCCGGCCTGCCGAATAGCGCGCAGCGGACCACAGCTCGCGATATGATCCAGCTTTCGAGGCGCCTGATCGACGATTTTCCGGGCTATTATCACCTGTTCTCGGCACCGTCATTTGCCTGGAGTGGCCAGACCTTTCGCACGCATAACCGGCTGATGGCGCGTTATGCCGGCATGGACGGGCTGAAGACCGGGTATATCGGCGCATCGGGATTCAACCTCGCAGCCTCGGCGAAGCGCGACGGCCGCCGACTGGTCGCTGTCGTGTTCGGCGGCAAGACCGGCCGCAGTCGCGACGCCCATATGGAGCAGATTCTCAATCAGAGTTTCGCCAGTCTCAAGAAAAGACCCCAATTCGTCGTCCTGCCCCGGCAGCGACCCGAATTTGAGGCCCTGATTGCCCGGGCATCCGATCTCGAACAGGGCTCGACTGATTTGATCGTCGAACCTGAGGCGCGTGCCGTCAGGGATGACCCAGAAAGTGCACGGAGCGCGCCCGCCCCGACCAAGACATCGCAAGAGATCCCGCAGGAATTTGCCGATGCGGTTCAGCAGTTGGACGCCGATGCCGTTCCGACCTCGTCGATGTCGCGTCCGAACCGGTTGATGCCGGCCCAAGGACCGGCAATTTCGGCACTTCGTAAGGGTCCGTCCAAACTCGAGGCCGAAGGACGTTATGGCGTCCAGGTCGGCGCCTACCACGATCCCGCCAAGGCACGCCGTGCGGCGCTGACTGCCGCGAGAAAGGTGCCGTCCATTTTGCTGCGGGGCAATATCGATATCAGCGGCCTGCAGGGCCGGCGCAAGCAGATCTATCGGGCTCGTGTCATCGGTCTCAGCCTGCAGGCAGCGGAACAAGCCTGTGCCGCGCTCAAGCGGCAGGAACAGGAATGCATCGTTGTCCAGGCGCAGAAAATCGACCTTGCGACCCTGACCGACTAAGTGCCGAGACCGGCCGTCACCTTGTAAAGCACCGATTAACTACCCGTTCAACTCGCCGATTCGTTGGGCGCTTGCGATTTTTCAGTGTCATCCGACGGTTCATTCGACTGCTTGAGGCTATCGATCACTCTGCCTGGCTGTTGTAAAGGCCACGCTCGTAGTCTCCCGGTTCTCCAGCAGATCTCCGGGCGGCAGGCGCAGCGTTCAGGAGTGATAAGTTGGAACGGGCGGCATTCGGCGATCCGGAGTAGATGGCACTGGATCGGATTTTGCGACTTCCCAGGGTAGTATTCTCGAAATTTCATCGGTCGCTGCGGGAACGATTGAACAGATCGCTGAACGTACATCGTGGATGCTACAGATGGTGATCGCTCCTTGATCGGGGAGCAGTAATGGCCCGCGAAATCGGACCCCTCGCGCAATTCTAGTTACGTCGTATTTCACCGCGTTCGGGGTCTCAAGACCTTGTGACCTGTTCGCAATCATGGCCGGGGAAAGTGCCCTCGTCTTGAGCGTTGGCCTCGTCACCAATTGCGACCATGGCGGGCATGATCGGAAGGTTGCGTTAGGAGGCGCTTGATAGCCGATAGAGCTTGTTGGCTCTGAGCAGATGGTCACGCATTGCCTGGCCGGCGAGCTCGACATCGTGCGTGCGGATGGCGTCGATAATGGCCTGATGTTCTTCGATCGTCAGATGTTCGAGGCCCGGCACCCGAACCAGACTGATATGATATTTCGAGAGCCAGCCGAAGAATGCCTGGCTGACGGCTGTGTAAATCGGATTGCCCGCACTATCCGCTATTTCCCGATGAAACAGACCGTCAAGTTCGAGGAAGCGAACCGGATCGTCCTTGATCTTGCGTTGTTGCTTCAGGACATGGTCGAGCTTCGAGACCTGACTATTGGTCGCCTTGGCCGCGGCAAAGCGGACCATCTGCTCCTCGAACAGGGTTCGCGCTTCCTTCAGATGCTCGAGACTTGCCGGTGAATGCATCAACAGATGCTGCGCGGCACGATCGATCTGATCGAAAATGCGATCCACCGCGGGCTCGGCAATTCGGGTGCGCTCGCCATGCTGGATCGTGACGATCCCCATGCGAGCGAGGCTTTGCATAGCCTCGCGCACGGCCGGGCGGCCCACCCCGTAGCGATCCATCAGTTCCCGTTCGGACGGCAGCGCTGCGCCCGGCTTGAGGCCTTGTTGCTCGATCATCAACAGCAGGCGGTCGAGAACCTCATGATAAAGCTTACGGCGTTCGATGATTTCGGTTGCGGCCAATTGCTTCGTCCCCGTTGGAGTGCCGGCTCGCCCTCGCACCCTTGCCCAAATCACCTGAGATAAGAGCCAGGAAGCCTACACCCGCCCCAATTGCTCGACAATGAGATGTGGTCTACTGAGGTCAACTCTGTGGATTCAATGTTTGGGTAACCGCCTCGGGATTGAGTTGCGTCCGGCGGGCCGCAAAATCGGGAGATGGTGTTGACTGGTCCTTCGGGCTTCGTTTGGAAGAAGAACCGGGTAGGCTGGAGTTCTATTTCCTGCGCTTGGGCTCGTTGCCGAATAATCTGCAACGTGTGATGGGAGTCTGAGTTGATTGCGGATCGGACTATTCGTGCGAGCATGGTTGGCTGCGGTTTTTTTGCGGCCAACCATCTGCAGGCGTGGGCGGAAATCGAAGGCGTCGAGATCGTCGCGGTGTGCGACCGCGATAGAAACAAGGCCAATTCCTGGGCCAAGCGGCTCGGCATTTCAGGCGTCTATGGCGACGCCGACACCATGTTGCGTGAAGCGAAACCGGATTTCGTCGATATCTGCACGACCGTCGAATCGCATCGCCCGCTGGTCGAGCTGGCCGCACGCCACAAGACCCCCGCCATCTGCCAAAAGCCGTTTGCCGAAACCTGGGATGACGGTGTGGCCATGGTCGAGGCCTGCAGGCTGGCCGGTGTGCCGCTGCTCGTTCACGAGAATTTTCGCTGGCAGCTTCCCTTCATCGAATTGAAGAAGCTGCTGACCTCCGGAACCATCGGCAACCCTCATTTTGCCCACCTGACGTTTCGGCACGGTTTGTTCGATGAACTCTACGCCAACCAACCTTATCTCAAAACGGCCGAGCATTTTGCGATCATGGATGTCGGCATTCACCTCTATGATCTGGTGCGGTTTCTCTTGGGAGAGGTGACGGATGTTGCCTGCCGCACGCAACGCCTGCATCCGGAGGTGGCGGGCGAGGACGCCGTTCTCTCGACGCTGGCACACGAAAATGGTGCCGTCAGCGTTGTCGATATTTCCTTCTACGCCAGGCAGGAGCCCGAGATTTTTCCGGAAACGCTGGTCTGGGTTCAAGGCGACAGAGGTGCGATCGAACTCGAGCGCAATTACCGCCTTGTGGTGAGAAAGCCCGGCGCGCTTCGGGAGGTTGATCTCGATCCGCCACCCCCTTCATGGGGCGAGCGACCTTGGCATGCCGTGCAAGACAGCGTCATCAATATCCAGCGTCATTGGATCGATTGCCTACGCCACGGCACCGAACCGCAACCGAGCGGGGCCGACAATCTGAAGACACTGCGATTGGCGCTCGCCTCCTATGAGAGTGCGGCCGAGAAGCGCTTCGTTTCAGTTGGCGGCTGAGCCGTTTTGCGCCCACGCACGGATCAAAGCGCGTTCTTCATCCGTCATGCCGGTCTCGTTGCCGAGCGGCATGATCTGGGCAAGGCCGGCCTGCTGGTTGATGGCGCCGGACCAAGTCTGAATGAGGGTCGGCGAATCGAGCCGGACGCCGCCGGGAGGTGCGTCGAAACCCTCATGCGTGGGCTTGGTCGCATGACACATCACACAGTGTTGCTCGATGATGGGCTCGACACTGGCCAGAGTTACATGCTCGACGGCTGAGGACGCCACGGCTGAGTTGCTCTGGGCGGGCCGCCAAGCTGTCACCATGATGACAGCGAGCATGGCAGCACCGGCGGCCGGCAAATAGGCTCGCTGCCAGGGATCGGGCTGCTCCTGGGTGCTCTGGTTCATGTGGTGTCGCACCATGGCACCAACGATGATGATACCGACAGCGATCAGCCAATTGAGCGGATGACTGAAGGCCATGGCGTAGTGGTTCGAGACCATCATGAAGACGACCGGCAACGTCAGATAATTATTGTGCAGGCTCCGCTGCTTGCCGATCTGTCCTAGCTTCGGATCGGGATCACGGCCATCGATCATCGCGGCCGTGATCTTTCTTTGGTTCGGAATAATGATGAAGAAGACATTGGCCGCCATGATCGTGCCGATGAACGCGCCGATGTGGATAAACGCACCGCGGCCGCTGAAGACGTGACAGAAGATAAAGCTGGCGACGACCGTCAGTATGAAGACGGCAATGGCGAGGCTTCGCGTGTCGTCACCGATCGGCGATCTGCAAAGCTGATCGTAGGCCAGCCAACCACCCCCGAGCATCACGAGGCTGAGCATGATTGCCTGCGACGGGGATAGATCGGCGACTGCGGGATCGATCAGGAACGCACTGGCTTTGAAGTAGTAGATGACGATCAGCAGCAGGAATCCGGATAACCAGGTCAGATAGGCGTCGTGCGTGAACCAGTGCAGCACAGGCGGCATTTCCCTGGGAGCCACCATGTATTTCTGGGCGTTGTAGAAGCCGCCGCCGTGGACCATCCAGCTTTCGCCCCGAACGCCTTCAGCCAGATGCGGCGCCTTGCGCAGGCTCGTGTCGAGCCAGACGAAAAAAAACGACGTGCCGATCCACGTGATTCCGACGATGATGTGGAACCAGCGAAGGATCAGATTCAGCCACTCAACAAGTTGCGTTTCCAAGGTTTTTCGACCAGTCGTTTTGGGGGTGCTCTAGTCTCTGCAAAAGATCGGCTGCAACGGATGCCGCGATGATGGCTGGATCCTTGCCTCTGATGCCGGGCAGGCCGATCGGGCAAGTCAGTCGCTCAAGACCGGGGACGTCCCGGTTTGCAAGGCGCATCTGGAAGCGACGAGCCTTGGTCTCGGAACCGATCAGCCCGAGATAAACAAAGTCCCGGCGCAACAAGATTTGCTCGCACAGCCGTTCATCGAGATCGTGCTCGTGCGTCATGACCAAATAATATGTTTGGGAAGGAGCCCGGCCAACTTCAGTCAGGGGATCCAATGCGGGCCGCGGCACAACGTTGTCCGGAATGGGCGGGGCAAACATCTCCGGCCTCGAATCGACCCAGCGGACGTGAAACGGCAGCCGGCCCAGAGCCTGCACGACGGCACGTCCGACATGACCGGCGCCGAAGAGATAGAGCGGAGCCACGGGCTTTCCTGCGGAACGGATCAGCGTGATTTCGCCCGCAGATTCCTGAACTCGACACTGCGCGTTGGCGTCATCGACAGCCTCAAGCGGACGTTTCGGACCGTTCAGTTTCGAGGCAATTGCCGGCGCATTCGCCAGGCTCCGCAAGTGGTCGAGATCGGATGGTTCGAACCATTCGAAGGCAAGCCAGACCTTGCCGCCACAGCATTGACCGCATTGCGGGCCCAGAACGACTTCTTCGAGAAAAGGACCCGGAAGCCCGGCTGCAGTCAATTGGGCGCGCGCCTGCTGGATGGCCCGATGCTCAAGCCTGCCGCCGCCGATGCTGCCTCCGATACCGTCTATGAGGACCACCATCGATGTGCCGGCTTCACGCGGTACAGAGCCTTTCGTGCACGCCACGGTGACGAGGCAGGCAGGCTGGCCGGTCCCGAGACCATCGACAATGTTTCGCAGCCATGACATCAGGTCATCGCAGCTCGCTTCGCCGATTCAATCGCCATCAGCACGGCTTCGGGTGTCGCGGGCGCATTGAGCCAGACGATTTGCTCGGGCGTCGACGCAAAGCTGGCTACTGCTTCCTGCAGCGCCTCGAAGACGCTGATCGCCAGCATCAAGGGGGGCTCGCCGACCGCCTTGGAACGGAAAATCGTCTCCGCGTGATCGCCCGCCGCATCCCATAGGTCGATATTCATGATGGCTGGCCGGTCGCTTGCGGTCGGTATTTTATAGGTCGAGGGTGCATGCGTTCGAAGACGCCCCTGCCGATCCCACCAGAGCTCTTCCATCGTCAACCAGCCTGCGCCCTGAATGAAGCCACCTTCGATCTGACCGAGGTCGATCGCAGGATTGAGCGACTTGCCGACATCGTGAAGGATATCGACGCGGTCGATCCGGTATTCGCCGGTTAGGCTGTCCACCGTCACTTCGCTGACCGCGGCTCCATGGGCGAAATAGTAGAACGGGCGTCCGCGCATGTTGGCTGCATCATATTGAATTGCCGGCGTCGCGTAGTAACCGGTCGAGGAGAGCGAATTACGCGCCAGATAGGCCTGCTTGATGAGCATGTCCCAGCCCATCTCTTCGCCTCTGACAACAATGCGGTTTGGCAGCCACTGCACATCGTCGGGCTCCGCCTGATACAGCTCTGCCGCGAATTTCGTCAGGCGTGCGCGAATCGCCAGTGCGGCGCTGCGGGCGGCCATGCCGTTGAGATCCGAACTGCTGCTCGCCGCCGTCGCCGAGGTGTTCGGCACCTTCCCCGTACTGGTGGCCGATACCATGATCCGCTCGATGTCGATGCAGAATGTCTCGGCGACCACCTGCGCCACTTTGACGAAGAGGCCCTGGCCCATCTCCGTGCCGCCATGGTTCAGATGCACCGATCCATCGGTGTAGACATGAACCAGAGCCCCCGCCTGGTTGAGGTGGGTGGTGGTGAAGGAAATGCCGAACTTGACCGGCGTCAATGCAAGCCCCTTCCGGAACACACCACACTTGGCGTTGAAGGCGTCGACTGTCTTATTGCGCTTCGCATAGTCGGCGCGTGCGGCAAGTTCCTGCATCAGTCTGAGGAGGACCGCTTCACCGACCTCCATCCCATAGGGGGTTACATTGCGCGGTGCCTGTGCGTAGAGATTGGCATTGCGCACCGCCAAGGGATCGAGATTGAGGTGATGGGCAATGCGGTGAATGATGCGCTCGATGCCCATCATGCCCTGCGGGCCGCCGAAGCCGCGGAATGCAGTATTGGAAACGGTATGGGTACGGCAACGATAGCTTCGGATGCGAACCGCGGGCAAATAATAGGCGTTGTCGGCGTGAAACATGGCGCGATCGGCGATGGCATTCGAGAGATCGAGCGAATACCCGCAACGGAGCGCCTGGACGACATCGAGCGCAAGAATGCGCCCCCGATCGTCGAATCCGACATCGTAGTCGATCCGGGTTTCGTGGCGCTTGCCCGTGATCGCCATGTCATCGTCACGATCGAGCCGGATTTTGGCGGCCCGGCCCGTCTTGCTGGCGACTAGTGCCGCGATTGCAGCGAAAATCGCCGGCTGGGTTTCCTTGCCGCCGAAACCGCCACCCATGCGCCTTACCTCGACAGTGACGGCGGCATCCGGCAGAGCCAGGACCTTCGCGACATTGTGCTGAACCTCGGTCGGATGCTGGCTCGAGCAGAGGACGGTGATGCCGCCATCTTCGCCCGGCATGGCTAACGAGACCTGTCCCTCCAGATAGAGATGATCCTGCCCGCCGATTTCGAGCCGGCCGGACAGGCGATGCGATGCCTCGGCAAGGATCGGCATCGGATCGCCGCGCTGCAGCCGTTTCATATCCGAGACGTGCGAGTTCTGCGCCAGCGCCTCGTCGATCGTGAGAATAGCAGGCCGGTCCTCATACTCGACCTTGGCCAGTTTCGTTGCCTGTCGCGCCGCTCGACGATCGGTGGCGGCAACGACGAACAGGGGCTGGCCATGGAAAAAGACACATTCCTCGGCGAACAACGGATCATCGCCCGCGATCGGGCTCGCATCATTGACGCCCGGGACATCGGCCGCGGTCAGTACCGCAATGACACCTCGTGCCGCACGGACAGCCGACAGGTCCATCGAACGGATGACCGCATGAGACCGCTGGCTCAGACCGAGAGCCAAATGGAGGCAATTGGCCGGGACCGGAATATCGTCCGTGTAGGGTGCCGAGCCGGCTACATGCTTGTGCGCACTCTCGTGACGAATGGATCGACGAACACCGCCATTGATCCCATCGTCGTCCGGCAGGCCTGCCGAGGCGGGATCGGGCGCACCGAGTCGGTCAGGCCGATCAAGCATCGACGAAATCGCTTGATTGCCGCGAGAGGCTCATAGCGGCCGCGTCGTCGGTCGTGTCGAGCCAAACCTTCCAGAGCAGGTTGCGGGCGGCGATGCGACGATAGTCGGCACCGCCCCGCTGGTCGGTCATCGGCTCGAACTCACGCTCGAGGACACCCATCGCCGCCCACACCGTGTCCTCATTCCATAATTCGCCGATGAGTGCGGTCTCGGTCGCCAGTGCCCGCCTGGGTATTGCCGCCATACCGCCGAAGACAATGCGTGCATCGCGAACCAAACCGTCGACGATGGTCAGAGCAAAAGCGCCGCATACGGCAGAGATATCTTGATCGAAGCGTTTCGAAAGTTTGTGGACGTGAAGCGCCCAGCCCGTTCCGGGGCGGGGCAGCACGACCGCTTCGACGAACTCCCCTGGATGCCGATCCTGTTTGCCATAGTCGATGAAAAAGTCCTCGAGGGCGATTACCCGATCGCCTTCGGCCGAGCGAAGTCGCAGCTGCGCATTGGCGGCAATCAAGGCCGGGGGCATGTCGCCGATCGGCGAGCCGTTGGCGATATTGCCGCCAATCGTGCCGAAAGAACGAACCTGCTCCGAACCGAAGCGGCGGATCAGCTCATCGAGCGCCGGGGCAAAACCGGCGAGAGCCGAACGCGCGGATGCATAGGTAGCCATGGCGCCGATTTCGAGACCCGCATCGGTGGTCTGCACGGATCTGAGGTCGCTAATCCGATGGAGAAAGATGAGGCGCTCGAAGGTCAGGAGTTGCTTGGTGACCCAAAGGCCGACATCGGTGGCACCGGCGACGATCGTGGCATCGGAATGCGCTTCCAGCAGCAGCGACAAGTCGTCGATCGTTGCTGGGGCGAACCACTCGCCGTCCGGACCTGAGCCTTGGAGACATTGGTCGTCTTGCAGGAATGAGAGCTCGTCGGCGAGGTTCGTTGGAATGATAGAACGCGTCGGATCGAGCCGGCCCATCATTGTCGCCGCCTCGACGATCGGGCCGTAGCCGGTACATCGGCAGAGATTACCGGCAAGCTGATCGAGAATTTGTTGCCGTGAAGGTTCTCGGGTCTGGTGATAGAGACCGGCCAGAGCCATGACGATCCCGGGCGTGCAGAAGCCGCATTGCGAGCCGTGAGCATCGACCATGGCTTGTTGAACCGGGTGCAGCGTGCCGCTTTCGTCAGCCAGATCCTCGACCGTGAACAACGCCGAACCATCGAGCATGGGCAGGAGAACGATGCAGGTATTGACCGGCCGGACGATCAGTTCGCCATTCTCGAGCCACGCCATGAGCGCCGTGCAGGTGCCGCAATCGCCCTCCGCACAACCTTCCTTGCTGCCGGTAAGACCCTCGTCCTCGCGCAGCCATTCGAGGACTGTGTGGATCGGATCGATATTACCGAGCGATCGGATGGCGCCTCGATGCCAAAAGCGAATTGTGGAACGGGATTGCATCATCAGCTGCCGCGATAGGTGGAGTAGCCATAGGGACTAAGTAGCAGGGGCACGTGGTAATGACCAATGGCGCCGAGACCGAAGCGAATGGTCACGACATCGAGGAACGGAGGATCGGCCAGAATGACTCCCTTATTCCTGAAATAGTCGCCCGCATGGAACTCGAGCTCATAGGTTCCCTCGATCCCTTCATCGGCGCTCAACAATGGCCTGTCACAACGACCATCCCGATTGGTATTGGTCGAGATGACCGCTTCACGGCCCGTCGGCCCGCAGCGAAACAACTCGACCGTCAGGTTCGCTGCCGGATGGCCGAGTGCCGTATCAAGCACATGGGTTGTCAAGCTCGCCATCGTCCTGCACCAACCATCGTCAATTGCCATCAGCTGTAAGCAAACCCTGTTCCAGGCTAATCCATGAAAGACCTCGACGATAGTGCCCGCGCCCGACGTGTCATGACGCGCGCCGAGACGCTTTCAGGAATCACCGAGACTGAGGGCCAGATCCTCCGGCGCTATCTCAGCCCGGCGATGCGCGAAGCGCACGATGTGGCGAGAACCTGGATGGAACAGGCGGGCCTGACGGTGCGAGAGGACGCGGCCGGCAATCTGATCGGGCGCCGCAATGGCAGCAGCCCCGATGCTCCGGCAATAGTCTGCGGATCGCATCTGGACACGGTCCTCAACGCCGGACGCTATGACGGCATTTTCGGTGTGCTCGCCGGCATCGAGGCTGCAGACGCCCTCAGATCGCATGATCTGTCGCTTGAAATCGTGGCCTTTGCCGATGAGGAAGGCACGCGTTTCGGCAGCGGCTATCTTGGCTCCAGACCATTCGCTACCGGCGAACTTGGAATTTCACTGGAACGACGCGACGATCAGGGCCTGAGCGTAGCGCACTACATTCGCGAATACGGGCTGGATCCCGACCGGGTAGCCCACGCCCGCCGTAATCCAGAGGAAATTGCAGGGTATCTGGAGCTGCATATCGAGCAAGGTCCCGTCCTCGAAGCAGAACGTCTCGCGGTCGGTGCGGTCACCGGCATCGCCGCACAGACGAGGATGCGCGTTACCGTTGCCGGGGAAGCCGGACACGCCGGCACGGTACCCATGGGCCTGCGCCGGGACGCGCTAGCCGGTGCGGTGGCGATGGCGGCCGAAGTCGAAGCCATCGCAAGCCGCCATGAGGGCGCCGTGGCGACCATCGGTCAATGGGCCGTTCAGCCGGGCGGCATCAATATCATTCCGAACGAAGTCGTCTTTACAATCGATCATCGCGCGCCGGATGATGCCCTTCAGGATCTGATCCATGCCGGGATCAATGAGCGATTTCAGACAATAGCATCATCTCGCGGGCTCGATTTAAAGATCGAAATACTGAGTAAAGATAACGCTGTTGAGTTCGATCCGCGCGTCGTCGACATTGTCCTGAAATCCTGTCGAACTCAGACGGGACGCGGGCTGAGGCTCCTATCGGCCGCGGGTCATGATGCCGCGATGATCGCGAAACTGGCGCCCACAGGGATGATCTTCATCCGCTGCGAGAGAGGCATCAGCCATAACCCAGCGGAAAACGTCGATATCGCGGACGCTACCCTTGCCCTCGTTGTGTTACGGGATGCGCTGGCCGAATTGCTGAAAGGTTAAGACACACCGGAGTGATGCGCATGCCAATGGCGCGCGATATCGATCCGCCGCGCCATCCAGACATCGTCGAAGCCGCGAACATAATCCAGAAAGCGCTTGAGTGAGGCCGCCCGGCCGGGCCGTCCCACGAGGCGGCAATGCAGGCCGATGTTCATCATTTTGGGGGCACCCGCCTGCCCCTCCTCATAGAGCTGGTCGAAGCTGTCTTTCAGGTAGGCAAAGAACTGATCGCCGGAATTGAAGCCCTGCGGGGTGGCAAAGCGCATATCATTGGCATCGAGCGTGTAGGGTACGAGCAGATGCGGTCCGCGCGGACCCTCGACCCAATAGGGGAGTTCGTCGGCATAGCTGTCTGAGGAATAGAGAAAGCCGCCTTCCTCCATCACGAGATCCAGCGTATTCGCAGAGCAGCGGCCAGTGTACCAACCCAAGGGCCGCGCACCCACGACCTCGGTATGGATGTGGATGGCATCCTTGAGTTGCTGCCGTTCCTGTTCGACCGGCATGTCCTGGTAGTCGATCCAGCGCAGCGCATGGCTCGCCACTTCCCAATCGGCCTCATTCATCGCGGCAACGGCTTCGGGATTGCGAGCCAGGGCCATCGCCACGCCATAGACCGTGACCGGAATCTTACGTTCGGTGAACAGGCGCCACAGCCGCCAGAAGCCTGCGCGCGAGCCGAACTCATAGATCGATTCCATATTCGGGTGCCGCTGCCCAGGCCAGGGCTGGGCACCGACGATCTCGCTCAAGAACGCTTCGGATGCAGCATCGCCATGCAGGATGCAGTTTTCTCCGCCCTCCTCGTAGTTGACGACAAACTGTAGAGCCAGCTTGGCATTGCCTGGCCATTTCGGATCAGGCGGCGTGCGGCCATAGCCGACCATATCGCGTGGATAGGTGTCGATCATGCGGCTTTCCCCGACAACAGGTCGGCAAGGGTGCAGGCGACGATTTCGGTTGCCGCACGCAAATCGCCGAGACGCACATGTTCGTTCGCCCGATGGCCATTCGCCTCGAGAAAGCTCCGCGGTCCGGCCCCGTAGGAGATCGTCGGAATATCCTTCTCGGGATACAGCCGGGCATCGGTGAAGAGCGGCACGCCTTTGGTCGGGATATCCTCTCGAAGGATGCGTTTGGCGTGCCGTTGCACCGACCGGATCATCGGATCGGCGCCCTCCAGATGCACCAGCGGGCGCGCCAACAAAATGTGCCTGACCTCGCAGCCAATGCCTCTGTGTACGGATGCAGCTTCAGCAATCAGCTTGCGTAAACTCGTTTCGACCAAAGCCGGATCCTCTTCCGGGATGATACGCCGATCGAGCCTGATGGCGCAGCGGTCCGGCACGACATTGGTATTGATGCCGCCCTCGATCAGCCCAATCGTGAGGCGAGGGTGGTCGATACCGGGTGTCGATGATCGGATGGTCTCAAGCTCGACTCGGTGACCGTAGAGCACCTGCAAAACGCCGGTCATGGCTTCGAGCGCATCATTCCCGGTTTCGGGCGCTGCAGCGTGAGCAGACTTGCCCTTCAAAACGACCTCGAGATGCAGGCACCCGTTATGAGCGGTGACGACCGAGTAGGAAAGTCCGGCCGAAATGCAGAGATCGGGTTGGCTTAGGTTCTGCTCCAAGATGTAGGCAGGGCCGACAAGCCCGCCGATTTCCTCATCGAATGTCAGATGAAGCTCGATCGAACCGTTGAACTCGGCTTCGCTGGCGACATCCTGGAGCGCCAACAGCGCAAAAGTATAGGTCGCGATATCGGATTTCGATACGGCGGCACCGCGGCCATAGAGACAATCATCGTGAATCTCGCCGCTATAGGGCGGGTAGGTCCAGCCATCGCCCGGCGGGACGACGTCGCCGTGGGCGTTGAGGGCTATAACGGGCCCCTCGCCACTGCCGAACCGGCACCTGACGATCAAAATGGTGCAGCTTTCCATACCGGTGGCGCGCACCTGGTCCTCGGGCACGGGGAATTTTTCTACCTCGAAGCCACGAGCCATAAGCTCATCCGCGGCCATGTCGCCAATGATGCTGCAGTTGCCGGGAGGATTATCGGACGGTGTCTGGACAAGGCGTTGAAGAAAGGCGACCTCGTCGTCGAAGCGCCTGTCGATCGCGGAATGAAGACGTTCGGTAACCGGCGTCGTCATGTCGTCAGGCTCGCAAGGTGTTTGTCGAGGTTGCGCGGCGCCGGCGCGGGCATTCGGGTTTCGACCATCCGGCCCGAACCAGGTTCGGCCACGACCTCGCCATCCCGCATGATGACCTCGCCCCGACGGATGGTCATGACGGGCCACCCTGTGACTTCCATGCCCTCATAGGCCGAGAGCTTGCCGCGCGAGCTCAGTCGTTCGGCGGAAAGCACTTCCTTGCGATTGAGATCGACAAGAACGAGGTCACCGTCCGCCCCGGGAACGAGAGTGCCCTTGCGGCCATAGAGCCCCCAAGCCCTAGCGGCGGCGGTCGACGTAATCTGAACGCAGCGATTGAGATCGAGCCTGCCGTCATGAACGGCGGTCAACATCAGCGCCAGCGAGCTTTCGATTCCCGGAAAGCCACAAGCGATGTCCCAGATGGTCTCACCTTCCTTTTCGTGTTCGGCATGCGGCGCATGGTCGGTCGAGAGGAAATCGATGACGCCCGAGCGCAAGGCTTCCCAGAGTGGCTCCTGGTGATAAGCCTCGCGAATGGGTGGATTCATCCGCAGTTTATATCCGTGCGGCGAGGACTCCATGTCCTCGATCGAGCAGTAGAGATAGTTGGGCAGGGTCTCGACCGTGAGATCGACGCCGCGGCTCTTGTAGAATTCGATATAGGGCAGGCTGAGCGAGGTGCTTTCATGGACGATGTGGATCCGGGCGCCGGACCATTCGGCGAGGATGCAGCTCTTGGAGAGCGCTTCGAGCGCCACGACGTCCGTCCGGGCGAGGAGATGATCCCGCACAGTGTTGCGCCCGGCACGCTGCAGCTTGTCCTCTCGCCAGAAAAGAATGGGTGAGTTCTCGGCATGGATCGAGATCCGTCTGCCGCGCCTTGCCAGGATCTCGAAAGCTTCGAGAACGGCGCCGTCGCTCGGGCATGGAAGATTGCCGGTCGTGTTGCCGAGAAAGAGTTTGAAGCCGCAGACCCCGGCATCGACCAGACTTTCGAGCTCGGCTATGTTGTCATCGGTGATGACCCCGTAAATGCCGTAATCGACGATCGATTTGGCGGCAGCGAGTTCCTGCTTGATTCGGAAATTGGCGACATTGTCGACCGCGGGATTGGTGTTCGGCATATCGAATACCGTGGTCGCACCGCCCATGGCCGCCGCGCGCGAGCCGGTTTCCCAGTCTTCCTTGTGCTCCATGCCCGGCTCGCGGAAATGCACATGGATATCGATGACGCCAGGCATGATGTGCAGGCTCTTGGCGTCGATTCGCTCCGCTGCGGGCGGCATGTGCGACGGGGCACCCACGGCCGCAATCTTGCCGCGATCGATCGCAATCGAGCCCTCGAAGATCTGGTTCTCAGTCACGATGGTGCCGTTCTCGACGACGAGATCGACCGTTGTAGTCATGGACCACTCCTCAAATCACCCAGCCGCCATCGACCGCCAGATCCTGGCCGGTGATCTGGCGCGAGCGATCGCTTGCCAGGAAAAGCACCGCTTCGGCAACGTCCTCTGGGGTGGACACCCGTCGTAGCGCATAATCCTCCGCATGGCGCGCCTTTGCGGCCTCCAGATCGATGCCGAGCCTTTCCGCCATCTCCGTGCAGACCTTGATGAAGCGCGGCCCATCCACCATACCGGGGCAGACACAATTGACGTTGATGTTGTGCGGCCCGACTTCGAGCGCGAAACTCTTGGTGATGCCACGCAGACCGAATTTCGAGGCGCTATAGCTCATGCGCCCGGCCCGGCCGCGCAGCCCGAACGTGCCGCCCACATTGACGATCTTACCGTAGCGATGCGCGATCATGACCGGCAGTACCGCGCGCATGGTCAAAAAGCAGCCCTTCATGTTGACATCGATGATCTGGTCAAACTCTTCCGGTGTCGTCTCGATCCCTGATTTACCGAGTGGCCCGGTTCCGCCGGCGAGGTTGACCAGGATGTCGATCCGGCCGCCCAGGGCCGATTTGGCGGCATCGATCATGGAATTGACGGCCCCCGGATCGGTCACATCGCACGCCACCACCGTGGCTTGCCTGCCCCTAGAGCGAACTTCAACTGCGACACTCTCGATCGGCGGAAGATCGCGTCCGGCGAGCACTAGATCCGCTCCCTCCTGCGCCAGAAGCTTGCTGACCGCAGCCCCCATCCCTTTGGCGGGGCCGGTGATAACGGCGGTCTTCCCTTCGAGATCAATGATCCGGCGACCGGTAGCTCAGTTGGTCTTGTCGCGGCGCAGATAGGCCATGCCTTGATTGTAGAAATCGATCATGAACTCGCCGTTATGGACGGGCTCGAATTTCGGGACTTCGCCGGGCTCCACGAGTTCCTTCAGTGGCTCGACGATGACATCGAAATCCGGATTGACAAAAAACGGCATCGAGGAACGCGGCTTGGCGGCCCGGTTGACGACGCGATGAGCGGTCGAGACAAACCGTCCGTTGGTCCAGTTCATCATCATGTCACCGATATTGATCACGTAGGCACCCGGGACGGGGGTTGCGGCGACCCACTCTTGATCACGGCGCAGCACCTCGAGGCCGCCGGTTTGGTCCTGCATCAAGATGGTGAAGGCCCCGGTATCACGATGCTCACCGGCACCGATCTCGAGGTCTTCGGCCCGGTTTGAAGCCGGTGGTCGGTAGTGCAGCAGACTCTGCTGGACCAGGGGGTTCTGGTACCAGCGCTCGAAGAAATCCGGTCGGAGCCCGAGCGCCATGGAAAAAGCGTGCCGCAGATCGGTGGCCAGCCGAAGCATCTCATCGAAGTAGGATTCGATCACCTTTTTGAAGGCGGGGAGATGATCGGGCCACCGATTGGGGAGATGGAGGGGCTTGCCCGCCACAACATCGGGATCGTCCCAGGAGAGATCGAGCATCAATCTGAATGTCTGGATTGAACCTCCGAC
>JBGSYN010000150.1:0-96158 GCA_041750975.1 Geminicoccaceae bacterium | reverse complement strand
ACGCAAGCAATGGCAGGAACTTAAGCTCGAACTCGGCGATCTGCTGCTGCAGGTCGTTTATCACAGCCGCATGGCCGAGGAGGCAGGACTGTTCGATTTCGACGCAGTTGCCACGGCGATCAGCGACAAGATGGTCGAGCGACACCCGCATGTATTCGGAGAAGTCACGATTACTGATGCCGAAGCCCAAACCAGGGCGTGGGAGGATCTGAAGGCTACCGAGCGGCAAACTCGATCCGTCGAGCCGGTAAGCGCTCTCGAAGGAGTGCCCATAGGATTGCCCGGCCTGTTGCGGGCGATGAAACTCCAGAAACGGGCGGCGCGATCGGGTTTTGACTGGCCGGACAAGCTCCCGGTTCTCGACAAGATCCGCGAGGAAATAGATGAACTCGAAGCCACTCTCAGGAGTCCGGACGCCAGGAGCCTGCAAGAGGACGAGTTTGGCGACTTGCTATTTACGATGGTCAATTTCGGGCGTCATTCGGGGTTCGAACCCGAGCAGGCGCTGCAACGGGCAGCAAACAAATTCGAGCGGCGTTTTCGAGCCCTAGAAAGGGTTGCGGCCGAGCGAGGTATCGTCCTGGAGCAATCCTCCATCGAGCAGCTCGAGGCCATCTGGCAAGAGGTCAAGGCGCGTGAGCAGACGGCCTAGTGCGTCGTGGCCTCGGCCAAACCCCGGGCAGCACGCCCGGTAACCTTCATGGCCGGATATTGCTCCTCGAACTGGCCGATATGTTTCGCGTCAAGCACGGCATCGAGGAACAGGACACCACCCCGCTCGACCTGACCGACGATTTGTCCATGCCGGTGCAGCCACGCCAGCGCATCGCCCGCGGTCACGGGAATCTCAATCTGCACCCTCTCCTCTCCCGCACTCAAGAAGTCGTCGAGGACCTGAAGCAGCCGATCGACGCCCTCGCCGGTGAGCGCGGAGACGAGAGAGGCGTGAGGATGACGTTCGGCGGCGGCGTGCACTGCCCATCGCGCCTCACCTTTGATGCAGTCGATCTTGTTCCAGACCTCAACGGCGCGTGACCGGTAGACCGCCTCATCGATTTCCAGATCGGCCAACACGCCAAGCACATCCGCTGCATGATGTTCGTTTTCGGCATCGGCCATGTCGCGGACATGGAGGATGACGTCGGCGCTCATGACTTCTTCGAGCGTGGCACGAAATGCCGCGACCAGCATGGTCGGAAGATCACTGATAAAACCCACCGTATCCGCCAGCACGCAACGGCGTCCCGAAGGGAGCACGAGCTGACGCATGGTCGGATCGAGTGTTGCAAAAAGCTTGTCGACCGCATCGACCTTGGAACCGGTCAACTGATTGAAGAGTGTAGATTTGCCCGCATTGGTGTAGCCGACCAAAGCGACGATCGGGTACGGGACGCGTTCCCGCGCCGTCCGATGCAGGCCCCGCGTCCGCCTGACATCCTCGAGTTCGGCACGAAGTTTGACGATCCGCTCGTCAATGCGTCTGCGGTCGAGTTCGATCTGGCTTTCGCCCGGCCCGCCGACAAACCCCAAAGCACCCCGTTGGCGCTCAAGGTGGGTCCAGGATCGGACCAATCGACTTCGCTGGTAGGTAAGTGCCGCGAGCTCAACCTGCAGAACGCCCTCTCGCGTTCTCGCTCGGGCACCGAAGATTTCGAGGATCAGGCCGGTGCGATCAATGACCTTGGTCTTCCATTGGCGCTCGAGATTTCGTTGCTGTATCGGCGACAAGGCACCATCGACGATGACGATTTCAACCGGATTTTCGGCAAGGGCCTCACCAATGGCTTCAACCCTGCCAGAACCGAATAAAGTCGACGGCCGTATCCTGCGCAGCGGTACGGCTTCGGCTTGCGCTACCTCCAGTTCAATTGAACGGGCGAGCGCTACCGCTTCTTCAAGCCTAGCCGCCGCCCGCTCCCTGGATGAGGCCTCGCGAAGATCGATGGGGTGGACAACCCAGGCGCGGCTGGACGATGCGAGTTTTGTACTGCCAGCGTCCAGAACACTTACTCTTCTGCAGGCATCGGCTCACTCGCCGGCTGGTCCGCGCTGCGCGGCTGTGCGGTACCGACTTCCTCCGGCGCCGGATCATAGAGACGTACGGCTGCGGAAGGCATCACAGTCGAAACGGCATGCTTATAAACCAGCTGAACATGACCGTCGCGGCGAAGCAACAGGCAGAAATTATCGAAAGAGCTTATCACACCCTGCAGCTTGACGCCGTTGATCAAGAAGATCGTGACAGGGATTTTATTTTTGCGGACGTGGTTGAGGAAAACGTCCTGCAAATTTTGTTGTTTCTCTGCCGGCATATTCTGGTCCTTCGCGTTTTTTTGCCGAGCTTGTGGCAATTTATTGCTCTGCCGTTACTCAGGTGTGCAGTGCCGTGCTCTGTTCAAGCCGCGTTACCGCTTTGGGTCGGGCAAGGTCCGATTCCCTTGAATACCGGAAGCTTCCTACACGGGATACGGCTCTATGCTATGACGAGCAACCGGTAATTTTTGCAGCCACACCATCAAAACCCAATGAACTGTTGCTTTCAAGCGCTGAGGCTAAGGCCTTGCCGTGTCTCGTAGAGTTCGGCCAGTCTACGCGTAATCGATCCGGGATGGCCATTCGCGACCGGTGTTCCATCGATTGACGTGACGGGAAGAACCAGGGAAGTGGTGCTCGTCAGGAATGCTTCGCGAGCTGCATGAGCCTCGTCGATCGAGAACGGCCTTTCATCGACATCGATCCCCACCTCCCTTGCCATTTCCAAGACACGCGATCTGGTTACGCCTCCAAGAATCCGAGGGCCGAGCGGATGGGTCAGCAGCGTACCGTCCGCATCGACAATATAGGCGTTCGACGACGCCCCTTCGGTAACCATGCCCTGATCATCATGGAGCCATGCCTCGAGGCAGGCTTGCGCCGCGGCAGTCTGCTTTGCCAGGACGTTGGCCAGAAGGCTGATCGATTTGACATCGCATCGAGCCCACCTCTCGTCAGGCAGCGTGATGACACCAACTCCGTTTTCTCGCTCGGAGCGAGACGGAAACGGCGCACGACGGCAGGTGACGACGAGCACCGAACGCAGGCCCGCTTTGGCCACATGACTGCGCGGTGCGACCCCGCGGGTCACCTGGATGTAGAGAATCGCGTCGGCCAATGCATTGCGCCGATAGGTTTCTTCAAGCACCAAGGCCAAGGATTGGCGGGTCATGGGCATCGGCATGTCGAGTGCGGCCAGCGAGCGGGATAGACGGTCCATATGGCGATCGAGGTCGCTCAAACGGCCACTAACGGCTTTGACAACTTCATAGACGCCGTCGGCAAACTGATAGCCACGGTCCTCGATTCTGATCGATGACTCCTGAATGCCGCAATACCGACCGTCGACGTAAGCAACCCTGCTCATGAGAAATCCCGTTGGAATATGACGTCGTACAGGTCCTAAAAATAATCGACCCTGACCGCAAAGAGCTGTTCTACCTTTCTTACCATATCGCTCCTTGCAACGATAATGACACGGTCATGCGGCTTTATGGACGTGTCGCCGCGCGGCATCAAAACACGGCCATCACGGATGACGGCACCGACAACCATGCCGCCCGGCGTTCTCAAGTCACGGAGAGACTTGCCGACGAGCGGCGAGGTTTCCAGCGCTTCCGCCTCGTAGATCTCGACCTCGCCGTCACGAATGGTGTGCACCGATTTGATGCGGCCCCGACGAACATGTTGGAGAATGGTTGAAACCGTGATGTCGCGTGGATTGATTACAACATCGATACCTACTTCGCGCGAGATCAGATTGTAGGTGCCGTTATTGAGCAGGGAAAGCGCTCGATGGCAGCCCAGGCTCTTCGCCAATAGCGCCACCATAATATTGATCTCATCATTGTTGGTAACGGTGACGATTGCCTCTGCCGCGGCGACGTTGGCCTCGTTCAGCAATTCCAGATCACGGGAATCGCCGCACAGCACGACGCTGCGCCTGAGCTGATCGGCGACGAGTTCCGCGCGAATGGTATCGGTTTCAATGACCTTCAGGCCAACACCGGGAAAATGCGTCTCGATCTCGGTTGCAAGGAACAGACCGACATTGCCGCCGCCGGCGATGACGATGCGATCGTTGCGCTGCTCTTCGTAGCCGAACGCCGGCAGCACGCGCGCCAGATGCGAGGTCTCAACCACAAGCTGCACTTCGTCACCGGCTAATATCTGATCGTCGGCGCTCGGTATGAAGAAGCTGCCGTCACGGTCAATGCCGACGCAGACCACATGCAGATCCGGAAAAAGATAAGTCAATTGACGTAGCGGAGTGTCGATGACCGGCGTTTGCTCATGGCAGCGAATTGCGATCAACCGCACCAAATCATCGGCGAAACGGACGACATTGAGCGCGCCGGGAACCTCGAGGCTCAACGCAATCGCATGCGCAACCTCGACTTCGGGCGAGATCACGACATCGATCGGCAGATGATCCCGCCTGAAAAGATCCTGCCAGCGGCCCTGCAGATAGTCCTGCTGTCGAACTCTGGCGATTTTGGTCGGCACATTGAACAATGAGTGCGCCACCTGGCATGCCACCATGTTCACCTCGTCACTCTGCGTGACGGCGATCATGATGTCGGCATCGCCGGCACCGGCGGCATCGAGAACGCTCGGATGCGATGCATAACCGGTCAGGGCCTGGATATCGAGGCTGTCGCCGATCTTCTGCACCAGAGCCTGGCGCTGGTCGATGATAGTCACATCGTTACCGGCCGTGGCGAGATAGCGCGCGACGTTGAATCCAACCTGTCCGGCGCCCGCGACAAGAACCTTCATGACCTATGTGAGCTGACAGTAGACGAACGTTGGAGAGAGATCAGACTGCCGGCCGCAAGAGCGATGGTCAGTCGTCACTATGCAACCCCAGAGTCTTCAGTTTGCGGTGCAATGCCGAACGTTCCATGCCGACGAAGCCAGCGGTCCTGGAAATATTGCCCCCAAAGCGCTGCAGTTGCGCTTGAAGATAGGTTCGTTCGAAATGTTCACGGGCCTCGCGCAGTGGCATTGCCACCAATTCACCGTTAGCCTTTGGATCCATGGTCGCCGCGGCGCTGTTGGTAAGCTCCGGCGGCAAGTCCGCAACGCCGAGTTCGTTCCCGCTGTTCTCCGGCGCCATGATCAGCATCCATTCGACAACATTGCGTAGCTGGCGCACATCCCCGGGCCAAGCCACCGTTTGCAACACCGCCAGCGCATCGGCGCCGATCCTGCGCCTTGGCACGCCGGAAGACTTGATCGTCTGCTCAATGAAATATTGGACCAATTCGGGCACATCGACGCGCCGATCATCGAGCGACGGTAGTTCGATCGGCACTACATTGATGCGATAAAAGAGATCTTCGCGGAACTTTCCCTCCGCCATCAACGCCTTGAGATTTTTGTTACTGGTTGCGATGACACGAACATCCACATTGATTCGTAGATTACTACCGACCCGATTGAAGCTCTGTTCCTGCAGCACCCTAAGGATCCGGCCTTGCGCCGTGATAGGCATGTCACCGATTTCGTCGAACACCAGAGTGCCGCCATCCGCCCGCTCGAATGCTCCGGCGATGCGTCCCTGTTCCGGTCCAAGGGCGCCAGTTTCAGCACCGAAGATTTCGCTCTCGATCCTATCGGGTTCAAGGGCCGCAGCGTTGATCACGACAAATGCGCCATCGTTGCGGCGCGACCGCTGATGGACCAGCCGGGCGACGATTTCCTTGCCGGATCCCGGCGGACCACTTACCAGCACGCGGCTGCCGGTCGGCGCGACGCGTTCAATCGTCTGACGCACACGATGGATTGCCGGCGACGAGCCGATCAGATTGGCTTCACCGGCACGCGCGATGAGCTCCCGATTCTGTCGACGCAGGCGACCGGCTTCCAGCGCATTGGTGATTGCCAATAAGAGCCGATCCGCCTGGAACGGCTTTTCGATGAAGTCGTACGCCCCCTTCCGGATCGCCGCGACCGCCGTCTCGATCGTGCCGTGGCCGCTCAGCGTGATCACTGACAGATCAGGGTACTCCACGCGAATGCGGTCAAGAATCTGGATCCCGTCCAGGCGGCTTCCCTCAAGCCAAATATCGAGCAGAACCAGGGACGGGCGACGCGTCGTGATTTGCCGGAACGCTTCGTCGCTATGCGCCGCCTGCCTGACCTGATAACCCTCGTCTTCAAGGATTCCGCCAACAGCCTCGCGAATGGCGACTTCGTCGTCGACAATAAGGATGTCGGCGTTCATATGCTGTGCTTGGCCTGATGGTTAGGACGTGCCGGCAACACCATCACTGCCGGCGTGATAGTCGTGAAATTTGCGCTTTGGCAGGCGTAAACGCACAAGCGCACCCGCCATCGCCCCAGTCTCCAACTCCACTTTGCCGTGGTGTTCCTCCATGATCTTACGAACAATAGCAAGGCCCAAGCCGGTACCGCCCAGCCGCATCGTGACGTAGGGATCGAAGAGGCGACTTCGATCAAGGTCAGGCCAGCCTGGGCCGTTGTCCTCAACCTCAACGACGACACTATCGTCCTTAGCATAGGCCCTGACAATGATCCGCATCGGGTCGCCTTCCGAGACGGTTCGGCCACCCCTGGACAGAGCTTCGACCGAATTCTGAAGGATATTGGTAAGGGCCTGGCCGAGTTTTTCGCGATCGCAATAGCATTCAAGAAGTTCGGCAGGTTCCGTTTCAAGCTCTATCACAATATCCGAGCGAGCGTTTCGTTCCAGCGCAACGGCGTGCTGGAGCGTTTCCTGGATTGTTTGCAGTTCCAGTCTCAAGGCCGGGAGCCGAGCAAAAGCCGAGAATTCACTGATCAGACGGCCAATGACATCGACCTGCCGGATAATCGTCAATATGGAGTTTTCGAAGGCTTCGCGACCACTGTCGATTTGCGGCAGGTATTTCCGCTGCAGTCGCTCTGCAGAGAGCCGGATCGGCGTCAACGGATTCTTCACTTCATGGGCTATCCGCCTCGCGACTTCGGCCCAGGCCGCCTGACGTTGCGCATCCAGCAAGGCGGAAATGTCATCGAAGGTCACGACATATCCGACAATTTCCGCCTCGCTGGTTTGGGCGGCAATACGCACGAGAAGGGTCCTGGATGTTTCCCCAACATTCAACGTAATCTGTTGCTCAACGACTTCGTCGCTATGCGGGCGCACCATGGTCAAAAGCGGCGCAAGCTCCGGCAGGATCTTGACGATGGGCGCACCCACGACCTCGTCCGCCCGTCGCTGAAAGAATTCCAGCGCAGATCGATTGGGCAAACGAACCCGCCGCTCAGCATCGAGCCCGATAATCCCCGATGACACACCGGAGAGAACCGCCTCAGTAAAGCGATTGCGGTTATCCAGTTGCTCATTGGCGCGGACCAAATCCTCCCGCTGGCCTTCAAGCTGCGCCGTCATTCGATTGAAGGCACGACTGAGTATCCCAAGTTCGTCCGTTTCAGGCGGTTCGGGCACGCGCACCGCCAGGTCGCCTCCACGCACGGTTTCCGCTGCCGTTATCAGGCTGCTGATCGGCGCCACCAGATTATCGGCCAGATTCAGTCCCACCCAGACAGCGGCCAACACCAGAAGGAGTGCGACGATGCCGAAAATGAGCGCCGAGGTGATCTGTATCCCCGATCGCTCCCGCGCCATTTGCTCGTAATCGCGGACCACACGCTGAGTGCGCTCCATGAAGCTCAATACCTCTGAATCGACGAAACGCCCGATATAGAGAAAGACATTGCCGTATCCGTCCAGCCGCATAAGCGCCCTAACCCGGTCATCGGCGTCGCCCGTAAGCGCAACGATCTCGCCACGATCCGCACGGTCGATAGTCGTTTGCGGCAGCTGGTCGGCCTCCATGGTGAAGCTCAGCCCCGAACGCGCCAGGACGACGCCGGTGCTGTCAAAGAGGACAGCCTCCGAAAGCGACCGCAGCGCCGCTTGAGCATTGAGGAATTGCTGCAGACGCCGTTCGCTTCCAATTAGCAGCGTTCGCTCTCGATTGAGATCCGCCGCCATCGCTTGGGCATCCGCTCGGATATTTTTTTTGTGCTCCTCGAGATAGGCCTCGGCGACGCTCAACGAGTTGAAAAGTGCGGTCCGCACTCTTTCGCTGAACCAGGATTCGAGTCCCGAACTTAGGAAAAACACGGAGAAAATCGAGACTATTATGGCAGGTGTAGCAGCGACCAGACCGAACAGCATCACCAACCGGCTGTGCAGACGCGAGCCAGCCATCCCTCGACGCCGTTGCACTACCAGACGGACAATGCGCCGGGCAATGACCAGGCTGAGCAGCAGCAGGACGATCAGATCGAAATTTAGAAGGAAGAGAACTGTGCCCACGCCCGTCCCGAAGGGCGGTGCCGTGGATATCACGACATAGGTTGCAACCCCGGAGATGATTGCAGTAACCGCGAGAATGAGTGCGAGACGACGTTCAAGATCGATGCGTTTGAGACGAGCCCAAAAATGCGAATCCTGAAAGCGCTCGGCGACACTAAGCGCCAATGATCATTATCCTTGACCAGCCGAAACAGCCGCATCATGGACTTCGGACCAATTGAATGTCCAGTTCACGAATCTTTTTGCGCAGCGTATTTCGGTTGACGCCGAGGATATCGGCAGCCCGGAGCTGATTACCTCGCGTTGCCTCGAGAATCCGCGTTATGAGGGGGCGCTCGACTTCCCTGAGCACGCGGCCATGGAGACCGGCCGGCGGCAAATCTCCCGCCGCTGAATCAAGGTAGCGATCGATCAGGCGTTCGACCGCGCCAGCCAGGGAATCGTCGCTCTCCTGGACCGGATTGCCGTCAACTCGGATCCTGGAGCGAGCCAACTCGACCTCGATGACGCTCTCGCCGATCTCTTCCTCCGCATAGAGGACTGCGAGACGCCGGATCAGGTTTTCAAGTTCCCGCACATTGCCAGGCCAGCTATGCCCCTTGAGACGGATCATGGCCTCCGGTGAGAGGGCCTTGAACGGCAACCCTTCATCCTGCGCCCGGCCCAGGAAATGCTGGGCCAGGGCCGGGATGTCATCGATCCTCTCGCTCAATCGAGGAAGCTTTATCGGGACGACATTCAGCCGGTGGTAAAGATCTTCGCGAAACAACCCCTGCTCGACCATCAGACCGAGGTCTCGATGACTAGCCGCGACGATACGGAGATTAGCCTTGATCGGATTGACCCCGCCTACCGGCAGGAATTCGCCCTGTTGCAGCACGCGCAGAAGCCTGGTTTGGGCATCGAGCGGCATATCTCCGATCTCATCGAGAAAGAGCGTGCCGCCATTGGCCTGTTCGAAGCGGCCGACGCGCCGCGCTCCGGCTCCGGTAAAGGCACCCTTCTCGTGCCCGAATAACTCGCTTTCGATGAGGTCGCGTGGGATTGCAGCCATGTTGACCGCAACGAACGGCCCGCCCCGACGTTTGCCGAAATCATGCAGGGCACGAGCCACCAGTTCCTTTCCGGTGCCGGATTCACCCGCGATCAGGACCGTCAGATCGGTCCCGGTCAGCCGTGCTATGATGCGATAGATTTCCTGCATGGCCGGCGAGCGGCCGATGATCGGCAATTGCTCTTCGCCAGGAGCGATATTCGCATATTCCTTGCGCCGCTGCTTGCCTGCGGCGAGCGATCTTTGCACCGTTGCGACCAGGCTGTTGATGTCGAACGGCTTGGGCAAATATTCGAAGGCACCGCGCTCGGTGGCTCGAACCGCTGTCAAAAGCGTGTTTTGGGCACTCATCACGATGACCGGCAGGTCGCCCCGGATGTTCTTGATTCGAGGCAAAAGATCGAGCGTGTTCTCGTCCGGCAGACCGACATCCATAATCACAACGTCACCGTCGCCGCTGCTGATCCAGCGCCAAAGCGAAGCCGCAACGCTGGTTGCCTGAACGCGATATCCCTGGCGAGACAGCGCGCGTGTCACAACGGTTCGAATGGCACCATCATCTTCCGCGAGCAGCACCATCTCACCGCTCATTCGACATCTCCAACACTATTGTCGGTCGATGAGGCAGGCAGGCGGACCCTAAAAATCGCCCCTTGCGATCCGCGCACATAGCTGACGACGCCTTGATGATCATTGACGATTTTGGCGACCAGCGACAGCCCCAAGCCGCCACCCTTCGGTTTGGTCGTGACGAAAGGATCGAACATCTGGTCGATCATGTCCTTCGGCACGCCTGGACCATTGTCGCGTATCTCGACGGCGATGGGCAGCTCGAGCCGCTCGTCACTATTGCCAAGCGAGACGCGAAAACCGTGTTGGTAATGGGTGGTGATGCCGATCTGCCCAGCGTCGAGCGGCACGGCGTCGGCTGCATTCTTTATCAGATTGAGGAACAACTGCACCAGCCGGTCGCGATCGCCATAAACCATTGGCAGCGATGGATCATAGGCTTCGAGGAATCGAACGTGTCGGGCAAAACCGGCTTCGCTGACACGCCGAACATGCTCCAGCACCTGGTGAATATTCAGTGGCTTTCGCACCAGCGATCCGGTCTCAGTGAACTCCTCCATGCGATCGACGAGATCGCAGATCCGATCGGTCTCGTCGTAGATCAGCTGAACCAACGCTTTGTCCTCGGTTTCGACATAAGGTTCCAGCAATTGCGCAGCGCCTCGAATCCCTGAAAGCGGGTTCTTAACTTCATGGGCTAAAATTCTAGCAAGTGCCGCAACTGAACGTGTGGACCCCTTGTTTGCACGTTGCTGATCCAAACCGCGTGCCATTGAGCAGGGATGAAGCGAAATCAGTAGTTTGCCCGGCAGTTCGAGCAATGGCGTGATGTGAACGTCGACCTCCATTTCGATGCCCCGACTGAGCGCCAATTGAACACCGTACTCGGAAATCGTATTGCCGGCCTGAGCGACCTGCTGCATCAGTGCAAGCATCGTCGAATGGGGCGAAAGCAGTTCCGCCAGGGATTTTTGCGCCAGGGTGTTGGCGCTTGCGGAGAATAGCTGCTCGCCGGCGGGATTGATCGACTGGATGCGGAAATCCTCATCAACGCACAATATGGCACTAGGGAGGTTTCCAATAATGAGGCGGTGATCAATCTCGACATAATGATGCTGGGGCATACCGTCGGCTCTGTCGGGTTCTTGGAATGCCTGATTGTTCAATGTGCAAGTCCGCTTCAATGCCTAGTTTTTAAGCAAATTAGTGCGTCTCCTCCGTGTCGACAAGCAATCACGAGAAAAAGAGATAGAGAATAGCTGCAAGGGATAGGGAAACTTGATCGTTGATGCGATTGTCGTCGCCGCAGGCGTCGGGCAGCGCTTCGGCGGCGATCTGCCGAAGCAATATGCGCAACTCGCCGGCGCACCAATTCTGCTCCACAGCGCCGAGCGGCTACAGGCCCATCCGGGTATCAGGCGAGTGATCGTCGTTATCCATCAGGATCATCGAGCGCTCTATAAACAAGTGTCTTCGTCTTTGGTCGACGTCTCCGCTGTGATCGGCGGTCCAACGCGCCAGCACAGTGTGTGGGCCGGCCTCGAGGCTCTTGCCAAGGACGAGCAACCCGATGCGGTCCTGATCCATGATGGGGCTCGTCCTTGTCTCGGCAACGACGTCCTGGAGCGTGTCCTTTGCGCGCTGCAGGACCATCAGGCCGTCCTTCCGGCAATCAAGGTGACGGACAGCCTGAAGCAGGAAAGGAACCATACCGTCATCGGTGAAGTCGACCGTACGAATCTCGTCCGAGCCCAAACACCTCAGGGCTTCAACTTCGCGATGATTCTGGACGCCCATCGCCGCCTTGCACCCCAATCGTTCACCGATGATACAGCACTCGCGCGGGAACTTGGCATCGAGGTTCATATCGTTGAGGGAGATAGGAACAACATCAAGATCACCGAAAACGAAGACTTCGCGGTGGCGGAGGCGGTCATGCGAACCAAAGTGATTGATGTCGCCAGGACCTGGCGGACCGGTTCGGGGTTCGACGTTCATCGCTTCGGCCAACGTCGCCCGCTAATTCTTTGCGGTATTGCCATCCCATTCAAAGATGGACTGATCGGCCACTCGGATGCCGATGTCGCCCTCCACGCACTCACCGACGCCGTCCTCGGTACCATATGCGCCGGTGATATCGGCGATCACTTTCCACCGACAGATCCCGTTTGGCGGGACGCGGATTCATCCCAATTCCTGGCTCACGCCAACAGCCTTATCGGCGAGCGCAGTGGCCGCCTGGAACATGTCGACCTCACCATCATCTGCGAGCAGCCCAAGATCGGACCGCATCGTCAAGCGATGATCGAGCGGATCGCCGCTGTGCTGGGTATTGCCCCGGACCATGTCAGCGTGAAAGCGACGACCACAGAGGGGCTCGGATTTACCGGACGGGGTGAAGGCATCGCCGCTCAAGCCATAGCGACTGCGAGTTTCCCGTCGAACGATTTCACCCAGCCATGAAGATATTTCCCGAAGGTATCGTAACACTTGCTGCCGAACTGCTCGATGCTTGTGCCGATCGGCATCTGCGCATTGCCACGGCCGAATCATGCACCGGCGGTCTTGTCGTCGCCTCACTCACGGAAATTGCCGGTTCCTCGCGAGTCGTCGATCGTGGCTTCGTCACTTACGACAACAATGCCAAGATTCAGATGCTAGGCGTGAGCGCGCAAACTTTAGCGGCCGTCGGTGCCGTCAGCGCCGAAGTCGCGCGTGCAATGGCAGAGGGTGCACTGAGCCGCTCGTCCGCCGATCTTGCCATCGCCGTTACGGGCATAGCCGGCCCTGGGGGTGGCACCGATGCGAAGCCCATCGGCCTCGTTCATTTCGCCGGTCAGCGCAAGGACGGTCGGTCGAATGCCCAAGGATTGGTTTTGGAGGGTGGGCGGACTGACATCCGCCTCGCGAGCGTCGAGATTGCCCTCAAAATGCTCTTGGAACTGGTGGGGAATCCGGCTTAGCGATTAGCGGCCGCGGTGCGCAAAGGCCGGCCTTGTGTGCCCACAGTTTCGGTTCCGTAGAGGTCTCGAGCACGCTGTTCGAAAGCGGCAACCATCCGGGAAACGGCCTCATTGAAGAGCAGCCCGATCAGCCTCTGCAGCATGCGCGACCTGAACTCAAAGTCGACGTAAAAATCGACGATGCACCCCCCGTCTTCCGCTTCTTCAAATTCCCAATGGTTATTGAGATAGCGGAATGGGCCGTTGATATACTCGACGCTGACCTTGGTCTTAGGCACCAATTCGACACGCGAGGAAAAGCGCTCCCGGAAGACCTTGAATGCGATAACGAGGTCTGCATAGAAAACATCGCCCTCACGCCGGGTAATCCGCGCTGCTTTGCACCACGGCAAGAATTCCGGATACCGCTCGACACCGGCGACCAGCTCATAAAGCTGCTCGGGCCGATAAGGCAGATAGCGACGTTCCGCGTGTGTGGGCATGGAGAGACTAAAGAGACAATTCGTTAATTGATCGTGACCGGCGTTTCACTTTAATGAATCACCATGGCGCGGCGTGCCGTTTGTAGTCGAGCAAAATCGTCACCGGCCAGATAGGAGGAACGTGTGAGAGGCGAGGCGGAAACCATCAAGAAGCCCTTCACCCGCGCCATTTTTGCATAGCCATCGAATTCCGCAGGATCGACGAAACGCTCGACCTTGTGGTGCCGACGCGTGGGCTGGAGATACTGTCCGATGGTCAGAAAATCGATATCCGCGGAACGCATGTCATCCATAACCTGATGCACCTCACGACGTTCCTCACCTAGGCCGACCATGATGCCTGATTTGGTAAAGATCGACGGGTCCAGTTCCTTGACCCGCTGCAACAGCCGAAGCGAGTGAAAATAGCGGGCACCGGGACGCACGGTCCTATAGAGCCGTGGTACTGTCTCGAGATTGTGGTTGAACACATCCGGGCGTGCCGCCACGACGGCCTCGAGCGCTGCGGGCTTCCGCAGAAAATCGGGTGTCAGGATTTCGACGGTCGTTGCGGTACCGAGCTCGCGGATCGCTTCGATGCTCCGAACGAATTGCGACGCGCCGCCATCCATTAAATCATCCCGGTCCACCGAGGTGATCACGACGTGCTTCAAACCCAGGGAATGGACCAGTTCCGCGAGATGCGCGGGCTCGTCGGGATCGACGGCGCCCGGCATACCGGTCTTGACATTGCAGAATGCGCAAGCCCGTGTACAGGTATCTCCCAGGATCATCACCGTTGCGTGCTTTTGCTCCCAGCATTCCCCGATATTGGGACAAGCGGCCTCCTCACAGACTGTGTGGAGTTTCTTCTCGCGCACCAGACGGCGTGTCTCGTGATAGCCTTTCGATACCGGCGCCTTGACGCGTATCCAGGAAGGTTTGCGCAACACCGAGGTGTCGCGTGTCAGGGTGACGGTCGCCATCAAATCTCATCCATCATTGTCAGACTAGAAGTGTACGGCGCGCCCATAAGCGTCAAGAGTGGCCTCATGCATCATCTCGGAAAGGGTGGGGTGCGGAAATACGGTCTGCATGAGGTCTAGTTCGGTCGCCTCGAGTTGCCGGGCGATGACGAAGCCCTGAATGAGTTCGGTGACCTCCGACCCGACCAGATGTGCACCTAGGAGTTCTCCCGTCTTGGCGTCGAACACCGTCTTGATCAGACCCTCGGTATCGCCGAGCACAATGGCCTTGCCATTTCCCACATAGGGAAAGCGTCCGACCTTGACATCGTATCCCGCTTCCCGAGCCGTCCTCTCCGTCAGCCCCACACTAGCGATTTGCGGCTCGCTGTAGGTGCAGCCCGGTATCTTGCTGACGTCGAGGGGATGGGGGTCCCGTCCGGCAATGGCCTCAACGCATACGACCCCTTCATGACTGGCCTTGTGCGCCAGCCATGGCGGCCCCGCAACATCACCGATGGCATGGATGCCCGGGACCGATGTACGGCAATGCCGGTCAATGACGATGTGTCCATTCTCGATGTCGACACCGAGCCGTTCCAGGCCCAGTCCTTCCGTATTGCCGACGATGCCGACGGCCATAATCACCCGATCCACGGTGATCCGGCGTTCTTCGCCGTTGATGGCAACAACCGCGGTGACATGGCCTTCACCGCGGTCAAGCCTCTGAAGCCTGGCGTCGGTCAGGATAGCGATGCCGCGCTGTTCCAACCGCTTTCGTGCGAAGCCCGAAATCTCCTCATCCTCTACCGGCAGAATACGGTCCATCACCTCGATGACCGTAACATCAGCACCGAGAGCCTTGTAGAAACTGGCGAATTCGATGCCGATGGCTCCGGAGCCTACGACCAACAGGGATTTCGGCATGGCAGGAGGCATCATTGCCTCTTTGTAGGTCCAGACCAGGTGGCCGTCACTTTCGAGCCCTGGCAGTTGCCGCGCCCGCGCCCCGGTTGCAACAATGATACTTTCCGCTTGGATCATTTGCGATCCAGAGGGGCCATCGACCTCGACGGTTCCAGGCCCACGCAGGCGGGCCGAACCATCGATAACCTGCACCTTATTCTTCCGCAGGAGATGTCCGACACCCCTGTTAAGTTGCTCCGCAATCTGCCGCGATCTTTTGACGATAGCCGCAATGTCGAAGGCGGGATTTTGCGCCTCGAGCCCAAAGTCATCGAGGTGTTGGAGCGTTCCAAACACTTCTGCGGAACGGAGCAGTGACTTGGTCGGAATGCAGCCCCAGTTGAGGCAGATGCCGCCCAGATGTTCGCGCTCGATGAGCGCAACGCTGAAACCGAGTTGTGCGGCTCGAATGGCCGCCACATAGCCCCCAGGGCCACCGCCAATCACGGCGATGTCGAAAGATGCCGCCATCCTCCGCTTTCCTACTTCAGCGAATCGATCAAAGCAGAAGACCGATCGGATCTTCGATCTGTCTTTTGAACTCAGCCAGGAACTGGGCTCCCAGTGCACCATCGACGACACGATGATCGATCGAGAGCGTACACGTCATGACCGTTCCGACAGTCAATGCCCCACTCTTGACGATTGCCCTTTGCTCTCCAGCGCCAATCGCGAGAATACAAGCCTGGGGCGGATTGATGACTGCTGCGAATTCACGAACCCCGTACATCCCCAGATTGGAAATGGAGAAACCACCCCCTTGAAATTCCTCCGGTTTCAGCCGGTTTGAACGGGCACGAGCAGCCAGTTCCTTCATTTCATCAGAAATAGCCGCAACACTTTTTCGATCCGCCGTCCGAACGATCGGCGTAATGAGGCCGTCGTCAATGGCAACGGCAACAGAGATATCGATATCGAGATACCGGAGGATCTTGTCGCCACCCCAGGACGCGTTGACCTCGGGCTTTTTGGCAATAGCCAGAGCGGTTGCCCTGACAACGAAGTCATTGACGGAAATCTTGAAGGTGGCGCCGTCCCGCTCGTTGATCGCGCGTCGAAGCTTCAATAGTGGATCAAGTTCGCAATCGATGGTTAGATAAATATGCGGAATTGTCTGTTTTGATTCGGTCAAGCGTTTCGCGATGATCTTGCGAACCGAAGAAATCGGGACTTCGCGATAAGCTCCGCCCGGTGCCTCAAGCGGCGCCGGTTTCGTCACGTCTTTAGGGGGTGACCTAGTCGCCAGAGGGGCGACAACTGGCTGGGGCATCGTTGTCTCTGTCGGTCGGGCCCGCTCGAGGTCCGCCTTGACGATCCGGCCTCTCGGCCCGGACCCCTTTAATCCGCGGAGATCGAGTCCAGCCTGCTCGGCAATTCTTTTGGCGAGTGGACTTGCAAGAATCCGACCGCCCGAGGCGTTCTGGGTAAACGCCGTTCGGCTTGTGCTCATGCCTGTCTCAAGAACGGTAACAGACGGTTTTTGCCGCATCGACGACGTCCTGCACCTGCGGCACTGCCATCCGTTCGAGATTTGCGGCGTAGGGCATCGGCACGTCCTTTCCAGTGACGCGCACAACCGGTGCATCGAGATAGTCGAATGCCTGCTCCATCATCACGGCGGCAAGCTCCGAACCGAACCCACAGACCGGCCAACCCTCCTCGACAGAGACCAGGCGATTGGTCTTCATCACGGAAGCGACAACCGTCGCCGTATCGAGCGGCCGTAGAGTCCGCAAATCGATGACCTCGGCATCGATGCCTTCGTCGGCGAGTTTTGCCGCAGCTTCCAGCGCTCGATCCATCATCAAAGAGTAGGCCGTGATCGTCACGTCCTTGCCAATACGAGCCACCTTGGCGCGGCCGATCGGGACCAGATGGTCGTCGACCACGGGCACCTCGAAGCTCTGGCCGTACAGAACTTCGTTCTCGAGAAAGATGACAGGGTTAGGATCGCGGATAGACGCTTTGAGGAGGCCCTTAGCGTCCGCCGCTGAATAGGGCGAAACCACAATCAGCCCCGGGCAGTGCGCATACCAGGAGCCATATTCCTGGCTATGTTGCGCCGCAACTCTTGCGGCCGCACCGTTGGGCCCTCGAAAGACAATCGGGCAGCCCATCTGCCCGCCCGACATGTAGCGGGTCTTCGCTGCAGAATTGATGATGTGGTCGATCGCCTGCATGCCGAAATTCCAGGTCATGAACTCGACAATAGGTATCAGGCCCGCCATTGCCGCACCAACCCCCAGGCCGGCGAAGCCATATTCCGTGATAGGCGTATCGACCACGCGCTTGGCGCCAAATTCTTCGAGCAGTCCCTGGCTGACCTTGTAGGCGCCCTGGTATTCGGCGACTTCCTCACCCAATAGAAATACGTTGGGATCGCGGCGCATCTCTTCCGCCATCGCATCCCGCAGCGCTTCGCGCACCGTCTGTCGTTCGAAAACCGTTCCTTCCGGAACACCGGCCTCCGGGGCCGATCTGTCGATCTGCGGTTCTGCCGGCGTTGCCGCGACCCGCGTCGATCGTTCGGCCCGCCCGGTGGCGTCCCCTTGTGGCGGGGCCGCGGGCACTCGAAGGGGGATGTTGCCTGAGCTCTGCTCTTCGCCGTCTCCAAGCAAGACCGCGATCGGCGTATTGACGGCGATATTCTCAGCACCCTCGCGCACGAGGATTCGGCCCAGCACGCCGTCATCGACGGCCTCCACTTCCATCGTGGCCTTGTCGGTCTCGATCTCGGCGATAACGTCGCCCGCTTGGATAGCGTCACCTTCCCGCTTCAGCCAGCGTGCAAGATTGCCTTCGGTCATGGTCGGAGAAAGTGCTGGCATCAAGATTTCGGTTGGCATTCGCCACGACCTTATTTCTGTACAGGAACCCTGCGAGTTCAGTCTTGCTTCAGAACGTCTGAGAACAGTTCGTCCGGCCCCGGCTCCGGACTGTCCTGCGCGAACCGGGCGGCCTCATTCACGAGGCTCCTGATGTCCTTGTCGATGGCCTTGAGACGAGTTTCGTCGATCCCGGCTTCGGCGACGAGGCGCTTTTGCAACTGAGTTATTGGATCCTGCCTTTCCCGGATGTCCTGGACTTCCTCGCGGCTTCGATATTTTGCGGGATCCGACATCGAATGGCCGCGATACCGATAGGTCATCGCCTCCAGGATGCGCGGCCCTCCACCGGCTCGAACTTCGCCACTCAACGCGGTTGCCCGGGCCCGGACAGCCGTAACATCCATACCGTCGACCTGCTCGCCGGAAATACCACAGGCCGAGCCCCGGTTGTAAAGATCGGTCCCAGCGGATGCCCGCGTCACGGACGTCCCCATCCCGTATCGATTGTTCTCTATGACGTAGAGAATGGGCAGTCCCCAAAGAGCAGCCATATTGAAGCTCTCATAGACCTGCCCCTGATTAACCGCACCGTCGCCAAGATAGCATACACAAATACCGCCATCCTCCCGATAACGGTGCGCGAAGGCAATTCCAGTGCCGAGGGGCACCGGTGCGCCGACGATCCCATGACCGCCGAAAAAGCCATGCTCTCGGGCAAACATATGCATCGAGCCGCCTTTGCCCTTCGAATAACCGGTGGCACGACCGGTCAGTTCGGCCATGACACGCCTCGGGTCCATTCCGATCACAAGCATGTGGCCATGGTCGCGATAGCCGGTAATGACGCTATCGCCCTCGCTGAGCGCGTCCTGGATTCCGACGGCGACGGCTTCCTGACCAATGTATAGATGGCAGAAGCCGCCAATGAGCCCCATCCCGTACAGCTGCCCCGCCTTCTCCTCGAACCGCCGGATCAGCAACATCTGCCGGTAAAGGCCCAACAGCTTTTCCGGCTCAGGCAATTCTGTCGAGGCTGGACGCATATTCTTGCCACGCCCGGCAGGCTTCATTGCTGAAAGTTCGGCGGACAATTGTACGACTCCCTGGCAATGATAGCGACCAACGGCGACGGACGCTTAGCATTAACGATCGTGCGGCGACTACGGTAGGCTCAGCGTCAGATGACTGCCATCTGCAAATGTACGCGCCTATTCGGCACTTCCAGGCTTCAGGACAATCAATTCACGGCGCTTCACATAGCCCAGGCCGCGAAGCTGTTCCTCGAGCAGATCTTCGTCCAATTCATCGGGCCCAAGACCCTTGATGAGTATTTCCAGCCGGTCGCGCTCCGCCCGTCTGGCTGCCAGCTGCATTTCCAATTGGCTGATGTCATGACTGACATCGACCCAGGCGAGGAGGCCGTGATTGCCGTGTATGGCATGATAGCCGAAATAGGTAAGGACGAAGCAAAGCGGCAAAGCCAGCCAGTTGCGCCGCCACCATCGGCGCAAACTGTCACCCAGAATTCCTAGCGTTTCGCCGTCGGGCGTCATGTGCCTCCATGGTCCAAGGCAGGCCTCAGCTTCGAGAGAGCTTCGCACGGCCCGCATAGCGTGCGGTCTCATCCAACATCTCTTCTATCCGCAATAACTGGTTGTATTTGGCCAATCTATCCGAACGGGACAAGCTTCCTGTTTTAATTTGCCCACAGCCGGTAGCCACGGCGAGGTCCGCGATCGTCGTATCCTCCGTTTCTCCCGACCGATGGGAGATGATCGATGCGAAGCCATGATCGGCCGCAAGCTGCACGGCCTCCAATGTCTCGCTCAATGTGCCGATCTGGTTGACCTTGATGAGGATGGCATTGGCGATACCCCGCTCGATGCCTTCTTTCAGTATCGCCGTATTCGTGACGAACAGATCGTCGCCCACCAGCTGTATTTTGTTGCCGAGCTGTTCGGTCATCAGCGCCCAGCCCTCCCAATCCTGTTCAGCCATGCCGTCCTCGATCGAATGGATCGGGAATTTGCCGACAAGATCGTTCAGGTAAGAGATCATGCCATCCGCATCGAGCGATTTTCCCTCTCCCTCAAGTTCGTAGCGGCCATTCTTGAAGAACTCGCTGGCTGCGACATCCAGGGCGAACACGATGTCGTCGCCGACGCTGTACCCCGCACTCTCCGTTGCCTTGACGAGAAAACTCATTGCCTCTTCCGCACTCTGAAGATTCGGCGCAAAACCGCCCTCATCACCAACATTGGTATTGTGTCCGGCATCGCGCAGGGTCTTTTTCAGGCTCTGGAAGATTTCAGCACCCATGCGCAACGCCTCGCCGAAGCTCTGCGCCCCGACCGGCATCACCATGAATTCCTGGATATCGATCGGATTGTCGGCATGGGCTCCGCCATTGAGGACGTTCATCATGGGTGTGGGCAATAACCGGGCGCCGACGCCACCCAAATAACGGTGCAGGGGCAGTTCGAACGCGGCCGCCGACGCATGGGCCGAGGCGAGACTGACGCCGAGAATGGCGTTGGCGCCGAGCCGCCCCTTGTTCGGTGTCCCGTCGAGTTGATTCAGGATTCGATCCAGCCGGAACTGTTCGGCGGCATCCAGGCCCAGCACCGTATCGGCAATTTCGCCATTGATTGCTTCGACTGCCTTCAGAACGCCCTTGCCGCCGAAGCGCTGACTGTCGCCATCGCGAAGCTCTATTGCCTCGCGCGATCCGGTCGAAGCGCCGGATGGAACGGAAGCACGGCCCGTAACGTCACAGGCCAGCGTTATGTCGACCTCGACCGTTGGGTTGCCGCGACTATCGAGAATCTCCCGGCCGACGATTCCGACGATTTCCGTGTCCTGCATGACGCACGTCCCTTGGTTTTTTGAATTCGTTCGTGAAAAAATTCCAGAGCCTCAGCCCTCTTTGGCCAGCGCATCGAAGGCCTTCAAGCGCTCGAGCAGGCGGCGCATTTCGCCAAGCGGCACCATGTTGGGTCCGTCGCTGAGGGCGTTGTCCGGATCATCGTGTGTTTCGATGAATACGGCGGCAACGCCGACGGCTACGGCAGCTCGGGCGAGCACCGGCACGAATTCGCGCTGGCCGCCACTTCGCCCCCCAAGACCGCCGGGCTGCTGCACCGAATGGGTCGCGTCGAAGACAACCGGCCACCCGATCGCCGCAAGTTGCGGCAGAGCACGCATATCAGACACGAGGGTATTGTAGCCGAACGACGTCCCTCGCTCGGTCACCAGTATCCGCTCGGCGCCGAATGCCTCGAGCTTCGACGTCACGTTCGTCATGTCCCAGGGCGCCAGAAATTGCCCTTTTTTGACGTTGATCGCGGCCGAAGTAGCAGCGGCCGCCGCCAGCAGATCGGTCTGTCGGCAGAGAAACGCCGGTATCTGGATGACGTCGACCGCCTCGCCGGTCGGACCGCATTGCCAGCTCTCATGCACATCGGTCAACACCGGCAAGTCGAATTTGGATCGAATATCGGCAAGTACCTGAAGGCCCGTCTCGAAGCCGACGCCACGCGCGCTCGACGCGCTGGTTCGATTGGCTTTGTCGAACGAACTCTTGAAGATAAGTGGGATTCCGAGTTGCGCGCAGAGCGATTGGAGCTCGCCGGCCATCATCGTAGCGTGGTCGGCGCTTTCGATTGCGCAGGGCCCGGCGATCAAGGCAAGGGGCCGGTCCGAGGCGATGGCGACGCCCTTAACGTTCACCGTCTTCCGCGTTGCCATTGCTAGACTAGTCTCGATTGCGCCACCGCCGCCTCGATGAAGGCGGCGAATAGCGGATGGGTTTCGAAGGGTTTCGATTTCAGCTCGGGATGGAACTGAACGCCGACAAACCATGGATGGTCGGGAGCCTCGACGATCTCGGGCAGGCGACCATCCGGCGACATTCCCGAAAACCGCAGGCCTGCAGCTTCCAAACGCGAGACATAGTTGGTGTTCACTTCATAGCGATGGCGATGGCGCTCATGAATCATCGGCTTGCCGTATATGGCGCCAACCAGACTTTCCGGACTCATCTTGCAAGGATAGGCACCCAGGCGCATGGTCCCGCCAAGATCACTGTCAGCACCGCGTCGCTCAACCTCGCCGTCCCTATCCCATTCAGTCAAAAGACCGACTACGGGGTCCGGACTCGGGCCGAACTCCGTTGAATTGGCAGCCGGGATATCTGCCAGTGTGCGTGCGGCCTCAATACAAGCGAGCTGCATACCGAAGCAGATGCCGAAAAATGGAATCTGTCGTTCCCGGGCGTAACGCACCGAAGCCATCTTGCCTTCGACACCGCGCTCGCCGAAGCCCCCCGGCACAAGAATGCCATGCGCATTGTGTAATTGTTGGGCGGTGTCTTCCGGATCCAGGTTTTCAGCATCGATCCAATTGGTCTTCACGCGAACATTGTTGGCCACTCCGCCATGGGTAAGCGCCTCGTCAAGTGACTTATAGGCATCCGCCAAGCCGACATATTTGCCGACGATGGCGATCACGACCTCACCTTCTGGCCTTTCGATCCGTTCGACAATTGTCCGCCAATTGGAAAGATCGGGTTCGCGGGCGCTGGTGAGACGCAGCGCCTTCAGGACCTGGGTGTCCAGACCTTCAGCATGATATCGCAGCGGCACTTCATAAATGGTGCCGCAATCCTGAGCGGGAATGACGGCTTCTTCGCGAACGCTGCATTGCAAGGCGATCTTCCGCCGCGCTTCGAGCGGGATCGGAAATTCGCTACGGCACAAAAGGATGTCGGGTTGGATACCGATGGCCCGCAGTTCACGCACCGAATGCTGCGTCGGCTTGGTCTTGAGTTCCTTGGCAGAGGCGATGAACGGCACGAGCGTGACATGCAGAAATAATACATGGCCCGCCTCGTGCTCATTCGAGAGCTGCCGGATAGCCTCTAGAAACGGCAGGCTTTCGATATCGCCGACTGTGCCGCCGATTTCGCAGATGGCGATATCGGTTCCTTCGAGATCACGCGTTATGAATTCCTTGATGGCGTCCGTGACATGAGGAATCACCTGAACCGTAGCACCCAAATAATCGCCCCGGCGTTCGCGTGACAGCAGTGTCCAGTAAATGCGCCCCGCCGATACGCTGTCGGTGGCGCGGGCCGGCACTCCCGTGAAGCGCTCGTAATGGCCGAGGTCGAGGTCGGTCTCGGCGCCATCATCGGTGACGAACACTTCACCGTGCTGATAGGGCGACATCGTGCCGGGATCGATATTGAGATAGGGATCGAGCTTCCGCAGACGAACCTTGAAGCCCCGCAATTGCAACAGCGAGCCTAGGGCCGCCGCCGCCAACCCCTTGCCAAGGGAAGATACGACCCCGCCGGTAACGAACACGAAGCGTGGCATTTGCCGAAGTCTCCCCTGCTCATCTTCGATCGCCCTAGGGCGAGGGTTTTAAATCCGCGAAGGCAGCATCAATTAGCGACAGGCGCCGATGGCCCGGCAGGTTCAGCAGGCTCATCCGGCACGCCGACTTCACCGCCTTGTACAGGCGCGTCCAATATCGAGCCGGTCGATCGGCTGTTCCCCGCGAGAATTGCCAACACGAGGCTCGTGCCAATAAAGCAGGTGGCCAGGATGGCAGTCGTCCGTGTGAGCAAATTGGCAGTTCCACGGCCCGACATAAGCCCGCCGAAACTACCACCTCCCAGACCGCTAAGTGCACCGCCTTCACTGCGTTGGAGGAGGATGATGGCAACGAGTGCGATCGCGATGATCAGATGAATAACGAGAATTACCGTGCCCATAGGCAATGAGATCCGATAGCCGAAGTTCAGGTTTGTTGGGAGCAACGTCTTGAGGCAGCGGACACAAGGGTCCGCAAATGAGCGATGCGAGGGCTCATGTACCCCCGCCCGCCGCATAGATCGACCAAAAATCGTTCGCGTCCAAACTTGCACCGCCGATCAGAACGCCATCCACATCGGGAATCAAAAGAATTTCCGAGGCATTGGAGGGCTTTACGGAGCCACCATAAAGGATGCCCATGGCCGGTGCGGATGACACTAATTCGGCAAGTCGTTCGCGAATGAATCCGTGGGTCGCGCCAATCTCATCGACCGATGGCGTTCGACCGGTCCCGATCGCCCAGACCGGTTCATAAGCGACCAGGAAATTGTCGGATCCGGCAATTTCCGGAACCGCGGCCGCTAGCTGAACGCGCAAGCGTTCTTGCTGCTTGCCGGAAAGGTACTCGTCCTCCGTTTCGCCGACACAAAGCACGACGTCGAGGCCAGCGCCAAGCGCTGCATGCACTTTTCTTGCAATCAAGTCGTCATCTTCGTTCAGGCCGTGGCGGCGTTCGGAATGTCCGATCAAAACGATCTCAGCACCGCAGTCGGCGAGCATTAACGGGCTGATCGACCCAGTGAATGCACCACTATTGCGATCGTGACAGTCCTGTCCGCCAACCAGTATCTCGGTCCCCTCGAGTCGCCGCCGGACGGAATCGATCAGGGTTGCCGGCGGAAATACACCGAGCGTTCCAGACGGCTTCGTAGCCTTCTCGGCCAAAGCACCAGCTAACGCCAAGCCCTCGGACTTAAGCCCATTCATTTTCCAATTGCCGAGCACGATCGGCTTTGCAAACGACATTTTTCGGATTTCTCACGCACAGGTTTTCAAGCCTGTACCATAGCTTGTCGAGCGCGACCAGATGCTGTGGCCGATGCGTTATGGATTCGGATGACCGCCCTTTTCAGCACGATGCGAACGGTCTAGTTAGCGGGACTGTTTCCAAATTGAGTTAGTCGCCCGGGTCAATGCTGCAAGCGTTACGCAATCAAGTTTCTTCGTGGGTTGTCAGGGCATTCCTGCTGCTGCTGGTCCTCAGTTTTGCCGTATGGGGTATCGGCGACGTGTTCTTCGGCACGCCCGGAGGGAATGTCGCGGCTGAAGTCGATGGCCAACCGGTCAGCCTGATCGAAGTTAACAGAGATTTCACGAATAACCTCAGACAACTCCAGGAACAGTATGGAGCGGCGATCGACCGAGAAGGGCCGCTTGGCGCCCAATTGTTGAATGACGCCTTGGCGCAGAGCGTTGCACGACGTCTTGTGGAAGTGCACGCATCCGATCTCAATCTGAGTACCGATGATGAAACCGTAGCCGAAACAATCCGGACCATCCCCGCATTTCAAGTCGCCGGGCAATTCTCTCGTCCGAATTTCGATTTCGCGCTGCAACGGCTCGGTTTTTCGGAGCAGGACTTTATTGAAGACATGCGCGCCGATCTGACCCGCGATCGCATCCTGCGCAGCCTTGAGGACTCGGTGCGGTTACCGGAAGATCTGGGTATTGTCCTAGAGAAACATCGGAACGAAGAACGGCTAGTGACACTTCTCGAGGTGCCCTACGCCAGCATTGAGGTAAGCGAACCCGACGAAGCCACGCTCGCAGCTTATCTCGAGGAAAACAGCGACAGCTTTCGTGCGCCGGAATACCGGACAGGCGCAATGCTGATTCTTTCGCCCGACATCGTCGCCGACGATATTACGGTCGACGAACGCGAGGTTCGAGCGCTTTACGACGAACGTCGAAGCCAGTTCAGTGTTCCAGCGCGTCGAACCGTAGGTCAGATCCTGGCACCCAGCCGAGAGGCGGTCGAGCCGGCGAGACGCGAAGCGCTCGCGGGTGCGGAATTCGAGGAAATTCCCGACCGGCTTCCGGAAAACAATCTCAGCTTCACCGAGTTCGAGGATCTCAGGCCCGGGGATCTTCCCGAGGTGCTCGATACGATGGTTTGGCAAACCGGAACGGACGAGATCAGCCAGCCTGTCGAATCCGATTTCGGTTGGCATATCTTCGAAATCGCCGATGAGGTTCCCGAGACGGTTACGCCATTCGATGAGGTTCGCGAGCAACTCGCAAGAGATCTCGCTGTCGGAAAAGCCACGGACCAGCTGCCCGATCTCGCGGCCGCTTTGGACGACGAGATTGCGGCCGGCAATAGTCTCGAGGAGGCAGGCGATAGTCTGGATCTATCGGTGATACAGTTCGAGTCCGTCGATCCCTCAGGCATGGGAAAGAACCAAAACCGCGCAATTCCGACCGACGTGCAACCGGAAATGTTGCAGGGCATTTTTTCCGCACCGGCCGATGAGGTTTCCTTGCTCGAGGAGACCGCGGACGGAACTTACTACCTCTATCGAGTCGACACTATCGAACCTGAGCGTCCTTATACCCATGAGGAAAAGAGAGCAGAGATCCTTGCCGGTTGGGAGGCGCAGCAACAACGTTCAATGGCGGTGGAGGAGGCTCAGTCCCTCCTCACGCGAGCCGGCGAAGTGGCAACATTCGAGGATTTAAGGGCAAGCAACCAATCGCTGGCCATTCGTGAGGTCGGCCCCATGCAGCGGGATGTTGCCCCGTCCTCGGCAGGACTGACAGCTGAGTCAGTTGGGACTATTTTTGACACTCCTACGGGATCCATTGCCGAAAGCGTCTTGGAGTTGGCAGATTCAGCAGCGATCGTTCGTGTGGATACAGTCGAGATTCCCGAGATCGGATCGGCAGATCCCGAACTGATGTCGGAGCTAAGCCAGCAGTTCCGCAACGACTTGCTTGCCCAATACGAGCAGGCGCTACGCAGGCGCTACCCGGTGAGCGTCAATCAGGCCGCACTCGCGAATATTTTGCAACCGAACAACCCCTGATGCCCACACCTTTTGCCCCGGATCGCCCGACCTTCCTCAAAACGTACGATGAGGGGCGACCACAGATCGTATGGGCATCCTTGGTCGCGGATCTGGAAACGCCGGTATCGGCGATGTTGAAACTGGCGGGCGGCAAGGACCACAGTTTTCTCCTTGAAAGCGTCGAGGGAGGTGCGGTCCGCGGGCGATATTCGATCATCGGGACGAAACCCGATCTCATCTGGCGATGCAACGGCGCGCAAGCGGAAGTCAATCGACGCGCCCGGGTCGACACACAGAGTTTCGAGCCAATGCCACAATCATCGCTCGAAAGCCTGCGTTCCATCCTAAAAGAAAGCCGAATCGAGCTGCCGAAGCAACTGCCGCCCATGGCTGCAGGTTTGTTCGGCTTCATGACCTACGACATGGTTCGGCAGATGGAGCGGCTGCCCGACACCAATGCGAAAACCATAAATACTCCGGACGCGGTATTCATCCGCCCCTCCCTCATGGCGATTTTCGACAATATAGAAGATCGGGTGACCATTGTGACCCCCGTATGGCCCGACGCCGGCATCGACGCCGCGAGTGCCTTTGATCTCGCCTGCGAACGCCTCAACAATGCCATCACCGATTTCGATCGGGGCATCTCCCACTACGAGCCGCCAGTGGTGCAGGATATCCAAGGTCCACAATCGAATGTGAGCCGGGCTGACTATCACGCGATGGTCAGACAAGCGAAAGACTACATTCTTGCCGGAGATATCTTCCAGGTTGTCCCATCTCAGCGGTTTCGTTTGCCATTCAAGCTGCCGCCTTTCTCTCTCTATCGCACGTTGCGGCGCCTCAATCCTTCGCCCTTTCTATTCTTTTTGGATTTGGGTTCCTTCGCCCTGGTCGGATCTAGCCCGGAGATCCTGGTCCGACTGCGGGACCAGCGTGTAACGATCCGACCGCTCGCCGGCACCCGCCGTCGCGGCAAGTCGCCTGAGGAGGACGCACGGCTTGCCGAGGAGATGCTTGCGGATCCGAAAGAGATTGCCGAGCACATCATGCTTTTGGACCTCGGCCGCAACGATGTCGGACGTGTGGCAGAGATCGGCACGGTGGAGGTCACCTCAAAAATGGCCGTCGAGTATTACTCTCACGTCATGCACATCGTTTCCAATGTCGAAGGCCGAATTCGTCCTGAATTCGACGCTCTGGATGCCCTGATCGCCGGCTTTCCGGCGGGCACTGTCAGCGGCGCTCCGAAGATCCGGGCAATGGAGATAATCGACGAGTTGGAGACCGAACGCCGTGGCTTCTATGCCGGAACCGTCGGCTATTTCAGCGCCGACGGGAATATGGACACCTGCATCGCTCTTCGAACGGCGCTCGTCAAAGACGGGGAGATGATTGTTCAGGCCGGAGGCGGCGTTGTCGCCGACAGCGATCCCGAGGCTGAATACCAAGAGAGCCTTAACAAGGCACAGGCGCTAATTCGTGCCGCCGAAGAGGCGATCCGAATTGCAGCGCATCAGCGCTCGTGAAAGATCAGCAGTAGCCGAGATTGCAAGCGTTGCGCGGACTGACCTCCCGCTGCGCGATCAAGGGGCCGGCAGGCCGACAAGTCGGATTTCTCTTGCACATTCGAATCTCGACCAATTTGGATGCAGGAATAAGGTTCAAATCGTTTGCACGGAGATTTCGAGACCATTCGCGGATTGCTGCGATGGTGGTGGGATAGGGGTGGCCGATGCCGATTGCGGTGCCATGGGCACGCGCATGGTCCTCGAGTTTCATGAGTTGTGTGTGAATGGCCTCCGGTGAAGGATCGTTGTCAAGGAAGACATCACGACGGCTTGCCGGTAGGCCGGCCTCCAGTGCCATGGTTTCCGCGATGGAAACCGACGTCGTGAAGCTGTCAATAAAGACGAGACCGGTACCTTGCATAGCGTCCAGCACCGGGCGCACCAACGCTCCGTCCGTGGTCGCCCTGCTGCCCATGTGATTGTTCAATCCCGCGGCGCCGCTTACGGCACCAATTGCATTGAGCGCCAGCCGGCGAACTTCATCCGTGCTCTGGCCACTATGGATCGCATTCGGGCCCGGGTCCTGATCGCCTATCGGCTCCATCGGCAAATGAACAAAGACCTCATGCCCGCGGCTTTTCACCAACGCTGATTGCTGATCAAGGTTTCGACCGTAAGGCAGGAACGATAAGGTCAACGGCCCTGGCAGATCGGCAATTTTTGCCGTGGTGACTGTATTCAAGCCAAGATCATCTATGATGATGGTCACATAGGCCGGTTCGCCGACGTTCCTTCCCCTCCGGACCGCCTGCAATCGATCGACCGGCGCGACAGCGGGTAGATCGATGACAGGCGGTGGCGGGTTAAAGCGCGAAGCCAGTTCTTCATCGTCCCGTGCCGCTGGCTCGGTCACATCTGATGGCACTGAGGCAACGTCCTCCCCTTCAAATGTATCCGGTTCGGTCGTCGACGCAATTTCCGGTCGTTCCAGAACCAGGTTTGGCAGACTTAGCGGAGGTGACGGTTCTGTCGATAGACGCTCGAATAGACCCGGCAGGACAGCCTTCGGCTCGATTGAGACGGCCGTCGTCGAGGCAATTCGCGTTTGCCTTTCATCAGTAATTTTTTGGGACGGGAGTGGCGATGTCTCGGCAAGAGGGAGCTTTTCGACTTCCTGAAGCTGGATTGGCCGCCAAGCCGGCGGCGGCGGCGGCTCGTACGTAATGACTATCCATCCTCCGACCACTGCACCAAACAGTAGCCCAGCCGGCTTAAGTATACTTCCATAGCCGCGAAGGAACCGCATCACATTTCTTGGCAAATCAAACCGGTTAGGCTGACGAGTTGAGCTTATAGCTCAGGGCCGTTGTACTGGAATACTCCGTTCCCAACCGACAAACGGAGTGTGTCTTTTTTGCACAAAGGAATACACACTCGATATTATGCAACGCCAACCGTTGGCTCGCATCTGCACCTTGACGGCGTCTGCGAAGACCGCTTTGGTCAATACCTGTTGCGGGGTCCAAGAATGTTGCTCCTGATCGATAACTACGACAGCTTCACCTATAACTTATACCACTTCCTCGGCGAACTCGGAGCGGAAGTCGAGGTTCGTCGTAACGATGCCATCGGTGTCGACGAGATCCTCGAGCGTCCGTTCACGGGCCTCGTGATCTCGCCCGGTCCCTGCGATCCAGACCGTGCCGGTGTCTCTGTCGAAGCTGTGCGGGCATGCGGCGAAAGGATTCCGATACTCGGCGTGTGTCTTGGCCACCAGTCGATTGCGCAAGCCTATGGTGGGACCATCGCACGGGCACCGATGGTCATGCATGGCAAGATCAGTGGAATACATCATGATCGTCGGGGGGTATTCAAGGATTTGCCATCGCCCTTCCGCGCAACCCGGTACCATTCCTTGATTGCGGCCGAAGACAGCTTGCCGGAAAGCCTGGTGGCAACCGCGCATACGGAGGATGGCATTATCATGGGATTGGCACACAAAAACCTGCCGATTTTCGGCGTTCAATTTCATCCCGAGAGTATCGAGACAGAGCACGGTCACAAATTGCTCTCGAACTTCCTTGAAATCTGCAATTCTGCCGGCAACGCATGAGCGAAGCGCAGGCAACCTTCAAGAAGCATCTTGCCAGAGCGGCAACAGGCCAATCTCTGTCGATGGAAGAGGCGCGTAGCGCCTTCGACCTGATGATGACCGGAGAGGTTACACCGGCGCAAACCGCCGGATTTCTCATGGCGCTTCGGGTTCGTGGCGAGACCGTCGAGGAGATCATCGCAGGCGCCCTGTCCCTGCGCGCACGGATGACGCCTGTGCACGTGCCCGACAACGCGGTCGACACGTGCGGTACTGGCGGTGACGCTAAAGGCACCCACAATGTTTCCACGGCCGTTGCCCTCGTGGTTGCCGGATGCGGAGTCCCCGTAGCCAAGCACGGCAACCGTGGTCTGACCTCCAAATCGGGGTCGGCGGATGTTCTCAAAGCCCTCGGTGTCGACATCGATGGACCATTGGATCGTCTGCCTGAAGCCATAGACGAGGCCGGCATCTGCTTCATGATGGCCCCGCGGCATCATGCTTCGATGAAGCATGTCGCGATCCCACGAATGGAACTGGGTACACGAACGATTTTCAATCTCCTGGGGCCGCTTGCCAATCCGGCGAGCGTCAAGCGTCAGGTCGTCGGGGTCTTCGCGCCGGAATGGGTGGAACCTCTTGCGCATGTCCTTGGTCAATTGGGTGCGGAACGGGCCTGGGTGGTGCATGGTCGGGATGGGCTCGATGAGCTTTCGACGACGACGTCGACGCTGGTTGCCGAATGGACCGGCGATCGAGTTCGCACTTTCGAGGTATCCCCTGAGGACGCCGGGCTCAGACGCTCAAACATGGCCGATCTGCTGGGCGATGATCCTGCAACCAACGCAGCGGCAATCCGCAGGGTTTTGGCCGGCGAAGCGGGGCCGCTTAGAGACATCGTTCTGCTAGGGAGCGCTGCCGTGCTGGTCGTCGCCGGGCAGGCGTCGACCCTTGAAGACGGTGTAAGTCAGGCGGCTTCGAGCATCGATCAGGGCAAGGCTCAAGCCTGCCTCGAACGGCTTATCGAAGTGACGACGCAACCGGCCGGCGCATGAGCGATAAGCTCCGGGAAATATGCGAGTTCAAAAGGCGCGAGGTCGAGGCGCGCAAAGGCCGGTATCCCCAAGCGGAGTTGGAACGGTCATTGGGCGATCTCCCCTGCCGGGGTTTCGCGCAAGCGCTTCTCGAGAAGGCGTCCACCGGAGCAATGGCGCTGATCGCCGAAATCAAGAAGGCCTCGCCCTCCAAGGGTTTGATTCGCGCCGACTTCGACCCGCGCCTGCTGGCCGAGGCCTACACCGAGGGCGGGGCGAGTTGTCTCTCCGTGTTAACTGAATCCCATTATTTTCAGGGATCCGACGAAGCGCTTCAAATGGCCCGCGAGGCCACGACGCTGCCTTGCTTGCGCAAAGATTTCACTATCGACGCTTATCAGATCCTCGAAGCTCGCGCTTTGGGCGCCGATGCCATCTTGCTGATAGTAGCTGCCCTCAGCGGTCCCGAGTTGCGATCATTCGCTTCTCTCGCGCATGAAATCGGTCTGGATGTCCTGATCGAGGTTCATAGCGGTGAGGAACTGGAGCGCGCGCTCAAAGTTGAGATCGGAATGATCGGCATCAACAATCGCAATCTTAAGTCACTTACGGTTCGAACCGACGCCACTCTCGAGCTTGCGCCTCTGGTGCCGCGGGAGCGACTTGTCGTCGCCGAAAGCGGCATCCAGGATCATGATGACCTTCGCCGAATGCACGACGCGGGCGCCCGGGCCTTCCTCGTTGGTGAATCGCTCATGCGCGAGGCCGATGTGTCGGCCGCAACACGACTGCTTCTCGGCTTGAAGGCCGACGCATGACAGAACTCACTCATTTCGATTCGCGCGGCCAGGCTGTCATGGTTGACGTCTCCTCAAAGGCAGTGACAGCGCGTTTGGCAATCGCTGAATCGACTATTTCGATGGCGCGATCTACCCTCGAGCACATCGAAGCCGGAACGGCCAAAAAGGGTGACGTGCTCGGCGTAGCTCGTCTCGCGGGTATCATGGCGGCCAAACGTACCGCCGAACTTATCCCTCTATGTCACCCACTGCCGCTGGAGAAGGTTGAGCTCGAACTCGAGCCTGATGCAAGTCTGCCTGGTGTGTTGATCCGCGCCACTTGCACGACGACCGGAAAAACGGGGGTGGAAATGGAAGCCTTGACCGCGGCTTCTGTTGCGGCATTGACGATCTACGATATGTGCAAAGCCGTCGATCGCGGCATGACCATCAGAGAAACCCGGCTGATTTTCAAGTCAGGCGGGAAATCCGGAGACTTTCAAGCAGAGCCAAAATGATCCCTGTCGAGGAGGCGACCGCTCGAATCCTTGAACGCTTCGCCCCGGTGGGATCGGAATGGATCACGCTCGACCATGCCGATGATCGCTTCCTTGCGGCGGAGCTCGAAGCCCTAAGAACCCAACCTCCCAAGGCCGTTTCGGCAATGGATGGGTACGCGATTCGAGCGCAGGACACCTTAAGTTCCCGAATCCTCGAAGTGATTGGAGAGGTTCGTGCCGGAGACTTTTTCGATCAACCACTCGAAGGCGGTCAGGCAGTAAGAATCTTCACCGGGGCACCCCTTCCCGATAATGCCGATGCCATACTGATCCAGGAAAATGCGGTTCGAGAAGCCAACTCCATCCGATTCACCGAACCCGTGGATACTGGACGCTATGTCAGGCCCGCTGGATTGGATTTCCAGAAAGGGTGGGTGGGCCTTCGCGCTGGCACGAGACTTGGGCCACAGGCACTCGGATTGGCAGCCACAATGGGCCACTATTGGCTTCCGGTTTATAGGAGGCCCAGAATTGGCTTGCTCGCCACAGGCGATGAGCTTGCGAGGCCAGGCACGACGCCGGCCGATCATCAGCATATCAGTTCCAATACGACGGCACTGGCCGCCATGTGCCGGAGGTGGGGCGCAGAATCCATCGATCTGGGGATAGCCAAAGACACCGTTGATTCCCTGCACGAAGTCACTGCCAATTTGGATACTCTGGATCTTTTGGTCACCACGGGTGGGGCTTCGGTCGGCGAATATGACCTAATACGCACCGCATTCGAGAGCGCAGAGCTTGAACTCGACTTCTGGAAGATCGCCATGCGACCGGGGAAGCCTTTGATGTTCGGAAATCTGCGAGGAACGCCATTGCTCGGGCTGCCTGGGAACCCCGTGTCTGCTTCGGTTTGCAGCATCATTTTCCTGCGCCCCATCATCGCTGCCATGCTGGCACAACCGACGGGCCTACCGACGAAATCCGGACGCCTAACGAACTCATTGGCACCGAACGATGAACGTCAGGATTATCTGAGATCGTTTGTGACGGCCCGGAACGGCGAACTATGGGTCGAGAGTGCGCCACGTCAGGATAGTTCGATGTACGCAACCTTTGCAAAAGCCGACGCATTGATCGTCCGGCCACCTCACGACAGCGAAAAAAACCCTGGCGATACTATCGTTATGGTTGAAATTGCCGAGTTCTTATGATTATTTATCTGCAAGAAGGTCGCTTGACGACGAATAGGAACTAATGTAGAACATCGTCCATCATCCTTGCCATATCCGGCGGACCGGTGGAGTGATCGATTGCTTACCCAACGTCAACGACAACTCTTGACTTTCATCCATGATTATATGGATGAAAACGGTATTTCTCCGTCATTCGACGAAATGCGCTACGCTCTCAAACTTAAATCCAAATCGGGCATTCATCGTCTTATTTCCGGTCTCGAAGAACGCGGCTTCATCCGACGTCTCGCCTATCGGGCCCGGGCAGTGGAGATACTTCGCTCACTGCCGGAATTAGCTGCGGCTGCGGGTGACCCCGAATCGCAAGGGCAAGACAGCACCAATATTGTCCGGCCGTCATTCGGCCATGGACGTAAAACCAAGCCGCTTACTGGTGTCTCGGGAACCACCAGCATCCCAATATATGGACGCATTGCTGCGGGCACGCCGATCGAAGCGCTGGCTGACAATGCGCAGTCCATGGACGTTCCCCAGGAGATGCTCGGATCCGGCGAGCACTACGTCCTCGAGGTGGTCGGCGATTCGATGATCAACGCCGGTATTTTCGACGGCGACAAGGTTCTCATCCTGCGCTCCGATGCCGCCGAAAACGGCGAGATTGTGGTCGCGCTGATCGAGGACCGCGAGGTCACGCTGAAGCGCTTGCGCAAACGAGGCGCTTCGATTGCATTGGAGGCCGCAAATCCCGCGTTCGAAACCCGCATCTTCGGTCCCAACCAAGTTAAGGTTCAGGGCCGACTGGTCGGCTTGATGCGAACCTATTGAACGCCAAGCCGATCGATCAATTTGCGGGGATCATCAGTGATTAGAGCGTGTGCGCCTCGTTCGAGGAGATGGCGGGCCCGGTCGACGTCGTTGACTGTGTAGAGAACCAACGGCCACCGTTCGCGAACCAGCGAAGCGAGGGCGTTGTCATCGAGTGACGCATGATCGAGATGGACGGTGGCGCAATCAAGGCGTTCCAATTTTTCTTTCCAATCTGGCGACAGCGATGTCATGAGCAGTCCACATGGCAGGACTGGCTGAAATCGTTTGACTTCGTCCAATGCTTCTTCGGAGAAGCTCGAAATGAGCGGCCAAGGCACGTCAGTGGGCCATGTTTCCGCCAGAACAGAAATGGCCGCAGCTGCGGTTTCACGCTCCCGACCAGGGCATGGCTTGATTTCGATATTGGCGCCAAGTCCTAGCTGCAATAAAGTTGCCAAGGTTTCGCGCAACGTCGGAATCTTCTCGCCGGCAAAGGATCGGTCGAACCAGGCGCCAGCCGACACATGGCTTAAGGTTTCAAAAGTCGTTTGTGCCACTGCCCCTGTAAGATCGGTGGTCCGGTCCAGGTGATCGTCATGCATCACTATCGGTATGCCATCCAATGTGAGTTTGACGTCGAATTCCACCCACCTTGCCCCGTCATCATAGGCTCGGCGTATCGATGCGAGTGTATTCTCGGGTGCTCGCGCTGCCGCACCGCGGTGGCCGATGATTGAGGGTGTCTCCGCTTTGAGAGCCCTCCCAGAATTTTCAGGTTGGATCATGGGTGCCGCCTCTCTGTTGGAATTGCAGTAATGCTGACAGGCACGGTCGAGCGGGTCGTATTCCACAATGAGGAGAGCGGATATAGCATAGTATTGGTTCGCGTTTCAGGGGAACGCCAGACCGTCCCCGTACTGGGAGTGACTGTTCAGCCGCAGCCTGGTGAGATGATCCGGGCAGAAGGCAGTTGGACCGAGGATCGGACCTGGGGCCGGCAATTCAAGGCCGAGCGAATTGAACTGGTCGCGCCATCATCGCCGACTGCCCTGAAGGACTATCTCGCGGCCGGAGCGCTCAAGGGCGTCGGCCGCTCCCTCGCCAAGCGGATGTTCTCGAAGTTTGGCGACCGGCTCGCCGAAATCATCGAATGCCAACCGGAGCGCCTCGCTGAAGTCGGAGGTATCGGTCCGCGGATGGCCAAGCGAATCGGACTTGCATGGAAGGATCAAGCCGCCGCGCGCAATACGCTGATCTTCCTGCAGGGCCATGGGATCAATGCAGCGACGGCCCGGCGAATATTCGATCGATACGGGGCAGCGGCCACAGACAAAATCGTGGCCGATCCTTATTTGCTCGCGCGCGAAATTCGAGGGATCGGCTTTGCGACCGCGGATCGGCTCGCACAAAGTCTGGGGATCGAAAAAGATGCTCCGACTCGTCTGATTGCCGGACTTGAGCATATCCTCACGGAAGCCGAAACGGATGGTCAGGTGGCGGTGAGCCGAGGTCACCTGGTTCAGCGTACTGCAGTCGTCTTGGACTGCCCTGGGGATGGCTTAGAGGAGGCGCTGAACGAGGCGGTCTCAAAAGGCTATCTGGTCTATAGACAGACCGAATCCAGAGAGTTGGTTCTCCTCAAATCGCTGGATCAGGCGGAAGTCGAGATTGTCCAGAACCTTACGCGTCTCAGGTCGAGGCGCGTATCCTGGGAAATCGACGGCCTCGTCGAGGCCGTCGATGCATTCGAAGCAAAACTAGGGCATGTTTTGGCTCCGGAGCAGCGAAATGCTGTGCTCGGGTCTCTCGCGAACAAGCTCAATATCATCACCGGCGGTCCCGGCACCGGGAAAACCACGATCGTGCGCGTCGTGGTCGACGTATTGAGCAACAGGACCGACGCGGTTGTCTTGCTTGCAGCCCCAACAGGCCGCGCAGCCCGGCGCCTAGCTGCGAGTTGCGGTCGCCAAGCCTGGACGCTGCATCGACTGCTCGAGGCCGATCCAGGTCGCGGTTTTGGACGCCATCGCGAACAGCCGCTTGAGTGCGATGTTCTGGTCATCGACGAAATGTCGATGGTCGACACCCTCCTGTTCGCTGCAACATTGGAAGCCCTGCCAGTCGACGCTTCGCTATTGCTCGTTGGCGATGCCGATCAGCTGCCGTCAATCGGGCCGGGTCAAATATTGGCCGATCTGATTGCTGCGTCGGGCATAAATCTATGCCCCCTCAATCAGGTATTTCGACAGGGGTCGGAAAGCAGCATTGTTGCAAATGCCCATCGCATCCGGCAGGGGCAGCAGCCGATTTACGCACGCGCGGAGGAGGAACCTGGCGATCTCTATGGCATCAGGGCCGATTCGCCTCAGGATATTCAACACCTTCTGCTGGAATTAGTGACCAACCGGATGCCGCTGCGGTTCGAGCTCGACCCTATCCACGACATTCAAGTGATCACGCCCACGAACAAGGGCTCGGCCGGCACCCGGGACCTTAATGAGTTGCTGCAGGGTGCCATCAACCCCAACCCCATTGCCTTCGTTGAGCGTGGCGGCACTCGATACGGCATCGGCGACAAGGTCATGCAGCTTGAGAACGACTATCAGCGCGAGGTCAGCAATGGAGATATCGGCATCATCGTCAAGATCGACGAACCCGAATCGCTCCTGGAAGTCGAGATCGACAACCGACGTGTTGCCTATGGTTTCTCCGATCTCGGCCAGCTTACACTCGCCTACGCCATCACCGTGCACAAGTCACAGGGCTCCGAATACCCCGCCGTAATTGTCGTGGTCGCCAAGCAACATGGACGCATGCTGCAGCGCCGGCTCATCTATACCGCAGTGACGCGGGCCCGACGGTTGGTGGTTCTTCTTGGACAACAGGATGCTATCAAACAGGCGATCGAGACGGCGGGTGCCGGGCGCACGACCCTCCTGCCCTGGCGGCTGAAGCAAGAGGCCCTGACGAATGATGGACGAGACGAGCCGCGAACAACGTTTTAAATTCGGTGACCGCTTGGCGCGCGAAGCAGGCGCGCTCGCCCTGAACTACTTCGACAATCGTCGGGATCTATTGATCGAAGAGAAGGGTCCCCAGGATCTCGTCAGCAAGGCAGATCGGGAGGTCGAAGAACTTATTCGGGAACGTGTCTCGGACACTTTCCCAGAAGACCATGTGGTCGGCGAGGAAGCCGGCGGCGACATAGCCGATCGTTTCTGGATCGTCGATCCGATCGACGGGACGTCGAACTTTCTCCGGGGCTTACCCTATTGGTGTGTCGCCTTGGCTTTTGTCGAGAGCGCTGAGGCGTCGATGGCCTTCACGTTCGATGCCGTACACGGCGTGATGTACACCGCAATCCGGGGCCAAGGCGCCAAACGCAACGGCGAGCCGATCCGGGTGCAGGCGCGCCAGCCGGACCAAGCCTGTATCGCCCTCGCACATGGTCCCAATCAGCCGGTTGAAACCTATCTAGGTGCCGTGCGCTCTCTCGCTGCAGGCGGGGTCGAACATCGCCGTATGGGTTCCATCGCGATGTCTTTAGCCCTTCTCGCCGAAGGCGTATTCGACGGCGTCCTCACCAGCGGCACCAATAGCTGGGACGTAATCGGCGGCCTTTTGCTGGCGGAAGAGGCCGGCGCGCTGATTACACCCTATCAATCGGCTGACGCATTGCGCCAACGACAGCCGATCGCATCGGCAACGCCGCAACTCAGAGACATTATCCAGGACATCGGCGATGTCAGGTTGAGCCGTTCTGATTGGCGGCAGCCAGCTCTCGGATCCGTTTGACCATCGAGTAGAGCCCATTCGAACGGCCTGGCGTGAGGTTCTTGCCCAAGCCAATGTCTTCGAATACCTGAGGAGGGTTTTCGAGAATCTCCGTCGGACTGCGGTGGTTATAGAGCCTCAAGAGCAAAGCTATCAGACCCTTGACGATAAATGCGTCGCTGTCGGCGCGATATGCCAAACGGGAATTCTCCGGTGTGGCGACCATCCAGACCTGACTTTGACAACCGTGGACTTTGTGAATGTCTTGCCTGAGCGTGTCGTCGAGCGCGGGCAAATCTCGTCCGAGTTCCATGATGTACTCGATTCGCTCGCGCCAATCGTCGAATAGCTCGAATTCCTCGCGGATTCGTTGCTGCTCAAGCGCGATAGTGTCTTCTTGATCCATAACTGCCCTGAAATTCATAGAGATCGGCCTCAAGATTTCCGTGCGGTAGCCGATAGATCCGCTTGTCTCCAAGTAGGTAGGCATCGAAGCCGTGCGCGAAAAGCCGCCGGATCGCCTCATTCAGAACGTTCAGGCCTCCTGCATACCAGCCAAAGGCCGGCATCACGAGGCGGTTGCGGTCAGCGGCAAAGCAGGGCCTGGAGATCCGACGACTACGACCGGAAACGCGAGCCTTGGGGTGCAAATGACCGGCGACATCAGCGCGACCTACCCCAGGTTGATGGCGGAACATAAGCCCCGCAACATTCAATTCCGCGAAGACCGCCCCACCCAGTTCCAGAGGGATCACAGGATCATGGTTACCGGTGATCCAACACCATTGCACCTTGCACATGAGCTGAGAGAGCAGATCAAACGTGCCTAGACTTACAGCCCTGGGTCCGTGGCCATCATGAAATCCGTCGCCGAGGCTTATCACCGTCTGTGGCGCATAGCTTTCGATGATCGCCTCCAGCCGCAGAAGCGTGGCCAATGTATCATAGGGGGGCAAGAGCGTGCCGCGCCGAGCCAAAGCGCTCCCTTTTTCCATATGCATATCGGCAATCACCAGCATCCGTTCGGCTGGCCAGTAGAGGACACCTTGTCGATCCAGGATCAGCTCTTGCCCCATCAACTCCAACTCATGCTTCAAGACGATCGACCTCTGCCATCGCCTCCTCGACCAAACCCGCAGTGACCTCATCCAACGTCGCATCCACACTTTCGCCGTCGACGAACTCGCGGCCGATGTCAGCCATGATCGCCACGGCAAATGGCGACACGCGGTCGAGAACGCGATGTCGAATTCGTCCTTCGACGCTATTCAGAAGATCTGCCAGACGTTTAATGTCGGTAAGCCCCGCTGCGGCTTCGGTCCTGGCCGCCTGCAACAAGACATGGTCCGGCTCGAACTTCCGCAAGACGTCATAGATGAGGTCGGCGTTGAAGCTTACTTGCCGACCGGTTTTTTCCTGTCCTGGATGGCGTCGTTCGATAAGACCCGCGACAACCGCACAATTACGAAAAATGCGTTTGATCATCGTGCTTTCAGCCATCCACTCTTCAAGATCATCGCCCAGGATATCGACATCGAAGAGCGCATCGACCTCCATAATCGGCTCCATCCCCCACACTGCGATGCAATAATCGGAGGCTGCAAAACCGAGTGGCCTAAGGCCAGCTTTCTCGAGCCTGCGCGTAAGCAACATGCCGAGTGTCTGGTGCGCATTTCGTCCAGCGAAACAATATGCAACCAGATAGTGTTTGCCGCCGCGAGGGAACGACTCGACAAGCAGTTCATCGGATCGGGTCAATTCGGAGCGCTTTGCCTGCATCTCAAGCCATTGGCGGACTGAAGCCGGCAATGGATGCCAGCGCCCCGGATCGGCAAGGATGGCACGCACTTCTGCCGAGAGCTGTGTTGTCAGGGGCAAGCGCCCTCCTGCATAGGCAGGCACTTTCGGATCCTTTCTGTCTTTTGCGAGCGATACGATGACATCGTTTTGCTGAATACGCTCGAACCGCAAAAGACGACCGGCAAATAGAAACGTATCTCCAGGCGTTAGCATCGAGACGAAATATTCCTCGACCTCGCCGAGCTTGCGACCACGGCCGAGCCGGACGGTCATTACCGGCAGTTCGACAATCGTGCCGATATTCATCCGATAAGAACGGATCATCCGCCGATCGCGCAGCCGGTACTCCCCGTTCTCATCTCGCTCGAGACGACGATACCGTTCATAGGTTTGGAGCGCGTAGCCACCGGTCGCCACGAAGTCGAGGACGTTGTCGAACTCGACTTGCGTCAGGTTGCGATAGGGAGCAGCCTTTCGGACCTCTTCATAGAGACTATCCGCGGAGAACGGTCCGCTGCAGGCTGTACCGATGATATGCTGAGCGAGAACGTCGAGCCCACCATGGATCATCGCGCCGCCATCGAGCTTGCCCTCCACCAGGGAGCGATGCGCTGCGACGCATTCAAGGAATTCGAATCGATTGGCGGGGATCAATATCGCCCGACTAGGCTCATCCAGGCGGTGATTGGCGCGTCCGATACGCTGGGTCAACCGGCTGACGCCCTTTGGCGCGCCGATCTGTATGACCAGGTCGACATCGCCCCAATCGAGGCCCAGATCGAGTGATGACGTAGCCACCACGGCCCGGAGCTGCCCTGTGGTCATGGCGGCCTCGACCCTGCGACGCTGCTCGACTGCGAGGCTACCGTGATGAAGGGCAATCGGCAGGCCCAATTTGTTGCAACGCCAAAGTGCGCCGAAGAACAGTTCCGCCTGCGCCCTCGTATTGACAAAGACTATGGTCGTATGAACCCGTTCAATCTGTTTGTAGACCTCTTCGGCCGCATACATGGCGACGTGTCCCGACCAAGGCACGTACGTATCGGGCAGAACGATATCGACCATTGATTTGGCACCCCCTTCCCCCCTGATGAGCACGGCATCTTTCGCTGCCGACAAATAGCGGAGCATTGTCGGCTCGTCAGCGACAGTCGCCGATAATCCAACAGCGCGAGCGCCTACGGCTAAACCTCTCAATCGTGTCATGCTCAGGCTCAAAAGTGCGCCGCGTTTGTTGTCCGCGAGCGCATGCAACTCGTCGATGATGACGCATCGCAAATTGCGAAAATATGCACTGGCGGTTTCGTAGGAGAGCAGCAAAGCCAGTGACTCAGGGGTCGTCAGAAGTATATTGGGTGGCTCTCTTATAAGCCGTGCCCGGCGATTTGCAGGCGTATCTCCGGTCCGTACACCATAGCTGATGTCCAGCCCCATCTCTTCGATCGGTCCGGCAAGGTTGCGGCCGACATCCGTCGTGAGCGCCTTGAGCGGCGATATGTAGAGAGTATGGAGACCTTGCGAGGGAGAAGACGCCAGTTCGACCAGACTTGGCAAGAAGCCAGCCAGTGTCTTGCCGCCCCCTGTCGGAGCTATGAGTAAGGCATCCCGACCCAGCGAGGCAACATCCAACATGGCCTGTTGATGGTTGCGTAGCTGCCAGCCCCGCTGCCCGAACCAATTCGCAAAAGGTTCGGGGAGGTGCCTCTGGTCAAACTCCTCATGAGGCCGGACGGCCTTTGCGCTTGACTTCAAAACTGGTAGCTTACCCTTTCAAACCGCAGCGGTATGACCGCCTGCAACTTATCACGAACCATTGTGACCATGACTCCAGAACAAATTGCAGCAAGCAATGCTTGGCCGATCACCGAGGCCTTGAAGCTCATAGAGCGTGTCGAAAAACGCTCTCCGAGCAAGAAGCATGTCGTGTTCGAGACAGGCTATGGCCCCTCAGGTCTGCCTCATATCGGAACCTTTGCCGAAGTTTTTCGCACGACACTGGTTCGACAAGCCTTCCAGCGCCTTTCGGATTCGCCGACTGAGTTATTCGCATTCTCGGATGATATGGACGGGCTGCGGAAGATTCCAGACAACATTCCCAATCCAGCCCGATACACGGAGTATTTGGGCAGGCCGCTCACCGATATTCCCGATCCCTTCGGAACGCATGAGAGCTACGGGCAACATATGAACGCCAGGCTCATGGCGTTTCTCGATGACTTCGGATTCCACTACACATTTAAGAGCGCCACGGAGTGCTATCGATCGGGCGAATTCAACGCGACATTGTTGAAGGTTCTGGAACGCCACGATGTTATACGTGACATTGTCGCCCCTCACCTGGGACCTGACCGCCGCGCCACATACAGCCCGATACTGCCTGTTTCACCGAAGTCCGGACGCGTTCTACAAGTTAGGCTTGAGGAAACGCGCGTCGACTCCGGGACCGTCGTTTTCAAGGACGAAGACGGCATGCTTACGGAAATTCCTGTGATCGACGGCCACTGCAAAATGCAATGGCGCACTGATTGGGCCCTCCGTTGGACCGCTCTTGACGTCGACTATGAAATGTCCGGCAAAGACCTGATCGATTCCGTGAGGCTATCGAGTGCGATCTGCCGCGCACTGGACGGAACGCCGCCGGAGGGTTTCAACTACGAACTCTTTCTCGACGAGAATGGCGAGAAGATTTCGAAATCACGCGGCAACGGCCTGACTATCGAACAATGGCTTCGCTATGGCACCCGAGAGAGCCTCAGACTGTTTCTGTATCAATCACCCAGAAAAGCCAAGCGGCTGCACTACGATGTGATTCCACGGCACATCGATGACTATTATGGATTTCTCGAAGCCTATCGGAACCAGGACGACGAGAAGCGGCTGAGCAATCCGCTTTGGCACATCCATGATGGGGCCCCCCCTGATGAATCCATGCCGATCGCCTTTTCGATGCTGCTCAACCTCGCAAGTGTCGTGAATGCCGAAGAACCAGAAGTCCTCTGGGGCTTTATCCAAAACTATACGCCCGATGTGACGCCGCAATCGGCACCGACGCTCGACGTTCTCGTGAACTGCGCAATCGCCTACTACAAGGATTTCGTCGAGCCCGAGAAACGCTACCGTGAAGCTACCGACCAGGAGAGGGCCGCCTTCGAGGACCTCGCATCATTTCTCGGCAACGTCGATAAAGAGGCCTCGCCAGAAGAGCTGCAGAACGAGATTTACGAGATCGGAAAGAAGCATCGGTTCACCAATTTACGTGACTGGTTCAGATCGCTCTACGAGGTACTACTGGGCCAAAGTCAGGGTCCGCGTTTTGGTTCGTTCGTCGCACTATACGGGATCGAAAACACACGAGACCTGATCCGGAAGGGGCTCGAAGGCCGCCGGCTCACCGAGTCCACCCATGCTGACTAGCCAACGAACCGATAGTCGCCCCTTGCGTGCCAGCGCGCGGGGAGTTGCCCTCGACGTCCTCGATGCGGTTTTTGCCTCCCGTCCAGCACCTGCCGATGAGGCATTCAACAATCATCGAGGTCTGGCCCGGCTCGAGACTCGGGATCGCGCCTTTGCACGGTTGCTCTACGCTACTGTCCTGCGGCATCTCGGTGAGATCGACAAAGTATGGAGAAACTTTGTCAAGTATCGGCCTCACGAACCCCGTATCGTGAACATTCTCCGACTGGGCACGGGTCAGCTCCTTTTTCTGAGCACGCCACCCCATGCGGCCGTCAGCGAAACTGTCGGCCTCGCCACGGGATCCCTGCGTCGTCAGGCGCCTATGGTCAATGCGGTGTTGCGCCAGATCGCCCAGAACGGCAGGCAGGCGCTCGCTTCGCTAGATCCAATTGCATTGAACACGCCACGCTGGCTTTTCGATAGCTGGGTTGAAGCCTATGGAGCAGAGGGCGCACGGACGATCGCTCAGGCCCATTCAAACGAACCGCCATTAGATCTGAACGCGAAAAGGGACGCCGAATATTGGGCCACGGCTGTTGGCGGCGATCTGCTACCCCATGGCATCATTCGTCGCCGTAGCGGCAGCGTCATCGAGGCGCTTCCAGGCTACGCTGAAGGTGCCTGGTGGGTCCAAGACGCTGCAGCGGCCCTTCCTGTCCTGTGCCTGGGAGACGTGCGCGGAAAATCGGTGCTCGACATCGGCGCCGCACCCGGCGGCAAAACGGCGCAATTGGCAGCACGAGGCGCCAAAGTGACCGCAATTGAACGTTCACCTGCTCGGGCCGAGATCCTGGCTCGGAACCTAGGACGGCTGCAACTCGACGCGGAAATCGTTGTCGCTGACGCGGTCACATGGCGACCGCAATCACCCTTCGATGCCATTTTGCTGGATGCTCCATGTACCGCCACCGGCACGATTCGCCGTCATCCCGACGTAACGTGGACGAAAACACCAAAGGATCTCGGTCGTCTGCAACAGGCACAGTCAGCAATGTTTGACGCGGCAATCGACATGTCGGCCCCTGACGGCATCGTCGTCTATGCCACGTGTTCGCTCCAGCCCGAAGAAGGTGAGCAGCAAATTGCGCGCATGATCGCCCGCCGCTCCGACGTCATCGTCGAGGCGATCGAGTCGGATCAAATCAAAGGTGTGCCAGCCAATAATTCCGCCAGCGGCTCGATCAGAACATTCCCCTATCATTGGGCAGAACTCGGCGGACTTGACGGTTTTTTCATTGCAAGAGTTCGAAAGAAATAACCTTGACGAACGATCTTATCGCCCCGGTTCGGGCGCTTATCTCTGTTTCCGACAAGACCGGCCTCGTTGAACTCGGCACTTTGCTGCACCAGCAGGGTGTCGAAATTCTTTCCACAGGCGGCTCGGCCCGTACCATGAGAGGTGCTGGGCTCCCAGTGGTCGAGATCAGCTCCTATACCGGCCAGCCCGAAATCATGGATGGCCGTGTCAAGACACTCCATCCGATCGTCCATGGCGGCATTCTGGCGCGAAGGGATGATCCGGAACACACGCGCTCGCTATTCGACGTCGGCGGTGGCCTGATCGACGTTGTGGTGGTCAATCTCTATCCCTTTGAAGAGACTGTGGAGCGCGGAGCCGACGCCGGCGACTGCATCGAACAGATTGACATTGGTGGCCCCACACTTATCCGGGCCGCCGCCAAAAATCATGAATTTGTCGCCGTAATCACCAATCCAGGTGACTATGCGGGTTTGGCTTCGGCGCTTCGCGAAACCGGCGGCACGTCCCATGAATTCAGAAAGGATATGGCGAGACGTGCATTCGAGCACACCGCTTTGTACGACGCGGCTATCGCCCGTTGGTTTCAGACTTCACTCGCCAATGATCCAACAGAGCAGTTCGCTCTGAAAGGGCACCTGAAGGAGAAATTGCGCTATGGGGAAAATCCACAACAGGCCGCGGCCCTCTATGTGACCGGAGAAGATCGGCCGGGCGTCGCAACAGCTTCACAACTCCATGGCAAAGCGCTCAGCTACAACAATATCAACGACACGGATGCAGCTTTCGAGTTGGTGGCCGAAATCGAAACGCCGGGTGTAGCCATCGTTAAGCATGCAAACCCTTGTGGCGTCGGTACAGGGTTAGATCCAACGACTGCATTCGTGCGTGCTCTCGCTTGCGATCCGGTCAGTGCTTTCGGCGGCATTGTTGCTTGCAATCGGACAATAGGCACCGAGCTCGCTGCAAAAATAGTTGAGACTTTTTTCGAGGTGATCATCGCACCGGCCTTCGAAGGCGAGGCCCTGCCAATTCTCGCCAGCAAGCAAAATCTTAGGGTCCTGGCCACCGGCGCTCTACCCGGTGGAACGGAAGGTGGTAGACTGGTGCGCTCCATCGCCGGTGGCTTTCTCGTACAGGACCGGGACTTGGCAGTTATCGATCTCGGACAGGCCAAGGCCGTTACCAGACGCCCGCCCAGCGATGCAGAGATTGCGGATCTTGGCTTCGCAATGAAAGTCTGCCGACATGTAAAGTCTAATGCCATCGTTCTGGCCCGAGGTGGCGCTACGGTCGGCATCGGAGCTGGACAAATGAGCCGCGTCGATGCCGTTGAGATGGCGGTCAAGAAGGCCGGCCGCTGCTCTGGTTCCCCTGGAAGCGTTTTGGCCTCCGACGCTTTTTTTCCGTTTCCGGATGGGTTGCTTGCAGCCGCCGAGGCCGGAATTACAGCGGTTGTGCAGCCCGGAGGCAGTGTTCGAGACGAAGAAGTGATCGCCGCGGCAAACGAATCTGATCTTGCCATGATCTTCACAGGGACACGACATTTCCGGCACTGAGTACTATCTGCATTATTGTGAGAAAGGTCACCCTCGAGTGATCTCGAGATGTGCGCGGAGTCACCTTTCGTTAATAGTTGTTGACGTAGTTTCGGGAGACCAAATCACTCGCCCGGAATACGGAAATGGTCGCCCGCGTAACCCTTTATCTCACTGCCGTATTGATGATTGTCGCTGCAATAATCGAAACGCCCCTGCCGATGGCGATCGCTCCTTAGATCGAAGTATCGCTAGCGCATTGTCGCTCGGGGAAATTGGCGCTACTAGCGGCGGACGATTGAGTGTCGTTCGTCAAGACGAATGACACACTCAATCAGACTTCTCCCCAAAAAATTAAAGCAATGCGCATGCCTGGAGCGTCTTGGCGACAGCCTCATTTCCTTGTCGGAATCGCCAGTCTCATCGCGCTGATTACTTTCGGTGCCCGGTCCGGATTCGGGCTTTTCCTTGAGCCGATGTCTTCGACGTTCGGTTGGGGTCGCGAGGTATTCGCTCTCGCCATCGCCGTACAAAACATCATCTGGGGCCTTGGCCAGCCGATCGCAGGCGCGATAGCTGATCGATTCGGGGCAGTCCGCGTGCTCATTGTTGGGAGCATCGTCTATGCTACCGGCCTAGTGCTGATGGCCATGAGCACGACGCCTGCAATGCTGACTTTGTCGGCAGGCTTCCTGATAGGCGTCGGCGGGGCCGGAGCATCATTCGGCTTGGTCATGGCAGCAGTCGGACGACTGTTGCCGGAAGCACGTCGTTCCATGGCATTCGGCGTGATCGTCGCCGCGAACTCCCTGGGCCAGTTCCTGATGGTGCCATTGGGCCAGTCGTTCATTTTTGCCTATGGCTGGTCGACGGCTCTGATTCTGATCGGCAGCATCGTGCTTCTGGTAATCCCCTTAAGCTTGACGTTTGCAGCGTCCAACGAGGGTCGATTCGCTCAATCGACCCAGACACTCGGAGAGGCGATTCGGGAGGCACTTTCTCATCGCAGCTTTGTGCTGCTTGCGGCTGGTTTCTTCGTTTGCGGCTACCACGTCGCTTTCATCCAGATCCACCTGCCCGCTTTCGTCGCGGATGCCGGGATCTCTCCCGCTGTCGGGGCCTGGGCGATTGCGTTGGTCGGGTTGTTCAACGTTGTTGGTTCCTTTTCTTCGGGCGTGCTCGGGGGCCGCTTCAGCAAGAAATATCTGTTGAGCTTCATCTACCTCGCCCGTGCGGTCGTGATCGGCCTCTATATGATTCTGCCGCTCTCAGCTGCATCGACGCTCGTTTTCGCCTCGGCGATGGGGCTATTGTGGCTTTCGACCGTTCCTCTGACCTCAGGGCTGGTCGCGCTGATGTTCGGCCCGCGCTATATGGGGACCCTTTTTGGAATAGTTTTTTTGAGCCACCAGCTTGGCGCGTTTTTGGGAGTGTGGATGGGCGGCTATGTCTTCGACCTTTTAGGAAGCTACGACATCGTATGGTGGACCAGTGTTCTCCTAGGCGTGTTTGCCGCCATTATCCATTGGCCGATAGTCGAGCAGCCGGTCGCGCGCTTGGCGATGAGTGGCTAATTAATCTTCTTCAGCGTCGCAGCATAGCAGCGCCAGTTCTGAATGTATCGTTCGGTACCGGCATGCATTCGCTCGATCTGCTGCTCGGACAGACTACGGACGACCTTGCCGGGCGATCCAAGGACCAGGGATCCATCAGGAACTTCGGTGCCTTCCGTGACGAGAGCCTTGGCGCCGATCAGACAATTGCGACCGATACGGGCCCCATTGAGCACAACGGATCCAATGCCAACCAATGACCCCTCACCAACAGTACAGCCATGAAGCATCGCCAGATGCCCAATGGTGACGAGCGGTCCAACTCTAAGAGGAAACCCCGGATCCGTATGTAGAACCGAGTTATCCTGGACATTGCTGCCCGCGCCTATGGCGATCATCTCGTTATCGCCGCGCAATACGGCACCCCACCAAACACTCGCCTCATACTCAAGCCGTACATCGCCAATCACCACGGCGGTTGGTGCGATCCAATAAAGGTCCGTCACACCGGCGGGCCGGTTAGGTCCGAGTTCAAATTTCACATTAATGCCTTTCACCAAGGGTCATACCGGTGGGTATGATGGTCGCCGCGTTCAACCTTGCGCCTTCGCTCCAGGCAATTAAAGATGAGTAAGGATCTATTGTGATTGGGCGGGGAATGCCACCAACACGCATATCGATGCTCCTTCTGGCATCTACCGTCATTGTCGCGACGCATCCGGTCGCGTTCGGGCAGAGCGACCAAACAGAGGCAGCATCACCGCAAAATGTGGATCAAACGACGTCCACTCCAATTGATGTCGACGCCCTGATGGCAAGAGTTCGCGCCAGGCTCGAGAGGATCGATCAGGCGACACGTGAACGTGATAAGGCTTTGGAATTCCTTGAGAATCAGATCGATGCGGCGGCCACGCGAATTTCTGGCACGGGACAGACCAACGATTCGCTGCGTAGCCGCACGGTGGCACTGAACACGGAGGTCGAAGATCTCGCCCGGGACCGTGATCGTTTGAACGATGAGGTGAGCCAACGCGAGACATTGATGGCTCGATTGCAGCTACAAATCGCAAGCCTCGAGACGCAGCTTGGGGATCGCTCATCTGCATTTGAGGCTGCAGAGCAAACAGTTGCAAGCCTGCGCAACGAGTTGGACCTGCAGCAGGAGACAAATTCGTCACTCGAGAGTTCGATCGACTCGCTTCGCGATGAACGGCAAGCGCTTCTCACGAAAATCGGTGAGGAGGAGCAGCGAACCTTAACGCTCGCCGAGGAATTAGCGGCGCTGAAGGACACTAATGCGGAACTCAAAAATGAGGTCGTATCCCGGGAATCGATCCTTCTAAGGGAACAGGAGCAGTACCAAGTGAAGATCGCTAGTCTGAATGAGACCTTGGAGGCTCGAGACACCCAGTTCGCTGCACTTCAATCGGACCATTCTTCGTCAGTGAAGGCGCTAGGTGCTTCCGAGGAGGAAGTCGAGGCACTTTCGACCAGGGTTGCGCTACTGACCGAGCAACTAAATGCCGTTGAAAGCCTGCTCGCAACCTCAGAGCTGCAGGTAGAAGATCAGCAGGGTGAGATCATGCGGCTCGGCGAGCGCCTCAATCTCGCTCTGGCCAAGCAAGTGGAAGAGCTTTCACGCTATCGTTCCGAGTTTTTCGGTCGTCTAAAGGACGCTTTAGGCGAAGGATCCGCGTTCCGCGTGGTTGGCGATCGGTTTGTTTTTCCTTCGGAGGTCCTGTTCGCTTCCGGTTCGGCTGAGATAGGGTCCGAAGGACAAGCGCAGCTCGGACAACTGGCGCAGACACTCAACGATGTCGCCTCGAAAATTCCGCCGGAACTGCATTGGATCCTGCGAGTGGATGGCCATTCCGACCGCGTTCCGATTACAACCGCCGCGTTCGAATCGAATTGGGAGCTATCAACCGCAAGAGCGATTGCAGTAGTCCGCGAACTCTTGGAAATGGGCGTTCCCGCCGAACGCCTGGCTGCAACCGGCTTCGGTGAGTTCCAGCCGCTGGACCCAGGTGACAGCCCGGAAGCTTTCCGGCGGAATCGCCGCATTGAATTCAAGCTTACATCCAGCTGAACATCAGCCCGTGGTTCAAGACATATCAATCCGATGAGATCGCTGGAATTGGTATGACGGCCGACTAGGTCCCTAGGGACGCGGACATCACGGGCTCGGTGAGATGCAGGTCGAACTTCACCAATCCATTGACGAAATCGAGCCTGCACTTTGGGACGATCTGGCGCCTTCCGATAATCCCTTCCTCTCGCACCAGTTTTTCTCCATTCTCGAGAGGAGTGGCTCCGCAAGTCGTCAGACGGGATGGACGCCCCTTCATGCCGTCCTCAAGGACGGCAACGACACGCTCGCCATCGTTCCGATGTACCTCAAGGGCCATTCCTACGGAGAATATGTCTTCGATTGGGGCTGGGCGGATGCCTTTCAGCGAGCCGGTGGCGATTACTATCCAAAGATACAGGTCGCCGTCCCATTCACACCGGTACCGGGCGCTCGGATTTTCTTGCGCCAGGGGGGCGGCGAAAGACTGGTCGAGGTTGGATACGCATTGCAGGAGATCGTCTGTCGCCTGGAGCTCTCCTCCATGCACGTTACCTTCTGCATGGAGGATGAATGGCGAGCTTTGGGCCGCAGCGGATTTCTGCTGCGCCGTGGCATTCAATACCACTGGGAGAATCGTGGTTACTCGTGCTTTGATGATTTTCTCGGGGACCTGCGCTCCAGCAAGCGAAAGATGATCCGCAAGGAGCGCAAACGCGTCAATCAGGACGGTATAGAAGTCCGAATGTTGCAGGACCCGCTTGAAGTCGCTGCGGCACTCGACGCATTTTACCCATTCTATCTGTCAACGATCGATAAGCGATGGGGCAGCGCCTATTTGAAAAGGAGCTTCTTTCGTATGCTGGCCAACGAAATGAGCGACAAGGTCGTATTCGCCGCTGCATATAGAAGTGGTCGCCTGGTGGCCGGAGCTCTAAATCTCGTTGGCGCCGATACGCTTTACGGGCGCAATTGGGGATGCCTCGAGGACTACGATTTTCTTCACTTTGAGGCTTGTTACTATCAGGCAATCGATCACGCGATTGCCAAGGGCCTGAAGCGCGTCGAAGCAGGGGCCCAGGGCCCCCACAAATTGCAGCGAGGCTACGCTCCGGCGCTGACCTACAGCGCCCATTACATCCCGAACGAGAGTTTCCGACAAGCTATCGCGCGTTTTCTCGATCATGAAAACCGAGAAATCGGCGAGCGCATGCAGGAACTAAATCAGATGACGCCATTCCACCGGACGGGAACGGACGAAAACTCTTGATGTCCGAGAAATTGTCTACTCGACCGGTTCGGGAAGCGCTTTGGGTGTAGGTCCGCGCTTGTGTCGATCGACCTTTTTGGTCACGGCGGCTGGCGTCGTCTCGAACGAAAGCTTGTTGTCGGTCACACTGACGACCACCTTGCCACCGTTGACGAGCTTTCCGAAGAGAAGCTCATCGGCCAGTGGGCGCTTGATGCTCTCCTGAATGACACGAGCCAGCGGGCGCGCACCGAAAAGCGGTTCGTAGCCTCGCTCTCCCAGCCAAGCCCGTGCCGCGTCATCGACCTCCAAGTGCACCCTGCGGTCGGCAAGCTGCGCCGCCAACTCAGCGACGAATTTGTCCACAACACTGGTAATAATCTGGGGGGTCAAGCCTTTGAATGTGATAATCGCGTCGAGGCGATTGCGGAACTCCGGCGTGAACAACCGCTTGATTGCCTCGCTGTCTTCACCCTCTCTCTCAAGACGACCGAAGCCCATCGGGGGCCGGCTCATATCGCTCGCACCCGCATTGGTGGTCATGATGAGAATGACATTCCGGAAGTCTACGGTCTTGCCATTGTTGTCGGTCAGTTTGCCGTAGTCCATGACCTGAAGCAGAATGTTGAAAACCTCCGGATGAGCCTTTTCTATCTCATCGAGAAGAAGGACCGCGTGGGGATGCTGATCGACCGAATCGGTCAGTAAGCCGCCCTGATCGAAGCCAACATATCCAGGTGGAGCTCCGATCAGTCGAGACACGGTGTGCCTCTCCATGTACTCTGACATGTCGAACCGAATGAGTTCGATTGCCTGCACCTTGGCAAGTTGCCGTGCAACTTCGGTTTTGCCGACACCGGTCGGGCCGGAGAAGAGATAGCAGCCAATCGGTTTTTGCGGATCGCGCAAACCCGCCCTGGAAAGCTTGATAGCGCTCGACAATGCCTCAATGGCCTCATCCTGGCCGAACACCGCCGACTGCAGATCGGGCTTCAGCGACCGAAGCGATTCCTTGTCTCGCGAATTCACTGCCTTGATCGGTACACGTGCGATTTTGGCGACAATTTCCTCGATATCTTTCGTCGCAACCGTTTTGCGGCGAAGTGCCGGCGGCCGGAGCATCTGAGCCGCGCCTACCTCATCGATCACATCGATAGCTTTGTCCGGTAGCTTCCGGTCGTGAATATAGCGTGTGGAAAGCTTCACAGCCGCCTTTAGCGCACCATTAGTGTACTTGATACGGTGATGGGCTTCGAAGCTCGGCCGCAGCCCTTGAAGTATTTTGAACGTTTCATTCTCGCTGGGCTCGGGGACGTCGATTTTCTGAAACCGCCGAACCAGTGCACGATCCTTCTCAAAATAACTCCTGAACTCCTTGTATGTCGTCGAACCGATGCAGCGCAAAGTACCGCTTGCCAATGCCGGCTTCAAAATATTCGACGCGTCCAAGGATCCGCCGCTGGTGGCACCGGCTCCGATAACCGTGTGAATCTCGTCAATGAATAAAATTGCTCGGGGATCTGCCTCAAGCTCGCCGATAACCGCTTTCAACCGCTCCTCGAAGTCACCGCGATATCGGGTGCCGGCAAGGAGCGCTCCCATATCGAGCGCGTAGATGACCGCTTCATTCAGTACCTCAGGAACTTCGCCATTGACGATACGTCGAGCCAGTCCTTCGGCAATTGCAGTTTTGCCAACACCCGGATCGCCGACGAACAGCGGGTTATTTTTCGAGCGGCGACACAGGATCTGGATCGTTCGCTCAATCTCAAGTTCCCGCCCGATGAGGATGTCGACCTTACCTTGGCGAGCTTTCTCATTCAGATCCGTACAATATGTCGCCAGCGCCTCGGCCGAACTTTCCTTCTTTTCGCCGGCGGCAGCCTCCTCCGTTCCGCGCACTCGACGCTCCTCATGCATCCCGGGTTTTTTGGCGATGCCGTGAGAGATATAGTTCACGGCATCGAGACGGGTCATATTCTGTTCTTGTAGGAAGAACACCGCGTGAGATTCTCGCTCGGAAAACAGCGCCACCAACACATTTGCGCCTGTCACCTCGCTTCGCCCTGATGATTGAACATGGATCGCGGCTCGCTGAATGACGCGTTGAAAGCCAGCCGTCGGTTTTGCGTCCACCGCAGTCTCGACGACCAGACCGGCGAGTTCATGATCAAGGAATTCGGACACGCTCGCCCGCAACCGGACGAGATCAATGGCACATGCCTTCAAGACCGCGCCAGCGTCCTGATCCTCTGTCAAAGCGAGAACGAGATGTTCCAGTGTGGCGTACTCATGCTGTCGGGCGTTGGCCAGCGCAAGGGCACGCCTTAGCGTCTTTTCTAGCGATCTCGACAACATGGGCATTCCCTAAGTTCCACGCGATAGATACAACAAATGGCACAATGATTCCGGATTGGACAAGCCCTTACTCCTTTTCCATTGTGCACTGGAGTGGGTGTTGGTGCTGTCGCGCAAACTCCATCACCTGCGCGACTTTGGTTTCAGCAACCTCGTATGTGAAAACCCCACATACGCCAACGCCTCGCTGATGAACGTGTAGCATGATGCGCATCGCCTCTTCATGCTCCTTGAAGAAAAATCGTTCGAGGACATGAACGACGAATTCCATCGGCGTGTAGTCGTCATTCAGGAGCAACACCTTATAGAGCGAAGGTCGCTTGGTCTTCTGGCGGATCTTGGTTGAGACGTCGCTGCCGACAACATCCCCACCGTCGTCATTGGATTTGCTCATTTGACTTCGGCAAACATGATCCCTCTATGGTTTGACGCGCCTGATGATAGACCATCAACAAGCCCAAAAAAATCTCTTTCGTTGGCTCGAGCTAGGTCCATCGATATGAGATGCCATCAGTTCCGAAGCTAGACGCCCCTTGTCAATTCGACACATCATCGAGAAACTGTGCACCGAGTTCACATCAATTTTGATCTCCACTTCCATGCAGGTTCCCGGAACTCCCCATCCGAATGTTGAAGCCGAACCGCCGCTATGTACCCGTCCCCCTGTCACTCCTACTGATAACTCGGCCAGGAATTGCTCACGCTGTCGAAGAAGTGGAATATCACCTCGATGGAGCCACGCTGGCGCTTACCTGGGCGATTCCATTCATAGGAATTCTCCTGTCAATCGCCCTTGTTCCCCTTTTTGCTCCACGTTTTTGGCATCATCATTTCGGCAAAATCAGCCTTTTCTGGTCGCTTAGTCTCCTCTTGCCATTGCTGATCGCCGTTGGTCCGGAAGTTACCGCGTTCGAAATTCTCCACGTGGCCCTTCTGGAATATCTGCCCTTCATCATTCTCCTGCTATCACTGTTTACCGTGACCGGAGGCATAAAGATTACCGGATCGTTCTCCGGATCACCGCGATTCAACACGATCCTACTCGCAATTGGGACTGCCCTGGCAAGCTGGATGGGTACAACGGGCGCTGCAATGGTATTGATCCGTCCTCTTTTGAGGGCAAACTCCTGGCGGCGCCACAAAACCCATGTCGTGGTGTTTTTCATTTTTCTCGTCGCAAACATTGGTGGTTCATTAACGCCGCTCGGCGATCCGCCACTTTTCCTCGGTTTTTTGAAGGGTGTCGATTTCTTTTGGACAACCACGCATTTGTTCCTGCCGATGGCGCTTGTTGCCACAATATTACTGTTTGTCTTTTATGGCCTCGACAGCTTCCTAGTACGGCGAGAACCGGCGAGGCCCACCAATCACTATTCCGGAACCTCATTCGGCATCGAGGGACGGATCAACATCCTTTTGCTGGTTGGAGTAGTCGGCTCCGTATTGCTCAGCGGTGTCTGGCACCCGCAAATTGGCTTTGACGCATTCCACGTCGGAGTTGAGCTTCAAAACGTCCTACGAGATATGCTCCTGTTGCTGATTACCCTCGTATCGTGGCGTATGACGCTGCCAGAAACCCGTATCGGCAATGACTTTAGCTGGTTTCCGATTCTTGAGGTCGGCAAACTCTTTGCCGCAATCTTCATTACCATTGTACCGGTAATTGCAATTTTGAAAGCCGGCCCAGATGGCGCGTTGGCGGCAGTGCATAGTGCCGTAAGCTCCGAGAGCGGCGAGCCGATCAATGCGATGTATTTTTGGATCACGGGGCTCTTGTCGAGCTTTCTCGACAATGCTCCAACATATTTGGTGTTCTTCAACACGGCGGGCGGCGATGCCACTGTCTTAATGGGTCCGCTGGAAACGACCCTTTTGGCTATTTCTGCGGGGGCGGTCTTCATGGGTGCCAACACCTATATCGGCAATGCGCCAAATTTTATGGTCCGGGCAATCGCAGAAGGTTCAGGTGTAAGAATGCCGAGCTTCTTCGGCTACATGATCTGGTCGATTTTTCTGCTGATGCCGATTTTCGCGCTTGTGACGATATTGTGGTTCTGACGAATTCGAATTCAGCCGGTCAGATTGTTGCGTTGCCACGAAATCGACGGTCAGGCATCTGCAGCTGTGACGTCGTCCTTCGGTACATTAAGCCGGAGCTTCGAGGCACGCACACCCGTTTTAGGCGATGCCGGTTCTCTTTCGTCCCTCACGTCGCCTGCACTAGAACCTGAGTCCTCCATAGATCCTTCGATCGAAGAACTATCGCTTTCCTCCTGGCTAGCGTCGTCCATCATCGAGTCATTTTGATCCAATGGGGAGCCAACGGCTAGTCTCAAAGCCAATTCACGAAGGCGTTCGGGCGCAACTTGCTTCTTCTCAACCGGCTCCTCCGGAACAGCGTCTGACTGCAACTCCCCATCTTCCAATTCAGCGGCGTCAGATATCGTCAGTTTGAGACGCGCCAACTGCTCAAGGAAGTCTTCGCGAACCTGAGGCGGAACCCTGTCGACCGCTCTCTCCTGGATCATTTGATCCGCTTGCTCAAGCACGTTGCGTGCGTGAACAAGCTGCCCAGAAGGACGTGTATTACCGACCAGAACCTGCGCCAAAGCCTTCGTCGCTGGTTGCATCAAAGACAGCAATTCTTGCGGCGAATTGGCTGATCGTCGGCCGCCGCCATCTCTGCCCCGGCGACCGTTATTTTGTGCACGCTTTTTGCCTGCACCACGTCGATAGGGAAACATCGAGCGATTCTTCATGCGTCAATTTTCGCCCTAAGTTAAGGCTCACGCATCAAAAAGTTCAGACATTTGGTTGGTTCGGCGTGAGCATATCGAGGGTCCCGGTGTCGTCGAGCTATGCGAGACCGATGCTGGCGGAATTCGCAAATCTCAACTGATCAAGAAAGCTCGTGTCGCATCTTTGTGAATGGACTGGCCACCGGGTGCTGAACTCTCCTTGCAAACACGTACGCAATCTCGAAGATAAATCAAGCGGAATTCCAGACACTCCTTCACTCTGCGCTTGAAGCGAGTAAGAGCCACACTGCAACTTTTCGATCCCAGCGTCAGGTGTTGAACCCGCACCGTAACGCCGAACTAGGGTCTTGTCCCTTGTCGAATGTGCCGTGTGAGTTCCGCCTCAATGGAAGAAACAAACTCAGTCATTGATGTCAGTTCTGTCCGGACAGCCGCCGACAGAGGTCCGTGTCTTCCGGCAATCAACTGCTCGACGCTGGCTCGAAGCGCATGCAATGGCGTTAGCACCTGGTGGCTATCGAATTTGTCTCGCCCACTCGCTCTAATCGAATCGCTCGCAGTATCTGGCAGCACTTCTCTCACTTTCAGTATCGTTGACTTTCTCGCCGAGGGCAAAAGGCTCCGGTCTCCAATGACCTGCCGCACCGACCAATTCTCGTTAAAAATCAAATGCCAATATCCGCGGAAATTCTTCGTATTTCCTTTACGATCATCAAATTGCGTTGGGGAAATTTGCAGCTCGCTCAAAAATTACAACTTTTTATTCCCAACGCCTCCAAGACTGCTCGCGCCAATGGCTGCGAGGCCGTAAGGCCAGGGCTTTCAATGCCGAATAGATTGACAAGTCCCACCACACCATGGTGCTTGGGCCCGTCGATTCGGAAATCGGCGGCTGGCATACCTTCGGAAACCAATTTCGGACGAATTCCCGAGTATCCAGGCTCTAAAGAGCCATCCTCGATGCCCGGCCAATAGCTGCGAACGGCATCGTAGAAGACCCTGGAGCGGTTGGGATCGACGTCATAACTAACGTCCGCAATCCATTCGACATCGGGGCCGAACCGGCACTGGCCACCAAGATCTATAGTGATATGTACGCCTAGACCAGCCTGCTCAGGGACTGGATAGATCAGGCGACTGAAAGGTGGCCTCCCAGGCAACGAGTAGTAATTGCCTTTGCAATAGTAGGCCTGAGGTACCCAATTTGGATCGAGCCCGCTGATGATTGAGGCCAGCGCCGGTGCAGAAAGACCCGCTGAGTTTACTAGAAACGAGGTCTCCAGGCTCATGGCCTCGTTGCCCTCGACTTCCAGGGCAATGGAATTCTTGCCAACCATCGCTGCGGCGACGCGACTATTGAAAGCGATAAATGCGCCATGATCTTCAGCGTCGCCTTGGTAGGCGAGCATCAGGCCGTGGCTGTCGATAATCCCTGTCGATGGGGACCAAAGGGCACCGACACAACTGAGTTCGGGCTCAAGGGTCTGGGCCTGCTGCGGCTCTAGGAACTCAAGATCATGGACACCATTCGCAATTGCTTGGGCGTTGATCGTCTTGAGCTTGGGCAATTGCTCGTCAGATGTTGCCACAATGAGCTTGCCGCATCGGCGATGCTCGATTCCGCGTTCCGCGCAGTAGTCATACAGGAACTGCTTGCCGGCAACGCACGTCTTCGCCTTGAGGCTGCCAGTCTGATAATAGATTCCGGCATGGATGACCTCGCTATTGCGCGAACTGGTCCCTGTGCCAATTGCATCTTCCGCCTCAAGGACGATTACCTCGAGACCTGAAATCGCTAACTCGCGCGCAACGGCGAGACCAACGACACCCGCTCCAACGACAACGCAGTCAACCTTATCCATTCTGGAAATCCGGGAGAAATCGCAACGTCACACCGCGAGCGATGAAGCACAGGAAAAGCTTAAAGGAACACTAACCCTGACCGAAAATCATGAAGATTGGACGGCTTCACGTCGATCACGCGAGCGACGCACCAGACTGGGATGCAGAAATCTGCCAGCGGCGGCCAGACCTTCATGGCGAAGGTCATTGCAATTGTATCTTATTGCGATGCCATCGGCGTCGCTGAGGAGGCCCCCAGCTTCGCTGAGAATCAAATGTGCAGCGGCAATATCCCAATCGTGGCTTCGCCTCCATGACAGATAGCCATCAAAGCGTGAAGCCGCGACCAGGACAAGCTTGTAGGCGAGAGACCCAATCGTCGAAATCGAGGCACAAGGCAACATATCACCGAAACGTCGCCGCCGATTTTCGCCTTGGCTGACCACGATCGAGGCTTCATTCATTGTCGTGACCTGGCTTGCGAGAAGCCCCAAGCCATTGCATTGCGCTCCATATCCCCGACGCCCTTCGAAAAATTCATCCTTCGCCGGATTGAAGACGAAACCGAACAAGGGTTCGTTATGCTCGAGGAGTGCAACGCAAATCGCAAACTCCGGCTTCCGTTCAGCAAAGGAGCGGGTGCCGTCGATTGGATCGACTACCCAAACGCGAGAACGAGCCAGTCTTGAACCGTCGTCTTCGGTTTCTTCGGAAAGCCATGCTTCCTCACCCGCCTCATCAAGCAGGGCATCACGAAGGAAACAGTCGATTTCCAGATCAGCATCGGTAAGGATCTGACCCGGCCCTTTCTGCCAGGATCGCGTTTCTTGTTCGAAATGGCGCATCGCAATGCGGCCCGCCTCGGCTACGGCATTTCGGGCAATCCGATGGAGTTCTGATACGTCTCTCATCACTTCCCGGTATCTTTTTGCCAGATCGAACGGCCACTGCCGGGCAACCCGTACTCGCTCCATCTTTTAGTCACGCGCTCAATAATCTCCTGCGACATGAGGATCTTCTGGCCCCATTCTCGCTTCGTTTCCGAAGGCCATTTGTTGGTCGCGTCGATGCCCAGCTTGCCGCCCAATCCGGATTCAACAGATGCGAAGTCGAGGTAGTCGATCGGCGTATTCTCGACGACCATCAGGTCTCTGGATGGATCGACCCTCGTCGATATCGCCCAGATAACGTCCTCCCAGGATCGAGCATCGATATCGTCGTCGACGATGATGACGAACTTTGTGTAGGTGAATTGACGAAGATACGACCAGACACCCATCATTAGCCGACGCGCATGGCCCGGATATGCCTTACGCATCGAAACCACCGCCACACGATAGGAACAACCCTCCGGCGGCAACCAGAAATCGCTGACTTCTGGAAATTGCTGTTTGAACATTGGCAGGAAGACTTCATTCAAAGCCTCTCCCAAAACGGAAGGCTCGTCGGGCGGCCGCCCCGTGAACGTAGTTAAATAGATGGGATCGCGTCGCATTGTGATGGCGGTAACCTGGAATACCGGAAATCGTTCGACCGAATTGTAGTAACCGGTGTGGTCTCCGTAGGGCCCTTCATCACCATACTCATCGAGGCTGACCAGACCCTCGATAACAATTTCGGCCTGAGCGGGCACCTTTAGAGGCACCGTTTTGCAATCGACCAAATCGAGGCGCCGTTGCCGAAGCAGGCCCGCGAATTGATATTCGGACATCGTGTCGGGGACGGGCGTCACCGCTGCGACAATTGTTGCGGGATCGGCCCCGATCACTGCTGCCGCGGGCAACGGTTCGGGCTTCGTTTCTTTCCAGCGGCGGTGATGCTGGGCGCCACCCCGATGATGCAACCAACGCATCAAGGTTCGATCACGTCCCATGACCTGCATGCGGTAGATGCCGAGATTGAAATTATCGTCTCTTGCACCGCTCGGGCCCTTCGTGACGACGATTGGCCACGTAATCAGCGGCGCCGGCTCGCCTGGCCAGCAGGATTGGATGGGTAGTCGAGCCAAATCGATCTCGTTTCCTCGGAAGACAATCTCCTGACAGGGCGCGCTACCAACCGAGCGTGGACGCATGGCAAGTACGGCCTTCATCAGGGGCGCTAGATCGAGTGCTTGCCGCAGGCTTTCCGGCGGCTGCGGTTGACGCAGGAATGCGAGTGTTTCGCCAAGTTCGCGAAGCTGATCGGGTTCGCGGCCGGTAGCCCAGGCAACGCGCTCGACCGTGCCGAACAAATTCGTCAGGACAGGCATCGTGGCGCCTGCAACACTCTCGAAGAGGACCGCGGGCCCTTTTTCGGCCAAGAGCCTAGTGTGGATCTCGGTAATTTCGAGATTTGCTGAAACCGGAGCTGCGACCCTTAGAAGTCGCTGTCGTTTTTCCAGAAACTCAATGAAATCGCGAAGGGCTTCAAATGCCATGAAGCCTCATGCGGCCTGCTTCCATTTGATGGAACAGCCCATGGAGGGAATCTGCTCAACCGGACCCGAACCTGTTTCCGCCACCTTCTTCATGGCCTCGAAGAGTTCTCGACGGGCATTCTCGACCAGCTGGGTTTTCGATGCATCGAGGCGGCCGCGGTACTGAAGCTCGAGTTCGGCATTGTACCCAAAGAAGTCGGGGGTGCAGATCGCATTATAAGCGTGTGCTACATCCTGTTGAGAATCATGCAGATAGGGGAAAGGAAATTCCTTCTCCTCTGCCCACTTACGCATGTTCTCGAAACTATCGCCGGGATGCGTCTTCGCGTCATTGGAACATATCGCGATCGTATTGACACCTAATGCCGCCAGATCGCGTGCATCCCGGATCAGGCGATCGATGATGGCCTTAACGTAGGGACAATGATTGCACATGAACACAATCAAGGTGCCGTTGTCCCCGTACAGAGATTTGAGGCTATGCTCTGCACCATCGACGCCCTTGAGCGCAAATGGCTTGGCTTTCTCGCCGAAATTGCAAACTGGCGTGGTCGCCGCCATCGTAACATCTCCTTAGTCTCGTGAATAATCTACGCGCCTTGGCGATAGTTGGGCGCTTCTCTCGTGATCTCAACATCGTGCACATGGCCTTCGCGTACGCCGGCTTGGGTGACTTTGAGAAAACGGCACCGTGTTTGCATTTCGTAAACGGAGCGATTTCCCGTATAGCCCATCGCAGCTCTGAGACCGCCGACCATCTGATGGATCACATTCGCCACCGGCCCCTTGTAAGGTACCTGCCCTTCAATGCCCTCGGGGACAAGTTTGAGCGTGCTGCTGACTTCTTCTTGGAAATAGCGGTCCGCGGAGCCCCGTGCCATGGCCCCTAGCGAGCCCATACCGCGATAGGCCTTGTAGGACCTTCCATGGTAGAGAAAAACTTCCCCAGGAGCCTCGTCGGTTCCTGCGAGCATCGATCCCATCATGGCGCAGTCGGCACCTGCCGCCATAGCCTTAGCGAGATCCCCAGATGCGCGAATACCGCCATCTGCAATTAGGGGCACTCCCGCAGATCGACAGTGACCCGCAATATCGAACAAGGTTGAAAGCTGCGGCTTACCGACGCCTGCAACAACCCGTGTCGTACATATTGAGCCGGGTCCGATTCCGGCCTTTACGGCATCTGCCCCGGCCTCGATAAGCGCCATGGCACCGGCAGCGGTGGCAATGTTTCCGCCCACGATCTGAATTTGATTGGAACAGCGTCGGATCTCGGCAATGGTTTCGAGCACGCTGCGAGAGTGGCCGTGAGCGGTGTCGACCACTATGACATCCGCTCCGGCCTCGATGAGCGCCATGGCTCTTCTACGCCCATTATCACCAGTCCCAACCGCGGCTCCGGCTCGAAGGCGTCCATGTTCATCTTTGCAGGCATTTGGAAAGCGCTCTGCTTTTTCAATGTCCTTTACGGTAATGAGACCAATAAGGCGGTAACTGCGATCGACGACGAGGAGCTTTTCAATTCGGTGCTGATGCAGAAGTTGCATCGCTTGATCACGTGTTACGGTCTCATCAACGGTGATGAGGTTTTCGGAGGTCATGAGATCACGCACGGGAACCGATAGGTCGCTCACGAAACGAACATCACGGTTGGTCAGGATCCCAACCAGGCGGCCACTAGGTTCGTCGACGACCGGAAGACCAGAAATGCGCCATTTGGCCATAATGTCGAGCGCTGAAGCGAGTGTTGCGGCCGGCGAGATCGTTCTCGGATTGACCACGATGCCCGCTTCGAATTTCTTTACCTGTTCGATTTCTTCGCCTTGACGTTGCACCTCGAGATTCTTGTGAATGATTCCGAGACCACCGTGTTGAGCCATGGCGATTGCCATCGGTGCCTCCGTGACCGTGTCCATGGCCGAAGAGATGAGAGGAATTTTTAGGATAACCTCGCGCGTTAGTCGCGTGGACGTATCGGCATCTGCTGGCAGAACTTCTGAATAGGCCGGCTCAAGCAGCACGTCGTCAAATGTCAATGCTTCGAGAAATTCCGGTCCCGCCGACACATCCATATTGCTCTCGATTCGAGTAATTTCCCTGCTTGATATATTGGTAACGCCTTTGAAGGCCAAGCTCGTTGGCCCAGTTATTCGCTTGACCGTACCGAGAGTGGGGTCTTCAAGATCGCGCAAATGCAGAGTTTCAACGATGGGAGTGTGTAATGTCCGAGAACAATAAGCGACGCCGCAGCCAGGAATGGTTCAATGACCCGCATGAACCGGACATGACCGCACTCTACGTCGAGCGATACATGAACTTCGGGCTCACGCGCGATGAGCTGCAATCCGGGCGCCCGATAATCGGCATAGCGCAGACTGGTTCAGACCTAGCGCCCTGTAATCGCCATCATCTCGACCTCGCATCGAGAGTGCGCGACGGAATCCGCGATGGCGGCGGCGTGCCGATTGAATTTCCGGTCCATCCAATACAGGAAACGGGCAAACGGCCAACGGCAATGCTCGACCGAAACCTGCAATATCTTTCGCTGGTCGAGGTATTGTACGGGTATCCGCTCGATGGCGTTGTCTTGACCACCGGTTGTGACAAGACGACTCCGGCGCTGATTATGGGTGCGGCAACAGTCAATATCCCGGCCATCGTTCTATCCGGCGGACCGATGCTCAACGGCTACTACAAAGGCGATTATTCGGGCTCCGGCATGATCGTTTGGCATGCCCGCCAGCTGATGGCCAAAGGTGAAATCGAGTACGACGAGTTCATGGACATGGTTTGTAGCTCAGCGCCCAGTGTCGGTCATTGCAACACAATGGGCACTGCATCGTCCATGAATGCGATGGCAGAGGCTCTAGGTATGTCTCTTACTGGGTGCGCCGCCATCCCCGGTCCTTACCGCGAGCGGGGCCAAATGGCCTACGCGACAGGGAGGCGGATCGTCGAGATGGTCGACGAGGATTTAACCCCGCGAAAAATCATGACGCGCAAGGCTTTCGACAACGCGATCTATGTTGCCGCCGCCGCCGGCTGCTCGACCAACTGTCCTCCGCATGTGATCGCGATCGCCAGGCATCTTGGTGTCGAGCTCGACATCAAGGACTGGGAACTCAGCAAAGACGTGCCTTTACTTGTCAATATGCAGCCAGCTGGCAAATACCTTGGGGAAGAGTTTCATCGTGCAGGCGGCGTCCCCGCCGTGATCAAGGAACTGATCAAGGTCGGCAAGTTCCATACCGATGCATTGACTTGTACCGGTAAGACCATGGGAGAGAACCACGAGGCGATAGCGTTCTCAATGGATCGGGATGTCATTCGCTCCTATGAGGACCCGCTCAAGCCGGAGGCCGGCTTCGTCATCATAAGTGGCAATATCTTCGACTCGGCGGTGCTCAAAACCTCGGTTGTAACACCCGAGTTTCGCGGCAAATATCTCGAGCATCCAGAGCATCCGGGAATATTCGAGGGGCGCGCAATCGTTTTTGAAGGCCCGGAGGACTACCATGAGCGGATCGATGATCCGTCGCTCAATATCGACGAGGATTGCTTTCTTTTCATCCGCAATTGCGGCCCCAAGGGCTATCCTGGCGCCGCGGAAGTTGTGAACATGCGTCCTCCAACGCATTTGTTGCAGAAGGGGATCAAGGCCCTGCCGACAATCGGTGACGGTCGGCAGAGCGGGACGTCCGAAAGTCCTTCAATCCTAAATGCCTCACCGGAGGCGGCATCCGGCAGCAATCTCGCGATCATCCAGACGAATGACCGCGTACGCCTCAACCTTCCGGAGGGTCGCCTCGACATGTTGGTCGATCCTGATGAAATTGCCCATCGTCGCGCCCACTGGGTCGCAAAGATCCCGAAATCGCAGACACCTTGGCAAGAAATTTACCGCAGTTACGTGGGTGAACTCGCAACCGGAGCATGTCTGGAGCCGGCCGTTTTGTACCTCGATATAGCGCAGACTGAAGGCTTGCCGCGGCGCAATCACTGAAGTGGCGGCGAAAACGCTGCAGGCCTGCCAGGACGCCGCACGGGCAATTGATGGAGCCGCCCTATCCAGTGGGCGATGGGGAATTGCCTTAGTTTTTTTCGTCAATGGTTTAATTTTTGGGACCTGGGCGCCGCAGATTGCGTTTGTCCCGGAACGCCTGGAAATCGGTGCCGATACGCTGGGTGTCGCCTTTCTAGTGATGGCATTTGGCGCAATCTTGGCGATGCAGATGGCAGGCAGACTTATTGCCAAACACGGCAGCGCGAATGTGACGCGCATTTCCGCTATTTTGATGTGCGTAATTTTTGTCGGTCCGGTCTTGGCTCAATCTCTGGCGATGTTTGTGTTCAGCCTGTTCCTGCTTGGAATTTTCGCTGGAACCCTGGATGTCGCGATGAACGCGAACGGTGTGGCCGTGGAGACCGTATCCCAACGGCCCATCATGTCTTCGCTCCATGGCATGTTCAGTGCTGGAGGACTGGTCGGAGCGGCGCTGGGCGGCGTTCTCTTGCACTTCGTGGCGCCATCCACGCACGCTCTGGTCGCTGTGGCAGCTAGCCTCGGTCTTCTCGCCCGGTCCCTACCGAGGCTCCTGTCGTCGGACTACGATCTGGGTGGTGACGCTGCCTCTGGGCTAAGGTTTCCGGATCGAGAATTGTGGGGTCTGGGTGCGCTCGCCTTCCTCGCCCTTATGGCGGAAGGTTCCATTCTCGACTGGAGTGCTCTCCTATTGCGGCAAGAGGTTGGGACCAGTGCCACACTCGCCGCCATGGGATTCGCCTCATTCTCTCTTGCGATGGCGGTGTCCCGCTTCTCCGGCGACTGGATCCGGGCGCGCGTCGGAGCAACGAGTCTTGTCATTGTAAGTGCGTTACTTGCTGCATTCGGGCTTACTCTGGCGCTGATGTTCCAATGGCCGATTGTCGTGATGACGGGTTTTGCGCTGACCGGCCTCGGACTTGCCAATCTTGTACCTGTCTTGTTCAGCGCCGCTGGAAATGCTTCGCCTCGAGGGCCCGGCGATGGGATCGCTGCGGTCGCGACCATGGGCTATCTCGGGTTTATGGCTGGTCCTCCCATCATCGGTTTCGTTGCGGCGGCGACCAACCTAACTTGGGGTCTCGGGGTGGTCGCGGTCGCGTGTTTGGTAAGCGCGGTCATCAGTTGTCGGTATATGAAACTTTTCGATAGCTAGGAGGGCTCTGCCGTGAATGAGATTTCCATCGACTATTCGACCATATACGCGAAAGGAACACCGCCGCCGAAGGCACCATTTACAGGCTTTCCGCTGTACAATTTTGTCGGGGGAAATAATGATCCTGAAAGCATCCCTTCAGATGCCCTGGCTGATTCGGCCGATCGAATGCTACGGGAACATGGCAGGAAGCTCGCAACATATAACATGGATAGCGGGCCGCACGGCTTCCTAGCCTTGAGAGAGTTTGTGGCCAAAAAGCTCTCCACACAACGTGGGGTCCAGGTCGTCGCCGCGAATATCCTCATTACGTCAGGCTCAGGCCAAGCGATCGACCTCGTGAATCAACTGACGATTGAAGCGGGCGACACTGTCCTTGTCGAAGAGTATAGTTATGGCAGCGCAATTAGCCGTTTGCGCCAACTCGGCGCCAAACTGGTTCCAATACCCCTGGACAATCTTGGCATTCGCATCGATGCGCTTTCTAGAATTCTTGAGCAACTCAAAGGCGACGGCATCAAGCCCAAGCAAATCTACACCATTCCGACGATTCAAAACCCGACAGCCAGCGTCATGCCGATCGAACGCCGGCACCAGCTTTTGAAACTTTCGAAAGAGTTTGGCGTCCCTATATTCGAGGACGAATGTTACGCAGACTTACTTTGGGCAGGAGACTGGCCGCCTGCAATTCGTGCGTTTGACGAGGGCAATCAGGTGATCCACGTCGGATCATTCTCGAAAAACCTTGGGCCTGCACTACGCCTCGGTTATGTCACCGCCGCGCCGGACATTCTCGGACGACTCGTCGCCCTCAAGAACGACGGCGGCACTCCCGCCATCGAACAGATGATTGTTGCCGATTTCTTTGGCCATCATTTTGATGATCACGTTCAGCGACTTCGACGCACCCTGGAGAGAAAGCGGAACACGCTTATCCAAGCGCTTGAGGAGCATTTCGGAACGACTGCCGACTACGTTCGCGCCAGTGGCGGCATTTTTCAGTGGATCCAGCTACCTGAAGTCGTGGACACCAGCGAGTTGGCGAAAGCAGCGGCTGCGGAGGGGATTGCAATCAATCCCGGCCGTGAATGGTCCGTAGATCCCGAACGGGGTAAGCATTGCCTTCGGATTTGTTTTGCCAATCCTTCCGACAATCAGCTTGTCGAAGGCGTCGCCAAACTGGCACAAATCTGCCACCGAGAATTCGGGGTTCCTCTGCGAAGCGGGAACGTTTCGCGCTAGAGATCAGGAGCGGACTGAGGCAGTTTCGACGGCCTCGATATCGAAAGCGGCTTTCATCAAAGCCTGCGTATAGTCGCTAGTCGGTGCGTCGAATATTTGCGAGGAGCGTCCGTATTCCACGACCTTGCCATCACGCATAACTAGAACGTCATGGGCCATGGCGCGGACCACGCGAAGGTCGTGACTGATGAATATGTACGCTAATCCGTGGCGTTTCTGGAGATCGCGCAGTAGGGTTACGATTTGTGCTTGCACGGACATATCTAGCGCAGATGTGGGCTCGTCGAGAACGACCAATTCGGGCTTGAGAATCATGGCCCTTGCAATACTAATGCGTTGTCGCTGACCGCCACTGAACTCATGTGGGTAGCGGTCAAGCATCGAAGTCTCGAGGCCAACTTCCTCGAGAATGTCGGCGACCATGCGTCGCCGGTCCTCGCGGCTCTTGGCAATCCCATGGACCTCCAGCCCTTCTTCAATAATCTCGCTAACGGACATTCTAGGCGAGAGGCTGCCATAGGGATCCTGAAAAACGATCTGCATCTTGCGGCGGAATGGGCGCATCTGCGACCAATTCCAGCCTTGGATCGAATTGTTCAGAAAGCTTATCTCCCCCTGGCTTCCGACTAGACGCAACAGGGCCATACCAAGCGTCGTTTTGCCGGAACCGCTTTCTCCAACGATGCCAACAGTTTCGCCGCGGCGGACCTCAATGTCGATTCCATCCACGGCCTTGACATAGCCCACTGTGCGCTTCAGCAATCCTCGCTGAATTGGGAAATATACCTTAATGTCAGTACCACGCATCACCGACGATGCCTGACCTGAGACTTCCGCAGGCCCACCCTTGGGCTCGGCGGCGAGCAAATGCCGTGTGTATCGGTGTTGCGGTCGCTCGAGGATTTCAGCAGTCGTTCCGGTTTCGACGATCTTTCCTTCTGTCATTACGCAAACACGATGCGCAACCCTCCTGACGATTGTCAGATCGTGAGTTATAAGCAGCACCGCCATTCCGAGCTTCGATTGCAGGTCGCCTATAAGCTTAAGAATTTGTGCTTGAACAGTGACGTCGAGAGCTGTCGTCGGCTCATCGGCGATTAACAACTCCGGCTCGTTGGCCAGAGCCATGGCGATCATCACCCGTTGCCGCTGACCACCGGAAAGCTGGTGCGGGAAGGATTTCAAACGCGATTCGGGGTCCGGAATGCGGACCAGTTCCAATAGCTCCAGAATTCTCGATCGTATTGGCGATCCACGCATCCCGCGGTGCAAGCGCAATACCTCACCGATCTGCTTTTCGACCGTGTGCAGCGGATTGAGAGAAGTCATCGGCTCTTGGAAAATCATCCCGACACGATTGCCGCGGACTTTACGAAGAGAGCGTTCGTCAAGACCCAAGAGTTCCTGTTCGTCCAGTCGAATGCTGCCACGGGGGTGCCAAGCCTGCGGATATGGCAAGAGTTGTAGGATCGAGAGAGCGGTTACAGACTTTCCAGAGCCGCTTTCGCCGACGAGCGCCAAAGTCTCGCCTCGATCGATCTCGAAGGAAACGCCCTGAACAGCTTCAATGTCACCCCCGCTTGAGCGAAATGATACACAAAGGTCGCTTGCTCTCAAGATCGGCAAAAGACTCACGCCTTTTTGTAGACTTTGCGAGGATCAAAGGCATCTCGCACGGCCTCGCCTATAAAGACCAGAAGCGAGAGCATCAGAGCCACAACGACGAACCCGGTGACGCCGAGCCATGGTGCATGCAGATTATTTTTGCCCTGAGCCAACAACTCGCCAAGGGAAGGTGAGCCAGGCGGTAAGCCGAAGCCCAGAAAATCGAGTGACGTCAAGGTCGTTATGGAAGCGTTAAGAATGAACGGGAGAAATGTCAGTGTTGCCACCATAGCGTTCGGCAATATGTGTCGGAACATGATCTTGATGTTGCTGAGGCCCAGAGCCCGCGCGGCACGAACAAAATCAAGATTTCTGGCTCGCAAGAATTCAGCCCGCACCACATCAACCAGGGTCATCCAACTGAAAAGAGCTAGCAGGATGAGCAAGGTCCAAAATCCCGGGACAATCAGGCTCGACATGATAATCAGCAAATAAAGCTGGGGCAGGCCACTCCATATCTCGATAAAGCGCTGGAAAGAAAGATCGAGCAAGCCGCCGAAGTAACCCTGAACCGCGCCTGCTGCAATCCCGACAACAGAGGAGATCGCAGTCAGCATCAGGCCAAACAAGACAGAAATACGAAAACCGTAAATCACTCTGGCCAGCACATCGCGCGCCTGATCATCCGTGCCGAGCCAATTCCGACTTGAGGGCGGCGCGGGCGAGGGCATGCCAAGATCCCTGATGATAGTGCTATAGCTGTACGGCACAATGGGCCAGATCGCCCAGCCGTTCTCATTGATGAGGTCCTGGACAAACGGATCGGAGTAGTCCGCCTCGGTTGGGAACAACCCACCAAAGGTGGTTTCCGGATAGCTGACCAAAACCGGGAAGTAGAAATTACCCTCGAAGTTGACCAACAGTGGTCGGTCATTGGCAATGAGTTCGGCGAACAGGCTGAGACCAAAAAGCACGCAAAAAACATAGAGCGAGATCACGCCCCGCCGATTTGCCCGGAAGTTCTCCACTCTCCGCGCCGCGACCGGACTCAGTCGAAGTGGCAGCCCCAGCAGACGAAGATTTTCTCGCCTGGCAGCTAGCGAGGCTGCACTCAAGCGGCACTCCGACCTTCGAAGTCAATTCGCGGATCGACCAGCACGTAGGTCAAATCCGACACGATTCGGAGCAAGAGGCCTATTAGTGTGAAGACATAAAGGGTTGCAAACATTACGGGATAGTCACGGTTGATCGCGGCTTCGAAGCCGAGCAGGCCCAGCCCATCGAGTGAGAAAATGATCTCCACAAGGAGAGCGCCTGTGAACAGGATGCTGATAAAGGCGGACGGGAAACCAGCGATTACGATGAGCATCGCATTCCGGAAAACGTGTGTGTATAGCACCTGATCTTCCGTTAAGCCCTTAGCTTTGGCGGTAAGCACATATTGCTGGCCGATCTGCTCCATGAAGGAATTCTTGGTCAGCATTGTCAATCCGGCAAAACTGCCGATCAATAGGGCTGTCACAGGCAGCACCATATGCCAAAGATAGTCGAGAACTGCCGCAGGCCAGCTCAATTGCTGCCAATTATCGGAGACGAGCCCGCGCAGCGGGAACCAGTCCAAATAACTGCCGCCAGCGAAGACAACGATAAGCAATACCGCGAACAAGAAGCCCGGTACCGCGTTGCCAACGATCACCACCGCACTGGTCCAAATGTCGAACTGGGACCCGTCCCGAACGGCCTTTCGAACGCCCAATGGGATAGACACAAGATAAGTCAGCAAGGTGGTCCAGATCCCCAGCGAGATCGAAACCGGCAACTTCTCAATGACAAGATCGATCACCGAGATGTCGCGGAAATAGCTCTCACCGAAATCAAACCTCAGATAATTACCGACCAAGAGTAGAAAGCGCTGATAAGCCGGCTTGTCGAATCCATACTCTACACGCAATTCATCGATAAATTCCTGGGGCAACCCGCGCGCTCCGCGATATGGACCGCTGCCATCGGCTATAGAACCCTGCGCCTGTTGCGCGCCCGGATCCCCTGTATCGCCCTCGAGACTTGCGGTCGCCGAGGATCCAATATCGTTCAACCGCGCGATCATTTGCTCGATCGGCCCGCCGGGAACAGCCTGAACAATCACGAAGTTCACGATCATGATGCCGAATAGGGTCGGTATCACGAGCAGCAGCCGACGAGCGATGTAGGCGAGCATTGGAACTAGCTAATTGGAAGCTTGCCCTGAATCGTACCTTTTTTCGCTCCACCAAGAGAGGAGATCTAGACCACGAAGGGGTGTCTCATCCGGCCTCTTGATATACGACCACCGGGCAATTCGATCGACTTGATTGTAGAATTGCGGCACGACGAAATGATGCCACAAAAGAACACGATCCAACGCTCTCGCTGCCGCCGCAAGTTCCTCACGATCTTCTGCCGCAATAAGCGTCTCAATGATCGAATTAATGGACTCATCCTTGATACCGATGAGATTGCGGCTGCCAGGCCGATCCGCTGCTTCGGAGCCCCAAAATTCGCGCTGCTCATTGCCGGGCGACAAGCTCTGCCCCCAGACTGATGTCACCATATCGAAGTCGAAATCTTCAAGACGACGAACGAACTGGGCGCTGTCAACGCGCCTTAGAGTCATGATGACGCCGATAGTCTTCAATCGATCCTTAAAGACGCTTGCAATGCGCTCCGAAGACGGTTGTGTGAAAAGATATTCGAACTCCAAACGTTGGCCTGTTTGCGAATGCGTCATCACGCCGTTCTGAATTTCATAACCTGCCTCCCTTAGCAGTTGGAGCGCCTGCCGCAGATTGGTCCGATCGCCACCGCTGCCGTCAGTAGTCGGCGGCTCATAGACGGTCGTGAATACTTCATCAGGAACCCTCCCTCGAAGGGGCTCGAGAATTCGTAACTCTGCTTCATCCGGTAGCGCTCGGGCCGCAAATTCCTCGCTCCCCGAGAAATAGCTATTGGCGCGCTCATACTGCCCGTAAAAAAGGTTCGTATTCATCCAATCGAAATCGAAGGCCAGCCCGATGGCCTCTCGTACCCGCGGATCCTGAAACAATTCTCGTCGCGTGTTGAAGACATAGCCCTGCATCACGGAGGTTCCGTTACTAGGGAGTTCTTCTAAAATGATGTCTCCACTATGAACCGCGGGCGTATCGTAGCCAGTGGCCCAACGCTTCGAGCTGTTTTCTCGAAAGATGTCTAGCTCACCTGCAAGAAAGGTCCTCTGCGCCTGATCCCGATCGCGAAAATAGTCATAGCGCAAGACATCAAAGTTGTTACGACCGACGTTCACTGGATGCTCGCTGGCCCAATAATCATCGACACGCTCATATTCGATAAATTTACCGGCTTCAAAGCGCCCAATCCGATAGGGCCCGCTGCCAATGGGTGGGACTAGCGTAGTTTGATCGAACTCATGGTCCTCGTAGTAGTGCTTGGGTAGGACAGGCAACTGCCCCAGGATTAATGGTAACTCACGATTATTTCTTTCGTCGAAAAAAAACGTGACCTGATCTTCACCGGTTTGTTCAATCTTATTCACGTTCGCATAATAGTAACGGTATAATGGAAGACCCTCGTCACGAAGAACTTCAAAGCTATAGATAACGTCATCGACACCGATCGGTTCGCCATCGTGAAAGCGCGCCTTCGGGTTCATGTTGAACCGCACATAAGAGCGGTCTTCTGGAACTTCCATCGATTCAGCCACGAGTCCATACTCGGAAAAGGGTTCATCCTCCGAGCTGACCATCAGAGTGTCGAAGATAAGTCCCAACCCGGACGCAGCGTTACCTTTGACAATATGGGGGTTAAGGTTGTCGTACGTACCCGCCGCATCCTGGCGCAATCTTCCACCTTTAGGAGCACCCGGATTTATATAGTCGAAGTGCTCAAATGACGGACCATATTTGAGGTCACCATACATAGAAAGCCCGTGACGAAACTCAGTGGCAGTTCCAAGAGACGGAATCAGTAGGCCGACGAGGGCTAATATTGGCATCGATCGACATTTGAGCATGACAAACAACCTCAATCGCCATTGTTCGAGATGAGACCACCTTTGGACTGTGACTTTATATCGAATGTGTATGATTGACAGTGAAATTGGCGTCACAATTCAATGGGCGGTGAATGGGGGTCTAGAAGTGCTATAGCTTCTGGCAGCAAGGTCGGATCGCCTAGTGCAAGAACGTTGCCGGTGCTCTTCATGCTTAAGGGCTCGCCATACCAGTCCGTGATCGATCCGCCTGCATTCTCTATGACAGGGACAAGAGCCATGAAATCGAAGATCTCGAGATGGGATTCCAGCACGATATCGGCGTGGCCGGATGCAACCAGACCGTAGCCGATTGCATCCCCACCATAGACGATATCCTTGGTGGAATTTTTTAACTTCCGGAATGCCTGACGCTCCATGCCCGTCTCGAACATGTCCGGCGATGTCGTCAGAAGAATTGCTTGCCTAATGTTTGCGCATCCGCGCGTTCGAACAACCTCGCCATTGAGACTCGTCCCCACACCTTCAATGCCAAGCCAACGATCGCCGACGATCGCTTGATCGATAATACCGACAACTGGCCTCCCCTCATGCGCCAGAGCGATCAGTGTTGCGAACGTCGGACGTCCGATCATAAAGGAACGGGTTCCATCAATTGGATCGATGACCCAGGTAAATGGCGAGGATGTCTGTTGCGCCTCGTATTCCTCGCCAATAATTCCGTGCTCAGGATACTGTTGTCGTATCATGCCTCGGAGGCATGTCTCGGTTTCGCGATCTGCAATTGTGACGGGGGTGGTGTCTGACTTATCCTCTACCCCAAGGCTAGTTCGATACCAACGAAACTGCACTTGCCTCGCAGCATCGGCCAAATGACAGGCAAACGATGCAAACTCTTCGAGATTGGATGCGGTCAAGCCCACAAACCGGGGTTCTGAAACTCGGTCACGGCAATGGTGGCGGGCTCTCAGACAGTGTCCGCAGGTAGGCAATCACGTTGGCGCGCTCCTCAGGCGACTTAATGCCGGCAAATGTCATTTTCGTCCCCGGGGCCCATTCACGAGGGTTAGTGAGGAAGGCGTTCAGGTTCTGGTAGGACCACTCGCCACCATGTCCCGCCAAGGCTTCTGAATACGCGTAACCGCTATCGCCGCCTGCGACCTCGCTACCGATAACCCCATAAAGGTTAGGGCCAACTCGATTGGGGCCACCTTTGTCGAAGGTATGACACGCCACGCATTTGCGCGCCGCGCTCTCCCCGGCAGAGGCATCGGCGCTGGCAAGCACGATACCCAGTTGATTGCCATCTCCGGCATTTTCAAGGGATTCTTGCGCGGCGCTGTCATCATTGGACAAGGCCGCGACCTCAGCCGTCTCTTCGTTAGCGGCGTTGTCTTCTGTCGTGGGAGCATCTGCACTGGCGTCATCTTTAGCTGCTACGGCTTCGGACTCAGTTGACGACGATGTCGGTGCATCCGACGAAGCGTTAGAAGACGTCGTAGCCGCGGCATTTTCCGCATCGGATGAAGCAGAATCCTCCTCAACAGGGCCGCGTTCCTCTTCAACGGAGGACAACTCTGTGTTGGTTTCGGATGGCGCATCACTAGCTGCAGCGGCATCTTTGGTAGTTGATTGAACACTATTCTCTGCTGCAACATCCTCGGATGGCGTCGAAGCGCTGGAAGATTGAGCGGGCGCGACAGCTTCCGCTGTGTCTTCACCAGCACTCTCACCACTTGAATCTGTATCTTCCGAAGATGCTTCGGCTGCCGGGGCTTCAGGCAGCGCCATGGGGTCGGGAGAGAGGCTTCGGAGGTACAAAATAGCATCCGCACGCTGCTCCGGATCGGTGAGCCCAGCGAAACTCATTTTGGTACCCGGAGCCCATTCGCGGGGATTAGCCAAGAAACCATCTAGGTTCTCATACGTCCAATCACCACCATGTCCCGAAAGTGCATTAGAAAAATCATAGCTGCCCTCGCCGATCGGCTTCCCGACCACGTTGTAAAGATTAGGGCCGACCTTCACAGCACCGCCTTCATCGAAGGAATGGCAAGAGCTACATTTCGTCGCCACTGTTTCGCCCGCCGCGACCGTAGCACTGGCTAGTCGAACTGCGATCGGCTGGACTTCCGGTTCGGATTCTTGCTGCTCTTCGCTGGCGGCCACAACGATCGGGAAGGCGTTTTCCTCGATACTCACTGGACTGTAAAGCACCCGAGCGACAAACCCCGATCCTGACGCGATGATGCCTGCCGTCAACACGGCCGCAACGATCTTGTTACCCTCGAGTGATCCTGCCATCTAATTCTTTCCGTTCCTCGCCAAAATCGCGAGGCTGTTGCGGCGAAGCGCGACCCCTGCGGGGGTGCGCGTAACTTAGGGCTCGGAGAAGTGTCAACTCGACAGAATGTCTCGTTAATTGCGACAAATGCAGCGTCTTCATCTCCGATGTTAGGACCGCCAACAACCTATGCCTCATAGGTCAAATTAGGTAGAGCGCCGCTGTCTATGAGCAATCCTATCGTTCTAATCCCGGCGCGTCTACGTTCGGTCCGGCTTCCGAACAAGCCTCTAGCGCTGATCGCTGGCCGACCAATGATAGTGCACGTTGTTAATCGTGCAAAGGAAGCCGATATAGGGCCGGTCTATGTGGCATGCGCCGAACCCGAGATCGTCAAGGCCGTTGAGGACGCTGGCGGATTGGCAGTATTGACCGAACCAACTCTACCTTCCGGAACCGACCGGATCTACCAGGCACTTTGCAAGATCGATCCGGATGGCCGATTTGATCAGGTCATCAACCTTCAAGGCGACCTGCCCACCGTCTCGCCGAAAACGGTCAGAGATGTCGTCACGCCACTTATCGAACTCGGTACGGACATGTCGACTTTGGCCAATCCTACAGAAGATCAACGAGAAGTTCATGACCCCAATGTGGTCAAGGCCATCGTATCAATGGATCCCAGCAATGACCGTCTCGGCCGAGCCCTTTACTTCACACGGGCGGCGGCACCATCGGGACCTGGTCCGGTCATGCACCATATCGGCATTTATGGATTTACTCGTCAGGCGCTGGAGCGGTTCGCGACTTTGAAGCCTAGTCCCCTTGAGAAAAGAGAGCGTTTGGAACAGCTTCGCGCCTTGGAAAACGACATCACCATCGGCGTGAGCGTCGTCTACTCCGTACCATTCGGTGTCGATACGCCGGAGGATTTGGCGCGAGCTCGAGCGATCATCGAGGTATCTCCGGAGCGTGCAAACTCTTTGGACTTAGGTTAATGAGCGACCAGTCGAGAAGAGATCGGACCATTGCTTTCCAGGGCCGGCTTGGCGCACACTCTCACCTTGCGTGCAAAAATGCCTTTCCTGAGCTCGATGCATTGCCTTGTGAAGCGTTCGAGGATGCATTCGACGCTATCCACCGAGGCGATGCTAGCTTGGCCATGATTCCGATCGACAATTCGGTCGCTGGACGAGTCGCGGATGTCCATCATTTGTTGCCCGGATGCGGTTTACGCATTGTAGGTGAGCATTTCGAGAAGATCAGCCAAAACCTCTTGGCTCTACCAGGCGCGAATCTGGCGACGATACGCTATGTCGAGTCACATATTCACGCCCTCGGTCAATGTCGCAATTTCATAGCCAAACATGGCTATAAAGCGCGCGTGGTGGCGGATACTGCGGGCGCTGCAGCCGACATCGCCCAACGAGGTGATACAACGGTGGGTGCAATAGCATCGAAGTTTGCGGCGGACACCTATGGTCTGGAGATTATTGCCCCCAATATCGAGGATGCGGAGCACAATACCACACGATTTCTCGTGCTTGCCCGAGAAGGTCGAGAGCCAGGCCCGGACGAAGGCATTTTACTTACGACATTCGTCTTCCAGGTTCGCAATGTTCCCGCAGCACTGTACAAGGCCCTTGGTGGTTTCGCGACCAACAGCGTCAACATGCTGAAGCTTGAGAGTTATCTCGACGGAGCATTCAACCAAGCTCAGTTTTACGCCGATATCGTAGGGCATCCGGAACACCAGAGTGTGCGGTATGCTTTTGAAGAACTTCGGTTTTTCGCTCAGGCCATTGAGATTCTAGGCGTCTATAGGGCAGACCCGTTTCGGACCAGTTTTCTCTGAGAGGATATGCGGCCTAAAGTAGAACCCAGGACGCCAAGCCGAGAAATGCAAAAAAGCCGACGACGTCCGTGACCGTTGTGAGGAAAACTCCGGAAGAAACGGCGGGATCGAGTTTGAAACGATCGATGACCAAAGGAATGAGAAGGCCGGCCAAGCCCGCCGCAACCAGTGTAATGGCCGTTGCAACTCCAAACACGATGGCGAGCGATAAATCCTTAAACCATAGTAGCGCCAAGCCTATTCCGGCAGCAAAAAAAATCAGTGCGTTGATTCCGGCAACGCCCAGTTCCTTCACAAGCACACGCATTGCATTTGTCGAGGTTATTTCGCGGGTCGCCAAAGAGCGCACGGCGACCGTCAAGGTTTGAGTGCCAGCGTTGCCCCCCATCGAGGCAACAATAGGCATCAAAACCGCCAGTGCAGCCAGCTTTGCAATATCATCATCAAAGTTCGCGATCACCAATGACGCGATAATTGCGGTGACGAGATTGACGGCCAACCAGGGAAGGCGACGCAATGCGGTCTTCACCGGTCGTGAAAATGTGTCCGCTTCATTGACGCCTCCTAGGCGTAGAATGTCCTCCTCAGCTTCTTCCTGGATCACGTCGACAACATCGTCGACGGTTATCACACCAAGCAAGCGGCCGTTCGCGCCGACAACCGGCGCCGCGACGAGGTCGTATTGTCGGAACAAGAACGCAACCTCCTCCTGATCCATTTCCGCAGGGATCGGAGGGGTCTGTTCCATTGTGAGTTCACGCATTGCGACTGAGCGTCGACTGCGAAGAATTTTGCCTACAGGCACGGTTCCAACTGGGCGGTAGCGCGCATCAACGATATAGATCTCCAGAAAATCCTCCGGAAGATCCTCGCCTTCACGCATGTAGTCGATTGTTTGGCCGACGACCCAGTAATCGGGAACAGCCACAAAGGCCCGAGCCATCAGCCGACCTGCGCTATCCTCGGGGAAGTTGAGCCCCTGTTCGATGACAGCACGCTCTGCGCGAGGTAGTGCCGAGAGGATCGATGCCTGCAGTTGAATGTCGAACTCGCTTAGGATTTCGACAGCGTCGTCCGTGTCCAGTTTCTCGAGAATTTCGCCAGCTTCTCGCGGTCCGACGACCTTGAAAAGATCATTGCGGACCTCAGTGTCGAGGTAGCTGAAGGTTTCGGGATGTATGGCCATCCCAACCATGCGGACCACGTGGATCCGATCGTCATTGGACAGGAATTGCAGAGCATCGGCCTGATCCGCCGGATGCAACTCGTCAAGCACCGCAGACGCCCGAGTCATATCGCCATCGGCAATAGCTTCGCCTAGTCGCCGAACACTCAGATCAATGTTATCCGTGTCTGCTGATACCGGCGTGTCAGAGCTTAGTGTCTCGACATCGTTCATCGTCAACCTTTCAATTGAACGAGGAATGGCGTTCGACGCAGCTACGGCGAAACGCCAAGACACCTAAAGCTAAACGCTCATTTGATGGAGGCTAGATGTTATGGTGCGGTCGAGAAGACTCGAACTTCCACCCCGTTGCCGGGACAGCGACCTCAACGCTGCGCGTCTACCAATTCCGCCACGACCGCATAAATGAAATTTCGGCAGCGACCACCGAAGGCGCGGGGTGTATCAAAAGACCGAACTGCGCGCAAGCATTGGCTGGGGACACCGTTGGTTGAATGGCAAATTGCGAGGGAATTAATCCAATACGCGGATGCACTAGCGAAAATGGAGGAGCGAGTCGCCGCAATCCGCTCGAAAAGCGCAAAGGAGCTCATTTGGTATCTTGAGCACCCGCCGCTATACACGGCAGGAACGAGCGCGATAGCCGAAGAACTCCTTAATCGAGAAGTTTTCCCTGTTTTTCGAGCAGGCCGTGGTGGCCGTTATACCTACCACGGGCCAGGCCAACTTGTGGGTTATGTTATGCTTGACCTCAGTCGACGCCGTAAAGACGTCCGCTGGTACATTCGGGAATTGGAGAACTGGATTATCGCGGTGCTCGATGAATTGGGCGTCTGCGCAGGCCGACGCGATGATCGGATTGGTGTTTGGACTATGAACCGCAGCGGTCAAGACGCAAAAATCGCGGCAATCGGTGTGCGCATCCGCCACTGGATCACCTATCATGGCTTCGCCCTAAATATTTCTCCCAATCTCGACCATTTCCGAGGGATTGTTCCTTGCGGTCTTTCCGAATATCCCGTGACGTCATTGCAGGCTCTAGGCTTTGACACGTCTAGGGATGAAACGATTGCTTTGTTCAAACAGCGCTTTGGCGAATTTTTCCGGGAAACCGAGCACGCGTGAAGCGAACGCGGCCCGGTTGAAACCAGATCCGATCGTACGATCGGGTGATTAGAAAGTTGTATTATGGTCCTTCCGATTCATTTTCGATTGCTTCGTTGTCTGATGCTCGTTTGGGTGTTGACGACTGGAGCCCACGAAGCCTTTGCCGCCTGCACCGACGTTCCCGATGTCGATGTTCAATGGCGGCGCTGTCTGCTCGATGGTACCGAGTTGCGAGATGTCAACTTGACGGGCGCCGTGTTACGCGATGCGTCGCTGAAGAGAGCGGATCTTTCGCGTGCCATTCTTCGTGACGTCGACGCCAGACGCGCGAGATTCGTGACTGCCAACCTGTCTTCGGTCGATCTTACCAATGCGAACTTGACGTCCGCTGACCTTACTCGTGCCGATCTTTCGAATGCAATATTGGTGAATGTATCGCTTCGACGCGCACGACTTTTTCAGGCCAATCTGTCAGGTGCCGATCTCACTGGCGCCACACTCGATGATGCCGACCTACTGCATGCCGACTTGTCGGGAGCAACATGGATCGATGGCGTCACGATTTGTGGCGCCAATTCGCTCGGAGCGTGCAGATCGCAACGAGAGAATGACGACACAACGCCCACCCGGTAACAGACATTAGATTCCATCGACTACTTGGTTGAAATCAGTTTCTAGCAGTTCGATGGTCCTCTCGAATGGTTCCGGTTTACCGAAAAAGAAGCCCTGCGCCTGATCACATCCAAGCTGTCGAATCGCTCGGAACTGAGCCGCTGTTTCAATTCCCTCAGCGACTATACGCATATTCAGACCATGCCCGAGGGTTACAATTGCGTGAGCTATTGCAGTCCCGGAGCGGCTAGACTCCGCCCCGCTATCCCCCTCGATCGCGACGATAAGGGATCTGTCGATCTTGAGGCATTGAACAGGGAATTCCTGCAGGTATCGAAAAGATGAGTAGCCCGTACCAAAGTCATCGATACTTAAAGATACACCGATGTCTCTCAAGCGCTTGATCGTTGTCAATTGGCTAGCTGCGGCTTCCAGCATGATGCTCTCAGTGAGTTCCAATTCAAGATGGTGTCCATCCACACCGCAGCCTGCAAGTACGTCGCGGACAATCTCAGGAAAACTCCAATCCTGGACCTGACGACCCGAAACGTTGACAGCGGCTCGGATATACTGAAACCCAAGTTCATGCCATCGCCGCAAATCGCGACATGCTTGGTCTAAAACAAACCTTCCAAGATTGTGTATCAAGCCGGTATCCTCCGCCAATGGAACGAACAGGGCAGGAGAAATCTGACCGTGATCAGGATGAAACCAGCGAAGCAGCGCTTCGAAACCAACAATTCTAAGTTCGGCCACATCAACTATTGGCTGGTAATATGTTTCGAACTGTTTTTCTTCCAGCGCTCGTCGTAAATTGCCGGCCAAGATGACTCGTTCGAACGCGATATCATTCATGTCCCTGGTAAAGAATTGATAGTGGCCAGACCCCTGTCCCTTTGCCTTCGCCAACGCAGCATTAGCGTTACGGATCAAAGCCTCCCCATCCTCACCATCACCCGGGTATACAGTGATGCCAAGATTAGCGTTTATGGAGATTTCATGGCCATTTAGCCGAAAAGGACGACTAAAACAGTCAAGCAGTTTCTTCGCGACCTGGACCGCCGCCGGTGCCGACTCAGCGCCGTAAAGAAGAATGGTAAAGTCATCTCCACTAAGGCGGGCCACTGTATCGCTACTCCGTAGCGTGGACCGTAGGCGCTCGCCTACGCGGCGAAGCAGTTCATCGCCCCTCTCCAGGCCCAGCGAATCATTAATGATCCCAAATCCGCTAAGATCAAGGATCATGAGTGTCAGCGAATGGCGTTCTCGGCGTGCCCTTTCGATGGCATGTGATAATCGCTCGTGAAATAGTATTCGATTAGGAAGTCCTGTAAGTCCGTCATAATATGCCAGGCTACGAATCGTCTCTTCAGAGTGACGAAGCAAAGTAATATCATTGATGGTTAAGATGTATTGAGACTTACCCCACAGTTCGAGAACTCGAACTGACACCTCGACTGGCACGAGCTCATTTTCATGATACCTAATCAACAAATTCTGGATAGAGGAATTTTCCGAAATTGACCATTCAATTAATTGGGTCAAAGTTAGACTTGTCTTCGGTGATACGATAAAGCAATCTTCAATTTTTCTGCCGATTAGAGATATCGGGTCTATCTGTAATATTTCAGCTGTACGCTTATTGAACCAGAAAAAGCGAAAATCCTCATCAAGATTGGCAACACCGACAGCGATAGAATTCGCGAATATTTCAAGATACTCTATTGTCGAGCCAGCGATATTGGAGGCCCTGTAAGGACTGACATCTACGCTGGCCTGAAACAATTCTTCTTCTAGCGAATTGGTATCCGTAACGATCCTGGTTGCAATTTGTGATAGCGCCTTGCCTGTGTTCTTAGTGGTCGAAAAACTGACCGACGCTGCCCCCGCATGAAGAACTGCCAAGGCATCGCTGACAAATTGCGGTGCCAGTCTATTGCTAACAATGTAAGCAAGTTCCTGACCACGTAATAGTTGCATAGGCGAGAGCGACGATTTTGCTGCCTCGTTGAAATCGACTATGACCGAGCTCGCATCGATCCATATCGACGTCCGGTCCGGTGGTAGTGCCCGGGCGATCGGGATCTGCATCGTAATGACAAGGTTCTGATGGCTCTCAATTGAGATCTCACTCATTCCGGTATGGAAGCGCCGAGACCTCTGGTAACCTTGGTTGTTTGGCTCGATGATGGTGATTGATAGGTTGTTGCTTTGTGGTATCACCATCACGTTCGCAGCCATTATCTCACCGGCGTTTTCCAAATTTAAGGCGAACCAGCGAATGACTTGCCGAGCGTGCGCATTCCTTGCGTTCGCGTCCAATACTGCCCGCTCAATTGGCGAAAGTGTGCCGTTAGGATACTTTGTGAATTCTTTCCGCTTGGATGACGAAAGTATTATCTTTCCATCACCGTCTGATATCCAAAAGTCCTGATCTATAAGGTGCTCGATTGATGATACCATGTCTGAGGCACTAATTTCTGGACCATTCAGCTTAGTAAGTTCCGAAAGCACATCAATTCGTCCTGCGACGCCAACCGGCTCGGATCGGTCTTCAACGAAGACGGGTGCTGCAAAATCCAAAGTTGAAATTATGGTACTGTCTGCCGCTTCAATATGATATTGAAGTCTTACCGATTGCCCCATAACTAGTCGTGAGTAACGCCTCGCCAGCGTTGGTCGAATTCTTGGTTCTGAAAAATTTTCAAGACCCTTACTAAGTATTTCTTCCTTAGGGTAGCCAATTTTATCTACAAGTTTTGGGTCTATCTCTGAGAGCTCTAGTCGGCCACTTGCGCCTATGGCCATCCAATACTTGAAACTAGTTTTAACTGAGTGAATATCATCAATAATATGGTCTTGATCGATTTGATTTCTTTGTAGATCTTGCAAGCGCTGAACCCGAAGGGCTAGATAGCCCAGCATCCTTTTCATCGGCTGACACTCGAGAACCACCGGTATTGAGTTCGTAGTAGATCGAACACATACCAATAATTTCAGATTTTCGCCCGCCTCCCCGGCTAGAGCAAGACGCTGCACTGCTCCATACCGATGCTCTTCACTCAAAACGTCGGCAATTGAGCATCCGAGAATTTCATACTTTTCCCGATGCAGGAGCTGTAGCGCCGGGTCATTGACATATTCCACGACCATTAAACGGATGTCCGCCTTCATGACGGAACGCAGCACGATAGTTGGGTAGCCTTCCGCCCAACCTGCGTCGAAATCAAGGGGTTCCAGCATGGGGAATGTCTAGTGCCAAGGCGCCCAAATAAGCTCCAACCGCCTATGATCGACGGCCTTTCTCCCATCAGATCAAGCCACTCAGGCTGGCAGAGTGCCGAAAAGACCGGGAATCAATGTGTGTAGCGCCCGTAAAGGTTCGAAGCTCAAGCCATGTGCAATTTCGAGCGGATCTTCGAAAGATGCTTGGGGAGGTCTCCCGCAATAAGGGGACCCCGACATCGAAACGAAGCTGCGGCATGAAGCCAAGTTCCAGCGCAGGCTGCATCAAAGGCTGACACACCTTGGGCGGATATGCCGCCTATGATGCCAGCCAACACGTCCCCTGTCCCGGCAGTAGCTAGGTATGGGGTACCCCAGGGAGAAAAGGCCACACGACCATCGGGCCCAGCAATGATCGTATCGCCACCCTTCAATACAATGACGGATCGCGATTGGCGAGCTGCAGAACGTGCGCGTGAAAGACGGTCGCCCTTAATTTCGAAAGTGCGGGCGAATTCTCCTTCGTGAGGCGTCAAAATCACATTTTCATGGCTGTTATCGAACAATTGTTCCGGGCATGAAGCAAAGCTCGTCAGCACATCTGCGTCGACAACGGTCGGCCTGCCTGATGCCAAAGCAACTTTCGTGATCTCTTTGGTCCGTTCTCCAACCCCCAAGCCCGGACCCAGCACGAACGCATTATACCTCTTGTCCTCGATCAATGATTGGAAGTTCGCGGCATCTTCTGCAATCTTGATCATAACCTCGGTCAAATGGCTGGCGCAAACCAATCCCGCCTCATGGGTACATGCGACGCTGACCAAGCCAGAGCCGGCGCGCAGTGCCGATATGGCTGCCAATCGCGCCGCACCAGTCGCCAAACCTGGCCCACAGGCAATTAGTGTATGACCAAAATGGTACTTGTGGCTTTCGGGTCCCCGGACTTTCAGTTTGTCCTTCCACAGTTCCCTCTGATTGACCCTTAACCCCTCATCGAGTCCATCAATATTTTGTTGCGGTATGCCAATATCAGCCACCTGAACCTTGCCCGCATGGAGCTTGCCCGGAAACTGCAGGTGTCCGGGTTTGGGGCAACAGAAGGTTATCGTGTGATCTGCCTGAACGGCACTTCCAAGCACCTGACCGGTTAGACCATCTACACCGGACGGAATATCTACAGAAACAACAGTCGCCGCGGCATCCTTCACTTTTTGGACGCAAGCGCTCACCTCGGCATCGAGTGATCGCTTCAACCCCGTACCGAACAGCGCGTCAACCACCAACCGTCCTTCGAAGCTCAATGGGGCCGACAAGGAGACTATCGGACCCGACCAGAGACTCCGCGCGCGGGCCGCATCTCCAGAAAGATTACCGTCGGAAAGCGCGGCGACCTCGACCGGCCAACCAATAGCGGCCAGTCGCGTAGCGATCTGATAGCCGTCACCTCCATTGTTGCCGGGCCCGCAAAGGACGATTACTGGTCTCGGCTTCGTTTCACGACAGATAGCCCTGACGACGGCCTTCGCCGCTCGTTGCATCAAAGCGAAACCATCGGTGCCCGCGGCTATTGTTTGGCGATCTGCTTCTCCCATCGCCTTCGGGGTCAATACGGGCCCTGCAAACTGAGCGAGATGAACGGACCTCATGCGTGACGGAACCGTGCTTGCGCTGCACGTTCGATTGCTGCGGCCGTCAGCCTGTCGATTTCAAGCCTGTCTCTGATGAACTCCAGCAAACTCAGTTCCGATGCGACAACATCTCCGTCAGCAGCGGCGACGTCACAAGCAAGCGTGTAGGCTGTCTCTCGAAGCCTGGAGGGAAGCGCATTGGCAATCGCGGATATTGCGATCTCAAGTCCGTCATCGCGCTCCAACATGGCTGCACACTCCTGCCCGATCGCAATTATGCGGCCGGTCTCAAAACTCGAGAAAATGGGCAAGGACTGAACCAGCCGCCCCATCATCTCCAGTTCGGCGTCGGACATTGAGCCTTCCGCTGCAGCCACAAGGACCATCGTGTGGATCAAAGCTGCTTGAGCATCGAGCTCAATAGTTTTGTGGCTAGCCGCCATTCAGCAGACCTCGGTTTGTGATTTTAGGAAAGGTGTTCTCATTCATGACAGCGGCATTCCAATGTCACAATGTGCGCAAGACTTTGACAAATATGCTTTCAAACAATGCCATAAAACTCGTTTTAAGATAATGCATTCCATGTCTCTTCAACTATTGCGCTAAACTCGGTTGCTCCCTAAAGGGAGTAATGCCGTCAGTTATTTGGATCGAAGCCCCTTGGAACCATGACTACGTCATTAGAAACCAAGTCCCGCCGCCTCATCATAGTCGGGGATGTGCAACTCAGTCGCGGGCTGATGATGACCGTTCTTGTGAAACTAGGCTACGATGTCGCCACTGCCGCAACGGCAGCAGAGGCTCTCACACTTTTGTCTCGTCGATCCTATGCGCTATGCTTCGTTGCCCTGGATCTCGAAGATGGCAGTGGATTGGCACTTGCAGAGACAATACGCAAGGCGCGCGACATTCCGAGGGCGCTTCCTGTCGTGATCTTCGGGGATGCTTGGGATCGCGAAGCTGTAATTCGCGAATGCGAACGCCTATCGCTGCAAGGCTATCTAACCAAACCGATATCCATCTCCCGTCTTGTCGCAACGGTTCGGCAAAACATTTCCCAGGCCGCAGAACCGCGGCTCGAAATCGAAGATCGTGAGGCATTGACTAACCATATAGATTTAGATCACCTTGCCCAATTAACGGGTGGTGACAGCCAATTGCAGGCGGAATTAGCCGAACTGTACCTTGCAACAGCATCTCAATATCTGGAGAAGTTGCGAGACTCTATAACCAATTGCGCCGAGGATCGAGACCACTGGCGAAAGATAATGCACGCGCTGAAGGGAGCCAGCGCTAACTTTGGCGCCAGGGTAGTCGCGGAGGTCGCTCGTGAATCAGAAGGGTCCACTCCCTCTCCGGAAGTCATCGCGTCGATTGAGAACCTAGTCGCAGAAATTCGCTCAGTTCTGCACAAAGCGCCGAAGTCAGACCTCTAGCATACGGACCGTCCCTACTTACCTAGACTAGCATTTTGCGAAAAGTCCTTGATTCAAAGCCATGTTTCGGCGGATAGACCACAGAAGCGAAGCCAGCCACTGTAGCGGAAATGTTGGCGACTCGCGTTTGAATTGAAAAGACCTAGTCGGGCCCCGAAATGCATCCATGCGCCAAGTTGATCGCGGCTGGCACCATGTTCAGCGTCCTTACGGCTTGTGGGGTTACTGGCACCGCTCCAAACGGAATTCCAACATTCGATCCCCAATTGCACGACGACATAGATCTTTGGACTGTGGATGTCGACGCCGTTCGAGCTATGGTGCCGCAGGGCTCTGCGTTCAATCAATCACTGCGCGATGGCTATATTGACGTTGCCGATCTGTTGGGTGCGCCTTGGCGGACGCCGGACCGACGCCATTTCCTCCGGAAAGCCGTGGCTTCGGCAGAAGGCTTTAACGTCCAACCAGACATGTTGGAGTATCGCGGCCTTGGCGAGGCGTCCTCTGGCGCATTAGGCCCTGCCCGTGCCCGGTTGATTGCGGCACTTGACGCTTCCGGGCGCCAAAAAGCGCCAGTCGAAGCGGCTAAGGCCCAAGTCGGTTTCGATTGCTGGCTAATGTACGATGCACACGGCAACCAAGAGGGCATAGACCGGTGCCGAACCAACTTCGAAGCTGCACTCGCTGAAGTTGAAAGCAGCCTCACGAGCAATGTCGACAACATGTACTTTGTCTTTTTCGCTTGGGACCAGACCGATTTAACACCAGTAGCATCGACTGTTCTCGAACAGATCGCTGCCGACTTCGCCGAAGGTCAGGCGACACGTTTGGTTGTGGCGGGCCATACCGATCGTTCGGGCAGCGCCACCTACAACCTGCAACTTTCAGAAGCACGAGCGCGTGTGGTCGAGACAGCACTGATCGCTCTGGAGGTAGCTCAGGAGGTTATCGAGTTGGAGTGGTTCGGAGAAACCATGCCTCTGGTGCCTACCGAGGATGGCGTGCGCGAACCTGAGAACCGCCGGGTGGAGATTGTGTTTCAGTAAGCGGTTCGGCTTGGGTTATCCGCCGGTCACGCTCATATGTCTGCCTACTGCAGGTTTCTGATTTCTTCGATCGATGACGAAATCGTGTCCCTTGGGTTTTCGCTCAATGCCTTCCATAATCGCCAGCGCCAACTGCTCATTTCCCTCCGAAGCCCGCAAAGCGCCCCTCAAATCCGCTGCATCTTCCTGGCCAAGGCACATAAACATTGTCCCGGTGCAGGTGACGCGGACCCGGTTGCATGATTCACAGAAATTGTGAGTTAGCGGCGTGATGAAGCCCAGCTTTCGCCCGGTTTCAGCGATGCTGGTATATCGAGCTGGTCCACCAGTGCGAAATGGAATGTCTTGTAGTGTCCAGCGATTTTCCAGATCCGCTCTGACACGAGACAAGGGCAAATATTGATCCGTCCGGTCGCCGTCAATTTCTCCAAGAGGCATCGTTTCGATTAGTGTCAAATCGTAACCCTTTTCGCCGCACCACTTGATCATGTGGTCGTATTCGTCCTCATTAACGCCCTTTAGGGCAACTGCATTGATTTTTATGGACAGCCCAGCTCTCTGCGCGGCTTCGATGCCATTGATAACCTGATCGAAACGGCCCCAACGGGTAATGCTCGCAAATTTTTCAGGGTTTAGTGTATCGAGCGAGACATTGATCCTTTGAACGCCGGCGCTCGCCAGATCCTTGGCGTATTTGTGAAGTTGGCTCCCATTCGTAGTGACCGTCACTTCTTCGAGAACACCTGATTGCTTCATGTCCCCAAGCGCGCGTACGAGCCACATTATGTTGCGGCGTACCAAAGGTTCTCCTCCGGTGAGGCGAATTCTCTTCATACCAAGCTCCGCGAAGACCCCGCATAGCCGCGCCAATTCCTCGAGGCTTAGAAGTTCCGCCTTCGGCAAGAAGGTCATGTTTTCCGCCATGCAATAAACACAGCGAAAATCGCACCGATCCGTCACGGACAACCGCAGATAAGTGATTTGGCGGCCATAAGGGTCCCGTATGGAACGATGCGGTATTCCAGTTTGGTTGTGTTGCATGATGGCGCCTAACGTACCTCTCTTGAGTAGGATCTTGATTTAATGGCTATCGCGTGAGACTCCAAGCCAGCGTTTTGAGGACAAGGCCTTGCCTTTATCCTTCCTTCTGAGATGAGGAGTCGTGTCGTTGCCTTTTGCCTTCGTCGCGGCCGACAATGAAGAGGCCCGTCAAACTCGCTCGATCTTGGCCTCGCGCTACGGACACGTCGCGCCGGAAATTGCGGATGTCATCATTGCACTGGGCGGCGATGGTTTCATGCTGGAGACCATGCACAAGTCACTCCAACTGAATGTGCCCATTTATGGAATGAACCTTGGTACCGTTGGCTTCCTGCTCAATGAATTTCAGGAGGAGGAATTGGAGGTCAGGGTTGCGGAAGCGCGAGAAGCCGTGCTCCACCCTCTACGCATGGTTGCTCAGTTGACCAATGGCGAATCGGCATCAACGATTGCGATCAACGAGGTATCGGTATTTCGTGAGACCCGCCAAGCGGCCAATCTCTCGATTGATATCGACGGTGTTTGCCGGATGGACAAACTGGTTTGCGATGGTCTCTTGGTCGCAACACCTGCGGGCAGCACGGCTTATAACTTATCTGCTCACGGACCCATTATACCCATAGGCTCCAAACTCCTGGCGCTTACTCCAATCTCTGCATTTCGCCCCCGTCGTTGGCGGGGTGCACTATTGCCGAATTCCACGCGGTTCAAAATTGGCGTGATCGATGCGAAAAAACGTCCTGTGAGTGCGGTGGCCGATTCAACGGAAATCAGGGATGTCAGCAGCGTTGAGATTTGGGAGGACCGGTCATTGAGTATGAGACTTCTATTTGACCCGAAGCACAATCTTGAAGAGCGCATTTTGCATGAACAGTTCACGCCATGAATAAATTGATATCCTACGTCCTTCTAGCGTCGATCATTGCCCTTTACACAGCCATTCCGGCCCTTGCGGATCTTGAAAAGTCTCAACTCTCGATCCTGACCGACGATCGCCGGCTAGAATTTCAGGTAGAGCTCGCTGAATCAGCGGAGGACCGTCGGCAGGGATTGATGTTTCGAGAGGAGATGGGACTTGCCGAAGGAATGTTGTTCGATTTCAAAGAAACGCGTCAGATAACGATGTGGATGGCGAACACAATTCTACCATTAGATATGGTCTTTATCGACAGCAAAGGGTGCGTTGTCGGGGTCGCCTTCAACACAGTGCCATATTCGCGTGATCCAATTCCCTCACCGGCCCCGGCGCAATATGTGTTGGAAATCAATGCCGGCGTAGCGAGGCTAAGCAACATTCGTTCCGGAAACCAAGTTTTTCACGATACAATCGAGACCGGAAGTCAATGCAACTAATCCGATAATTGGTCGCACGCTCTGCCGATGCGATCACATGCGTCAGCTAGAAGTTCGGTCGATGTTGCATAAGAGATGCGAAAGTATGGATCCATGCCGAATGCGGCGCCATGAACGACGGCTACACCCACCGTCTCGAGAAGATACCGCGAAAAATCCTCTGCAGTCTCAATCATATCGCCGGCGGGAGTCCTGAGGCCTATAACTCCGGCACAACTTGGATAAACGTAGAATGCCCCTTCAGGTCGATGACAGCGAAGGGAGTGCACGGCGTTCAGTTTGTCGACAACGAGATCTCGCCGCTCCCTGAATACGGCGTTTCGCGCCTGCAAAAATGAATGATCGCCGTCCAGCGCAACTTCGGCAGCAACTTGACTTATCGACGATGGATTTGAGGTACTTTGCGATTGAATTTTCGCCATGGCCTTGATGAGGGGCGACGGTCCGCCGGCAAAGCCGATGCGCCAGCCAGTCATTGCGTAGGCCTTGGATACTCCATTGACCGTCAACGTACGCTCCATGAGCGAGGGTTCGACCTCTGAGACGGTGCAGAAGCGAAAATCGTCATACGTTAGATGCTCATACATGTCGTCTGTCATCACATACAGATGACGATGACGGATCAAGACGTTGGTTAACCCCTTCAACTCGGTCCGGGTATAGGCGGCTCCGGTGGGATTATTAGGCGAGTTGAGGATGACCCATTTGGTCTTTTCGGTTATTGCGCTCTCTAGATCTTCAGGAAGAAGCTTGAAACCTGTCTGCTCACCGCATCGGACGAAAACCGGCTTGCCGCCAGCCAGGAGGACCATATCCGGATAAGACACCCAGAACGGGGCTGGGATAATGACCTCGTCGCCGGGATTGATTGTTGCCATCAGTGCATTGTAGAGTACCTGCTTCCCCCCGGTACCCACCGTAATCTGATCAGGATTGTATTCGAGATTATTGTCGCGTCTGAACTTGCGAATTATCGCTTGCTTCAGTTCCGGCGTTCCATCCACCGCCGTGTACTTGGTAAAACCATCTCGGATTGCCTTGATCGCTGCTTCTTTGATATAATCCGGCGTATCGAAATCCGGCTCGCCGGCACCGAGGCCAATTACGTCACGACCGGAGGCCTTAAGCTCCCGGGCTAGATTGGTCACTGCGATCGTAGGCGAAGGTTTTATCCGGGAAAGACTAGAAGCGAGGAACGGCATTTCAGGCTCACGAGGAAAGACGATACCGTCAAAGAGCCTAGTGAACGAAGCGACGCCATGCAACTATGGCCATCTCGGCGCCGCGTTCTGCACCATGGAATTCACTCTATCCAATTGTCGAGTGCAACCTCGACGAACTGCTCACCGAACAAACATTGCTGGTCGATAATGCAGTACGCGTACTCCACTCTCGCTCTCACCGTCCTCGCGGCGTTTTCGGTGAACGGCAATCGTATGGTCGGAGCAACATCAAAATAATCGTGGTCTGTATCCCGGACCTCAACGCTTCCTGCGGTATTCCAAATTACGCCTTCGGACAATAGTGGTGTAACACGAATGCCCGGATCAGATACCAATCTGACAGTTGCTTCAGGCTCGATCGACACGACTAGCGCATAGCCTGCAACATCGCTGATCCGAGCATCTACTTGAATAGAGTTCGAGGTATCCACTTTGTTGGATGCGATTCTATCGAGAAGAGATTGAAGCTCCTGGGATGCTGCGATTTTCCAAGGATCGATTAACGAAACCAACGCCAGAACCGTCAGTAGCCAACGAAATTCACTAGTCCCACAAAGCAGCGCACGTCTCATTGATCGCGTCCTAACCCTCGGCTGCCTCATGAGTCTGAATCGTGGACAGAGGCGTCCAATTCTGAAGCCAAAAAATCAATGGATCAGATTTCGTTTCGGCGCATATCCCCCATCACCCTTCGGGTCAAAGAGCTCGACCAGTTGTGGATGACCGATCGGTTCTTCACTATTGTCCGGCAACAGGTTCTGCTCGGAAACGTAGGCAACATAATAACTTTCAGCGTTTTCCGCTAAAAGGTGATAAAAGGGTTGATCCTTCGACGGTCGGATTTCTTCGGGTATCGATTCGTACCATTCATCAGTGTTGCTAAACTCGGGATCGACATCGAAGACGACACCACGAAAGGGAAACATTCGATGTCGCACGATCTGACCCAGATGATACTTGGCATTTCGACTGGCCGTCATGCCGGCATCCATGAATTGCTGTGATCTCACAATATTCTCTTACGATATTTTTGGTTTCGGCATCATTAGATATGGTCGTGGATCGGCTTATCGCCAGTCTCGTTCTCGCTACTCTTGTTTTGGACGAAGATTAACGAGCAGGCTCGACGTGTCCCACCGGCCCCCGCCAGCTTGCTGCACCAATTGGTACAGACCGTCCACCAATCCGGTCATCGGCAACGCAGCTCCATTTTGCCGAGCTTCTTCAAGGCAAATACGCAAATCCTTGCGCATCCAATTCACAGCAAAGCCGAAATCGAACTCTCCTTTCACCATAGTTGGCCAGCGATTTTCCATCTGCCAGGATTGCGCTGCGCCTTTCGAGATCGTTTCGACCACCTTATCCGTGTCGAGACCTGCCTGAACTGCAAAATTCACGGCCTCGGCCAAGCCCTGCACAATTCCTGCAATGCATATCTGGTTGACCATCTTGGTGAGCTGACCAGAACCGACCTCTCCCATCAACGCAACCGAGCGACCATAGCAATCCATAGCCGGTTTGGCACGGTCGAAGGCATCCTGCTCTCCACCACACATCACCGTCAGGACACCATTTTCAGCGCCGGCCTGGCCACCGGATACCGGCGCGTCAATGAAGTGGCCGCCGTGATCCTTGGCGACCCTATCCAACTCTCGTGCGATATCGGCGGAAGCAGTAGTATGATCGATGAAAATCGAGTTCTGTCCCAGGCCGGCAAAAATGCCGTCCTCGCCATGCGCGATCGAGCGAATATCGTCATCGTTGCCCACACAAAGCATTACCAACTCGGCGCCGTCAGCTGCCTCCTTTGGTGACGATGCGACCCTTCCACCAAACTGATCGACCCATTTCCTGGCCTTTTCACCGGACCGGTTGAATACAACCACGTCATGGCCGCCCTTTTCAACCAAATGGCCAGCCATTGGGTAGCCCATCACCCCTAGTCCGAGAAATGCTGCTTTGACCATGCCTGCTTCCTTCTGCTTGTGGAGAATATAACCGAAAGGCTAGAGGCTTTCATGAACTCGCTCAAGCCATGCAAATTGCCCTTAACGGGGTGAATGTCGGCTCGACCTGTTGACTATGATCGACGAACGGTTTTCATCGGAGATTTCATGTCTGTTCCAGCAGAGCACTGTACCATCTATCGTAGTGACTACAAAGCCCCCGCCTTCACCACAGAGACGGTGGATCTCCGGTTCGAACTTAATCCAGAAGCGACAATTGTGACTTCCAAGGCGGTCTTCAGCCGCTTGCGGCATGGCCAACGGGAGAAAGATCTTTGGCTGGACGGTAACGAGCTGGAAATGGTTTCCGCCGCTGTCAATGGCGATCCATTAGCCCCCTCTGCCTACGAAATCTCGAGCCAAGGTCTGCGAATCTTTGGCGTGCCTGATCATTTCGATCTTGAAATCATAACCAAGATTGCGCCCGCCAAAAATACCCAACTCTCTGGTCTCTACATTTCCAATGGAACATACTGCACGCAGTGCGAAGCAGAAGGTTTCCGCCGCATTACATTTTTTCAGGATCGTCCTGATGTGATGTCTCGTTACCGAGTGCGGATAGAGGCAGACAAAGTCTCGTGTCCGCTATTGCTCTCCAACGGGAACCCTATTTCTTTCGGAGAACTGCCCAACGGAAGTCACTACGCCATTTGGGAAGATCCCTTCCCCAAGCCTTCTTACCTATTCGCCCTTGTCGCGGGCGATCTCGCCCTGTTGGAGGATAATTTCCGAACAAAGAGAGGCCGCACCATCGCTCTCAGGATCTATTCCGAGTATGAAAATATAGGACAATGCGGCCATGCCATGGAATCGCTCAAGAAAGCGATGCGCTGGGACGAAGAAAATTTCGGTCTCGAGTATGATCTGGACCTCTATCAGATTGTCGCCGTCAGCGATTTCAACATGGGAGCGATGGAGAACAAGGGACTAAACGTATTCAACACCTCAGCGACCCTGTCTAAGCAGGACACCGCGACCGACCAGGATTTTATGAACGTCGAACGTATCATCGCCCATGAATACTTCCACAATTGGACCGGAAATCGCGTCACCTGTCGTGATTGGTTCCAGCTTACACTCAAGGAAGGCCTTACGGTATTCAGGGACCAGCTTTTCAGCGCGGACATGCACTCACCCGGCGTCAAACGAGTTGGTGATGTAGCACTTCTGCGGGAGGGCCAATTTGCCGAGGACGCCAGCCCGCTAGCGCACGCTATCCGGCCGGATTCCTATCTCGAGATCAACAACTTTTATACACGTACGGTTTACGACAAAGGTGCCGAAGTTATTCGCATGATCCACACGCTGGTCGGCGCTCGAAATTTCCGAAAGGGTATGGATCTCTATTTTGCAAGGCATGACGGCCAAGCGGTCACTTGCGACGATTTCGTCGACGCCATGGAGGGCGGGAGCGGCATCGATCTCGGACATTTCCGCAAATGGTATGGGCAGGCCGGGACACCGGTTCTAACGGTGAGCAAGCAGTACGACGCAGACAGTCGAATCTACCGAATGACTTTCCGGCAAACAACACCGCCGACACCCGGCCAGGCACATAAAGAAGCACTGCAAATCCCAATTCGCCTCGGCCTATTGTCGCGAGGCGGAGATACCATCCCGCTTCAACTGCAGGGCGAGATTGAAAGGGGCACTCATGAACGGCTGATTCAACTCTCGTCGGAGCAAGACACCTTTACCTTCGTCAATGTGGACACCGAACCGGTTCCATCCTTACTGCGAGGATTCTCGGCGCCCGTGCGTCTCGAGATCGAACTCGACGACACAGAGCTTGAGATTCTGTTCAGCTACGACACCGACGAATTCTCCCGATGGGACGCCGGTCAGCAGCTGGCTTCAAGGATCGTTTTGACAAGTATCCGGACGTCCGGTGACATTGCGATTGACGGACACCCACTGTCCAACGCGATGCGCACAATTCTTTCTCAAGAGATTTCCGATCCGGCATTCTGGGCTCGCCTTATAAACCTTCCAACCAAAGGGTATCTGTTCCAGCAAATGGCAGAAATCGATGTGGAAGGCGTCGATCTGGCAATACGAGGCCTTCGCAGCCAACTAGGTCGACAACTCCAACAGGATTGGGAACGAATCTATCTCCGATATCAGGACAATGACGACTTTGAAATTTCGAAGAGGGCCATCGGACGGCGAGCACTCAAGAATACAGCTCTTCAATATCTATTGTGGGCGGATTCGAGCTACTATGGAAAATGGGCTGACAAGCAGTATCGCCTTGCTGACAATATGACCGATCGCATCGGCGCGTTGACCGCCCTGACCCGGTCCTTCGCATCGGCGACCGAGGAAGTCCTGAGCGACTTCTACGAAACCTTCAAGTTTGAACCTCTCGTCGTCAACAAGTGGTTTGCCATTCAAGCCATGATCGAAGACGATTCTGCCGTATCCCGAGTCCAGCGATTGCGAGGGCATCCCGCATTCACCATGACGAACCCAAATCGCATGCGAGCATTGTTTGGTGCCTTCGTCATGGGCAATTCAATTGGATTTCATCGGCCCGATGGTGCAGGATACCGGTTGTTGGCCGACACCGTGCTCGAGGTTGATGCAAGGAACCCACAACTGGCCTCTCGATTGCTTACGTCCCTCGGTCGCTGGCGGAAGTACGACGCAAATCGGCAAAGCTTGATGAAGAGCGAACTCGAGAGAATCCTAGCGAGAACAGGCCTCTCAAGGGACAGCTACGAAATTGCTCAAAAATGCTTAAGTGGCTGATTTCTCACTTAACAATTCCGCCGAGTTCGTCCTCGATGTGGGCAAGGATAATACTTTCAATCGAATCGTCAGCTTCAAAACCGAGCTTGAGAGCCCGATGGGGTTCGCAATCGCTGGCCCAACCTGAGACAATTTTCTGGATTGTGGGGTTGGGCTGCCAAATGACGCGTTCAGCGGCCTTGTCACCCGCAACATGTCTCAATGTATCTACCACATCGCCAATTCGTGCCTTGATGCCCGGAAGCTGAATTGATCTGTTCGGGCCTATCTCTTCGGGCGATAGGGAGGCGGCATGCAGCATGGCCTGAACCACGCGGCGTGGCGAAAGGACATACATGGCGCTATCGGCACTGACCGGACATATCGCCTGCTCTCCAGCAAGAGGCTCACGAACGATGGAGCTCGCAAATGTCGACGCTGCCTTATTCGGCCGACCAGGACGGACAACGATGGTCGGCAGTCGAAGTGAGCAGCCGTCGATGAATCCCTTGCGATGGAAGTCGCCT